>CAYZQI010000020.1:0-45003 GCA_964480455.1 uncultured Cytophagaceae bacterium
ATAAAACTGTTACTTCTTGATTATCAGATAATTACTATTTTTTCTTTAATGATTTCTAATAAAAATCTTTGAATCATGGCGTTTTATCGTAGCAACTATAAATTCTCTTAATAAATACCCGTGTTTCCTATGATACTATGTGGTTCGTAAAATGACAAGTGCTTGGAAATCAATGAGAAACAGCTCTAATGTCTAAAAACTTGATAAGTTTACTACTTCAAATCTTTGAGATAAGAAAAACCTCCCATCAGCCGCATTTGGTTCAAAGTATGGTTTTGCCTAAAAATCACAATACCATTTGGAGCTTGTATGAGGTAAACCTTAGGATTGGGCAGCACTGCTGCGATGCGTGCGGCTTCTATGGGAGTGAGTGCTGAGGCATTTTTCTGATAAAAACGCTTAGAAGCCGCTTGCACTCCGTAGGTCTGCGGGCCCATTTCTGCAATGTTGAGATAAACCTCTAAGATACGCTTCTTGCCCCAAATTAGTTCTATCAGATAAGTAAGTGGCACTTCCATAGCTTTGCGCACATAGCCGCCACCCTGCCAAAGAAATACATTTTTGGCTACTTGCTGGCTGATGGTGCTTGCGCCTCGCTTTTTTGAGCGTGTTTTGTTTTCTTCCATAGCTTGCTTGATTGCCTCAAAATCAAGCCCGCCATGGGTAGGAAAACGCTGGTCTTCCGAGGCAACTACGGCTATTTTTATATGGTCTGAGATAGCTTCATAGCTTCGCCATTCATAGTAAATGCGTGCATCTTTGCCCTGCCACCAAGCCGACATACTGTCAAAAAACATGGTGGGAGTGAAGAGTACAGGTATCCATTTGAGCAAAACAATCAGTACCAATAAGATGCCTAAGCCCCAAAGCACACATCTTCCGAAAAAGCGTAAAATTCGCAACCATAAGGGGCGAGGCAAAGCAGAGGTCTGAGTCATAATTCAAAATTATTTTTTGATACTTTGCGAAGTTTGTTTGATTTCCTTAGACAGCTCAGAACGTTTGGCATTGATGGGTTGTTGTTGTTTTTCTTTTGCGATTTCTTTAGCCTCTTTTATTTTTTTAGTTTGCTTCAGTTGATTTTCTCTTTCACTCAGGCTATCCACTACTGCCGAGTAGATTTTGTCTAATTTTTCTATGTTGAGGGCATAGTATTGATAGCTGCGCGCATAGCGGCTTGAGTCCGTATTGTATTTTTTGAAAATCTCTTTTTCCATTTGCTTGAAAGCAACCCTCGCCGAGTCTTCAATCTTGAATCGACTTTCTATGATATAGGCTTCTGCAAGGTGCATCTCTATCAAGATAGAGGTCATAGTTTGAGAAGAGATTATTTTATCGGGTGTAAATTCAGCTTTTTGACAAGCAAAGTTAAAGTTTAACAAAAAACTTAGAAAAAATAATGAAATAAAATTTGGGGTTTTTCTTCTTTTTTTTGTCATATTTGAACTTACGTAAATTTCTATTGGAAAATAATACTCATTTAAACCTAATCGTATGACACAAAGATATACCTTAGCCTTCTTGTTTTGGTTGCTTACCCTGAGTTTTTTAATAAAAGCACAAGAAACCGCCCCCGTCAATGGCGTAAGAGACGACCGCACCTCACATTATGCCTTTACCAATGCCACACTACAAATAGACTTCCAAACACAAATGGAAAATGCTACCCTCATTATCAAAGAAGGTAAAGTCATAAATTATGGCAAAAATTTAGCCGTGCCAAGTGGTGCAGTAGAGATAGACCTCAAAGGTAAGTTTATTTACCCTTCTTTTATTGACCTCTACAGCCACTACGGCATACCCAAAGCCCAACGCACACAAAGAGGCAGAAGTGTACAAATTGAAAGCAAGAAGCAAGGTGCCTATGCTTGGAATGAAGCCATTAAGCCCGAAGTAGATGCCCAGACCATGTTTAAAATAGATGCCAAAAAAGCCACTGAACTCCGTAGGCACGGCTTTGGGGCAGTACTCACGCATCAGCAAGACGGTATTATCAGGGGTACAAGTGCCTTGATGAGCCTCCATGAAGGAAAAACACAAGAAATTACGCTCAAAGACAAAGTAGCTAATCAGTTTGCTTTCGACAAAGGCACTTCTGCACAAACTTATCCTAGCTCGCAAATGGGCTACATTGCCATCATTAGGCAAACTTACTTAGATGCTGATTGGTATGATAAAGGAGGGAGTAAAGTAGAACACAACCTCTCTCTCGAGGCATTTAACCAACAAAAAAACTTACCTGTATTTTTTAATGCAAGCAACTGGGCCGAGGTCTTGCGTATAGACAAAATAGGAGATGAATTTGGGCAGCAATACATCATAGTAGGAGGGCAAGATGCTTACCAACGCATTGAAGCTATCAAAGCAACAGGTGCTTCGTTGGTGTTACCGCTCAACTTTCCTGGTGCTTATGACGTAAGCGACCCTCTAGATGCACGTGTGGTGAGCCTCAGTGAGCTAAAGCACTGGGAGTTTGCCCCAAGTAACCCTGCCCTGCTTGCCAAAAATGGCATAAACTTCGCCTTCACTGCTGATGGCTTAAAAAATATGGGCGATTTTATGAAAAATATCCGCACGGCTATCAAAATGGGTTTGGATAAGAAGACTGCCCTCAAAGCATTGACCGCTACTCCCGCACAGCTTATCAATATGACCGCCCAACTTGGCGACCTCCAAAAAGGAAAAATTGCTAATCTTTTCATTAGCTCAGGGGATATTTTTGAGGAAGATACCAAAATCTACGAAAATTGGGTACAAGGCCATCGCTACCTCATCAGCACACCTACCGAGAACGACCTGCGCGGGCAGTATGCCCTCACCATGGGTACAAACATCGGCAACACACTGATGGTAGAAGGTGAAATAGAAAGCCCTAGCTTTACTTTTGTGATAGGCGCAGATACCCTAAAAGCCAAAGGAAAGCAAATTAGTGAATCTATTACGCTTAGCTACACGCCCAAAGGGGGAAATGGAGTAGTAAGACTTTCAGGCTGGCAGCAAGGCAAAAACCTTCAAGGAAAAGGAGAATTTGCAAACGGGCAAGCATTTGATTGGAAAGCAACTTTCCAAAAAAATATAGAACCCAAGAAAAAAGAAGAAAAGAAAACCGCAGATACAACCCCTGCCCTAGGAAAAGTAGTGTATCCTTTTGTGGCTTACGGCAATGAAACCGTACCACAAGCAAAAACTTACCTCATCAAAAATGCAACCGTCTGGACAAGCGAAGCTGAGGGCATCTTGCAAGATACTGATGTGCTGGTAGAAAATGGAAAAATAGCTAAAATAGGTAAAAATCTCAATGCAGGAGGAGCGGAAGTGGTAGATGGCAAAGGAAAACACCTCACCGCAGGCATCATAGATGAACACTCGCACATCGCCATCAGTAGAGGGGTAAATGAAAGCGGCAAATCAAGTAGTGCAGAAGTAAGCATTGGAGATGTAGTAAACTCCGAAGACATCAACATCTACCGACAGTTGGCAGGAGGCGTAACGGCTGCCCAACTCTTGCACGGGTCAGCCAATCCTATCGGTGGGCAGTCTGCCATCATCAAATTGCGCTGGGGAAAAACGTCCGAAGAAATGAAAATAAAAGGGGCTGATGGCTTTATCAAATTTGCCCTCGGCGAAAATGTAAAACAAAGCAACTGGGGCGAGCAGTTTACCATTCGCTTCCCACAAACCCGTATGGGCGTAGAGCAAGTCTATGAAGATGCCTTCACAAGAGCAAGAGAATATGAAAAGGCAAAAGCAAGTGGGCAGCCTTACCGCAAAGATTTAGAACTAGAAACCCTGGTTGAAATCCTAAATAAAAAACGCTTCATTACTTGCCACTCTTACGTGCAGTCTGAAATCAATATGCTCATCAAAGTAGCCGAGCGATATGGCTTCAGGGTCAATACTTTTACACACATCTTGGAAGGCTACAAACTTGCCGACAAGATGAAAGACCACGGCGTAGGGGCTTCTACTTTTGCTGACTGGTGGGCATACAAATACGAAGTAAAAGATGCTATCCCCTACAACCCTGTGCTGATGCACAACAACGGTGTAGTAACTGCCATCAACTCTGATGATGCCGAAATGGGGCGCAGACTCAATCAAGAAGCCGCCAAAGCTGTAAAATATGGCGGTATGTCGGAAGAAGATGCCCTCAATATGATTACAATTAACCCTGCCAAACTCTTGCACCTAGATAAGCAAATGGGCAGCATCAAAGTAGGTAAAGATGCTGACCTTGTACTCTGGACAGACCACCCGCTCTCTATCTATGCCATAGTAGATAAAACTTTTATAGATGGTACAGTCTATTTTGACCAAATGCAAGATGCTAAAAAACAGGCTGAAATCCGCCAAGAAAGGGCAAGGCTAATCCAAAAAATGCTGGACAACTCCAATCCCAGCGACCGAAAAAAGCCTATGAAAAAGGAACAAGGTCTATGGCACTGCGAAACACGCGGCGAGCATGCCTCTGCCGAAGCAGGGCATTGAGAAGGCTTAATAGGTGTGTTGCTGAGGCATCACACTTATCCAAGTGTGGAGTTATATAAAAAGTATTTTAGGCAAAATTTTGAATGGCTTAGATAAAAAAGCTTCCGTAAGCCCACAAAATGCTCATTTCACAGCCCATAGGTT
Source organism: uncultured Cytophagaceae bacterium (assembly GCA_964480455.1). Classification (GTDB taxonomy): domain Bacteria; phylum Bacteroidota; class Bacteroidia; order Cytophagales; family Microscillaceae; genus JAABSX01. The sequence goes on from CAYZQI010000020.1 coordinate 4,633, forward strand.
GCAACTTATGGGCTATGGGGTGAGCAAAATACTCATTCATCAAGATAATATCTAATGCTGTCTGACTATTTACATAATCCTTAATAGCTCAATAAATTTGTGCAGATGAGAGTACTAACTGCACTTCTTACACTTTATTTTATTTCTTTCAACTCAAAGGCTACCTTCTATGCGCTCAAGCTACCCAACAAGCATCTTGTAAAGTGTGTGCTTCCCAATCTATGCACAATAGATTTTTTCTCCCACTCAGGCAACTTTTAAGAAACTTTAACACGTCTTGCGAGCAAGTAAGCACGAACTAAGGTACAAATTTTTGTTTGTCGGGTTCTTATGATTACTTTTGCAAAATCAATCTGTCAAGAACCTCTCACGTTCGTATTTTAGAGGTGGCTTGGCTGATGTGCACTCAGCGACAGTAGTAAATGCTGTGTTTTGCGTTTTTGATGATGTACTGACCAATAATCAAAACAAAGAAACACACTTGTTTAAGCTGTATCAATGTAGTAATGATGGATGTAGTCAAAAAAGAATTGATTGACCCACTCAAACTTCCAAAGCATATTGCAATTATTATGGATGGAAATGGCAGATGGGCAAAGAAAAAAGGAGCAATGCGTGTGTTTGGACATAAAAACGCCATCAAAGCAGTACGCGACACCATAGAAGCCGCAGGGGAGCTAGGGGTTGCACATCTTACTTTGTATGCCTTCTCTACCGAAAACTGGAAAAGACCACGCTATGAAGTTGATACTTTGATGCAGCTTTTGGTTAATTCTATCAATAAAGAAGTAAAAAACCTCCATGAAAACAAAGTAAAAGTTACTACCATAGGCGACCTAAGCAGCTTACCCAAGGAGTGCCAAAGAGGGCTAGAAGAGGCAAAAATAACCACAAAAGAAAATACGGGGCTAAACCTCATCTTAGCACTAAGCTACAGCGGGCGTAGCGAAATCATACGGGCAACCAACAGAATCATCAAACAACTCCAAGAGGGAAACATAACACCCGAAGACCTTAACCCCGACACTTTTGGTCAATACTTGGATACCGCAGGCATACCCGACCCTGAGCTCGTTATCCGCACAAGTGGAGAAATGCGCATCAGCAATTTTTTGCTATGGCAAATTGCCTATTCAGAAATATTTATATCGCCTATCCTATGGCCCGACTTCCGCAGAGAGCATCTCTACGAAGCAATTTTAGACTATCAGCACAGAGAAAGAAGATTTGGTTTAACAAGTGAACAAATAAAGCACTAAAAATACAATGAAAAAATACTGGATAATTAGTTTATTGCTACTAATAGTAGCCAGCCACGAGCTATACGCACAACGTACAAGAAACCTTGAACCCAAAGAATACGAAATCGGAGGAATTACAGTCTCTGGGATTCAATACCTTGACCCTACCGCCCTCATCTCGCTCTCAGGGCTGAAAGTGGGCGACAAGGTGAAGCTACCCATTGACCCCAAGCTGAGTGATGCGCTCAAAAAACTGTGGCGACAAGGTATTCTGGGTGATGTAAGCATCACTGCCGACCGCTTTGAGGGTGATAAGGTATTTTTAAACATAGAGCTTAGTGAACGCCCCAAACTGAGCCGATTCTTTCTGAACGGAGTCAGAAAAGGAGAAATACAAACCGTCAAAGACCTTACCTCGCTTATTGTGGGGAGAATCATTACGCCTAGTTTGCTCAAAAACACCAAAAAGAAAATCGAAAATCACTTTCAAGAAAAAGGCTTTCTCAATGCCAATGTAAACATAGTCCAAGTCAAAGATACGCTTATCTCTAACAGCGTCTTGCTCAAGGTAAATGTCAATAAAGGTAAAAAGGTAAAAGTAGCCGACCTCTCTTTTGTGGGCAATGAGGAGATAACCGATAAAAAACTAGCCAAAAAATCTAAAACCAAATCTAAAAAGAAATTTAGATTGTTTGCCTCTTCCAAATTTGTAAAATCAAAATACGAAGAAGACAAAGAAAAAATCATCAAATACTACCAGTCTCAAGGCTACCGAGATGCGCGTATCTTGGGAGACAGTATCTATAATATAGACCAGGATAACATAGGCATCACCATTCGCCTAGATGAAGGAAAAAAATACTACTACCGAAACATCACTTGGCACGGCAACTATGTCTATGATGACGCTACCCTCAGCCGTGTATTGGGTATTGAGAAGGGAGAGGTCTATGACCTTGAGAACCTCGAGAAAAGACTCAATTTTAGCCCTACTGACCTAGACATTACCTCGCTGTATATGGATGATGGTTATTTGTTTTTTAACATAGAACCCGTAGAAATTGCCATTGTAGGCGATTCAGTAGATTTAGAAATGCAAATCTATGAAGGGCCGCAGGCAAACATCAACAAAGTAATCATCAATGGCAATACCAAAACCAGCGACAAGGTGGTTTTGCGAGAGATACGCACTATTCCAGGGCAAAAGTTTAGCCGAACTGACCTTATTCGCTCTCAAAGAGAACTCTCTACACTAGGCTATTTTGACCCTGAGCAAATTGGCTTAAACCCTATCCCCAATATGCAAGATGGTACGGTGGACATTGAGTACTCCTTGGTAGAAAAACCGAGCGACCAGATAGAACTTTCTGGAGGTTGGGGAGGTGTATTTGGTTTTGTGGGTACGCTAGGGCTAGTATTCAATAATTTCTCTGCCAAAAAAATATTTAAGTTCAAAGAGTGGGGAGGCATACTGCCCTCAGGAGATGGGCAGCGAGTAGCATTGCGCTTTCAAGCAAATGGGCGTAGATTTCAGACCTATTCACTTACTTTTACCGAGCCGTGGCTAGGTGGACGCAAACCCAACTCTTTCAGTATTAACCTGAGCCACTCGGTACAGCGCCAGATTACTTTTACCAATGAGGTATTAGGAAGTCTTCAGGTATCAGGAGCTACACTTAGTTTGGGAAGACGCTTGACTTGGCCAGATAACTTCTTTACGCTCTCTAATTCGCTTTCTTATTTACGCTACGGTTTGCAGAATTTCCCTATTTCTAATACACTCAGAGATGGTACTTTTGAGAATTTCTCGTTCAATACAACCGTCAATAGAAGTAGTATTGATAGCCCTACCTTCCCCCGTAGCGGCTCTAACCTTATGCTGAGTGTTAATATTACACCGCCTTATTCACTTTTCAGGCAAGAGAGTTTTAGTAACATAGATTCAGAGCGATTTAGATTTATTGAGTACCATAAGTGGATGCTGGATAACTCTTGGTTTACACGCCTTGTGGGCGATTTAGTGCTACACACAAGAGCACATTTTGGCTATATTGGGGTGTATAACCAGAACTTAGAGGCTGGGCCTTTTGAACGGTTTGTGCTTGGAGGAGATGGACTAACAGGACAAAACTTCTTATTGGGGCTAGATATCATTGGGCTCAGAGGTTATCCTAATAACTCTATCACACCTATAGGGCAAAATGGAGGCGTAATCTATAATAAATTTGTGATGGAGTTTCGCTATCCTATTTCGCTCAATCCAGCAGCTACTATCTTTGTGTTGAGTTTTCTTGAAGGGGGTAATAACTTTGGCAACTATGCCGAATATAACCCTTTTGATATGAAACGCTCGGCGGGTTTTGGGGCTAGAATCTTTATGCCTGCTTTTGGTATGATAGGGCTTGACTGGGGCTATGGCTTTGATACCGTGCCAGGGCAAGGTTCACAGCTTAGTGGTGGGCAGTTCCACTTCACAATAGGGCAGCAGTTGAGGTAGTCCCTGCTGCACGCTGAGTAGTCTTTGTGCCTTGCTGTGCTTAGATGCTGTAAATTAAAAAATACAGCACTCAATCAACAGCGGTACACTATCTTTGCAGTAAGGCAAGAGTAAAAATGGGTTTTTCAGCAATGTAAGAACGTTAATTTCAAGTTAAGTAGCTGTTTTACAGTTCCATCAAGGAAAGAGAACAAAATTATTTGACAAAAAAACAGTTGGATTAGGAAAGTGTAAATTATGAGTTGTGATTTTGGGTACTGCACACGTAGTGTATGTTAATAATATTCACAAATAGTCTTCCTAGCATATATAGTTTGTTCAAGACAGGCTATTTTTATGTAAAATTGACATGAAATTGCAATAAATAGGTTTCAAAAAGGATTCAATACGTCTTAGTATGCTTGTACTTGCTAAAAACAAGAAATCTCAGCATACTTTATATTTTCAGTACCTGATTTTTTGATACGCTTATTATCAGTAATCTAAAAAGTGAATATGATAAAGTTATTTTTTACATTTTCCTTAACACAATACTGTTTCACTATTTTTTTTAATTATGCTTAAAAATATTTTTTTGTTTTTTCTCTTGCTTTTGATTGCCTCCTCGGTACAGGCGCAAAAGTTTGGCTACATAGATGCTGATTTTATCCTTAATCAAATGCCTGCCTATCAAAAAGCACAAAAAGAGATACAAGAGGCTGCTGTGAAATGGCGACAAGACATTCAAGATAAAAATGATGAACTTCAAGAAAAAAAAGGAGCTTATGAAGCTGAAAAGCCGCTTCTGACAGAAGAAATGATAGAAGAAAAAGAAAAAGAACTCGAAGAAGAAGCCAAAAGAATACAAGATATGCAACAACAAATATTTGGCTATGAGGGCTTATACTTTTCAAGACAGCAAGAACTTATCAGACCTGCACAAGAAGAACTCTACAAAGCAGTACAAAAAATAGCAAGAAAAAACAGTTTACAATTTATATTTACCAACTCTCAAGGACTCACCATCATCTATGCCGAGCCCCGACACGACTACACCGAAGAAGTATTGGAAGAATTAGGCTTGAAAGAAGACCCTGAGAACCCAGAGAACAAAAACAGAAAATAGAATTAAAAATTAAACCGATTAGAGAACAGATGAAAACAAATTATTTTTTTTGGATGGTTTTACTTGTAGTATTTACAAGCCTAACAGCCAAAGCACAGCAAATAGGATATGTTGATGTAAATTATATCCTAGAAAAAATGCCCGAATACAAAACCGTACAAGACGAAATGAAAGTCTATGAAAACAAAGCAGGCGCAGAACTCAAAAGCAAAGAAGAAGAGTTTGAGAAAAAAGTGAAAGAGCTGGAAGCCATGGCGCAAGCCCCCAACCCCAATCAAGCACTCGTACAGGCTCGCTACCTAGAGCTGCAAGAAATGGAAAAACAAGTGCAAGAATTACAAAGCTCTTTGCAGGAAGAATATAGCTCTGAACTCAGCAAACGCCTCAAACCCTTAGAAGAAAAACTCAAAAAAGCCGTAGATGATGTAGCTGCCGAAAAAGGAGGAATCTGTATCTTACGTAAAGAAGCTTCTATCTTTGAAGTACAAGATAATGACCTCTCTGATGCTGTACTCAAAAAAATGGGTGTTTCTGTTACAGATGCCTCAGCAAGTAAAGGCAATCTCAAAGCAAGTAATAAAATAGGTTATTTTGATTCTAACAAGGTCATTCCACAGATGACCAACTACAAGCAAGCACAAGGGCAGGTAGAAACCTACACCAAAAAGCTACAAGAAAACCTAGATGCACAGCGCACCATCATACAACAAAAAGCACAGCAACTACAACAACTAGAAGAGGGTGGAACCGCCTCTGAAGATGCAAAGAAAAAACTAAGAACTGAGCTGCAAACATTGCAGACAGAGTTTCAAAAAGCTGCTCAAGATGCCCAAACCAAAGCACAGCAAAAATCAAGTGATTTGCTCAACCCTATCTTAGACGAGGTGCAAAAGACCATAGAGCAAACTGCAAAGGAGAACGGCTTTACCTATGTGCTAAAAATGGAGACCATTCTCTATGAACCTGCTGGCAATAACCTTGGCAAACCCGTAGGTGATAAACTAGGGGTAACCGATGAAGAAGCTACTTTTAGCCCCATCACTGATGCCAAAATAGGTTATTTTGACTTACAGTATGTCCTTGCTCAAATGCCTGAGTATAAAAAAGCCGAAGAAGACATGAGAATCTACTCTAAGCAAATTGAAGATGAAATCAAGGCGAAGCAAGAAGAATTTCAGCGTAAGCTAGAAGAATACCAAAAGAAAATGGAAGCAGGCGAATATACTCCTGCTATGCAAGCTAGTAAAGAAAAGGAACTTCAAGGACTTCAGCAAGGCTTTCAGCGTTTCCAGCAGACGGTTCAGCAAGATGCACAAAACCAAGAAGCCAAACTCATTGCTCCTATTTATGAGAAAATCCAAACCAATCTCAACGAAGTAGCCAAAGAAGCTGGTTATCAGTTCATCTTCCGTGCTGAGGCTTGCTATACCATCGTAAAAGCCGACAATATCTCTGACCGTGTGCTACGCAAAATGGGTATTGTACCTAAAAATTAAACACTGATTGTCTCCTTATGTAAACTGATAAAAAAAGGCTAGAAAATCTAATTTTCTGGCCTTTTTTGATTTCTTGATTTCCTTTTATCAGTGTTTTGAGCGCAGCAATTGCCCAAATTTACGCTTGCCTAGCTCTTGATGAAAACCCTGCTCATTAAATACCTCTTCTCCACGGATAAATACGTGATTGATGACTCCCTCAGAGCGTTTTACAAGGCGCATTGAACCGCCAAGGCGTTCATCATAATCTTCAATGGGGCTTCCTAGATTAGTTTTGAGCTTCTCAGGATCAAGCACTACCACATCAGCACGGTCGCCCTTAATAAGCGAGCCTGCATCAAAACCAATCCAATCAGCAGCCATCTTGGTTAGTCTATAAATCGCCTTTTCAATAGGTAGCACATCAGGATTCTCGAGTGCTTGTCGAAGCACTTGTAAAGAGCCATCTTGAAAAGCCATATTGACATTGTGCGCTCCTGAGTCATTAAAGCCTGGAATAGTAGTGCGGTGTGCCAGCAAGCGAAGACGCTCTTTGGGGCGGTGATTGGCTACGGCACTGTACCAACGGATACCTGTATCGTATTCAGCAATCAAATCCATAAATAGGTCTAAGGCATCTTTACCTTCTTCTTGGGCTATTTGGGCAAATGATTTTCCAATATGATTGCCAATGGGCGACTTTTCTACCCACATATCATCTAGTCGGCGTGGAAATACTGAGGCTGCCTTATGGTTCCAGTCTTTTCTAAACCACTTTCGGAAGGCAGGGTCGGCAAACATTGCCTTGCGCTCCTCGGGGCTTGCGCCTATGGCTTTTACAGCAGAAGGAAATTCCTCAAAAAGCGGAGTAATAGGGCCGTCTGCATAGTTCAAAAAAGGCTCGGCAAGTGCTTGCCAGCGTACATTGGCTGCCAAGACATTGTTGGCAAACTCTGCCAGACCTGTGGCAAGCAAGTGTATTTTTTTGTCTGATTTTACATCAAGGGCAGCTACAATGGTTGTTTTGAGGGGCTTCTGAAACAAGCCCGAACTCATGCGAAGCAGGTGCAGCACTGATTTTTTATCTACTGCATTGGGTGTAGCCTGTAAGACTCTATTAAAGCGGCGCACGATGTCAGCCAGTCGGCGGTACTCTTTGATACTTGCCTGTTGTGAGGGTACTGAAATTCCTTTGTACTCTTCTTTGTACTCTCCCAGCATACGATGAAAAGGCAACATATCAATAGAAAGCCCTAAATAGCCCGCTTCCATGGCTTCGGTTACGATACTGTCCATTTTTTTGAGTTCGCTTTCATTTGCCTTTTTTACAGTGAGGCTTCGCTCAAAGCCCATTGCGGCAATGCGCACATTAGAGTGCCCAATAAAGCTGGCAATATTAGGCCCTACGGGTAGTGTGTCAAGGTGCTCATAATACTCTGCAGAGGTCTTCCAAGTGATTTTATCTTTGAGCCATTTACGGAGTACTTCGGTAGGCATATTTTCTACTCGGCTAAAAAGCTCTAGCATATCTTGCTCTGAGCCAATAGCATTGGAGAGCGAGCAGTTGCCAAAAACAACCGTAGTAGTACCGTGTCTTACTGATTCTTCTAGCCCGGGCAGTACTTCTACTTCGGCATCATAGTGGGTATGAATGTCCAAAAAGCCAGGAGTAACCCATTTGCCTTGGGCATTGATTTCTTTCGCCCCCTCAGGTGTAGGGATTTTATTGCCGATTTCTGCTACTTTGCCATCTTTGAGCAGTACATCAGTAGCGCGTCCTTTAGCACCCGTGCCATCAAAAAAAGTTCCATTGCGAATAATGGTAGTAGTATTTGACATCTTTTTCTTGTTTAATTCATAATGTATCTTTCAAATCTCAAACACAGCCAAAATGTTTGAATTATTTTGAGAGTAAATATAACAAAATTCAAGTAGAATGAAAAAAAGGACTTCACAGTTTCTTAGGCTAAAGTTTAGGAAGGTGTAAACAATAATTACGATTATTTTGACCTATAAGTTGCTGATAATGATAGCTTTGGAGAGTCACATTTTATAAATCATAATTTACACTTGCCTTAGCAGCAGTGTCAAATAAGAAATTTGGGTACTGCATATTTAAGAATCAACCAGACAGATGCTAATTGTAATTGTACTACCATCAGAGATGTGTAAAACAATAAAGTTATCATCATTTTTGAATTTTAGCAATCTAACAAGTAGGGCTATGGGTGCAAGTCAAATTTCCCCTTTTAGCCACCTCACCTCTTCTCCTCAAGAGAGGGCATAAGGAAGTCAATTTGACTTGCACTCAGGGCTATTTACTTTCAAGCAAGGTCTTAATTGTATTTTTTAATTCATTTTCCTCGAGAGGCTTTGAAATATAAGCATCAAAACCCTCTTCAAGAAATTTTGCCTGTTCTTCGGGTAGTGCGAAAGCAGTAACGGCTACTATTTTCACGGCTTTGTATTGGGGTATTTCTTTGATTTTTTTCATTAATAAGATACCATCTTCATTGCTTTCACCCAGGTTGATGTCAGTGAGTATCAAGTCGAAATCTTGTTTATCAAGTATTTCCAAGCAGGCTTTTTTAGAGCGCGCTATTTTGATTTCATAGATTTTATTGAGTAATTTTTCAATGATGAGTGCATTGATAGCATCATCTTCTACATAGAGTATTTTTTTCATTTCAGGCATAGAATTAACAATATTTAAGTACTAACTTTTTCTTATTGGGCATTGATTGTCTCTTGACTCATAACAAAAAGACGTGCATTTGTCAGACTTTGTGTTCTTAGGCTGCTTGGGTAGTCGGGGGTCTTAATCATCTCTAGAAAAACATCTTTTGAAGGATAAATGACTAAGATGACTTTATCCCATTGAATCTCATCTTTGGGTGCAATTAGGTTGCTTAGTCCTTTTCCATACCAAAGTACACGTCCTTTAGCTCGTTTGAGAAAAGGTGCGGCGGCTTGGCTGTAACGTGCATACAGCTCGGCACCGCTGCATTGCATTTCTTCTACAAAAGGTTTGAATTTGATAAGATTAAGCATCACAATTTCTCCTTCATACGGCAGCAGCATCATGGTTTTTACCTGTTCGGGAGTAGGGTCAATAGACATTTCAAGCATCATTGATAATTTTATGAAAGAATGAAGAGAAAACTTTAAATTTCTGAGATAATTTTCCAATTATGTTAATATTGCAAAAGAATACTAAATTTCCTTGAAATCATATTTTTTAGAATAAAATTAAATGAACATTTATGAATAAAAATATAATCAAACTTTATGAAATAGCTCAAAAAGAAGAAATTACGGTGCTAGGGCTTATGTCAGGCACTTCCCTTGATGGGCTAGACTTGGCTGTTTGTAAGTTTGGGGGGAATGAAGTATCGGTACAGTATCAACTTACTCACTACCATACAGAAGCCTATACACCTGATTTACAGCACTTTATTAGGGAAGTATTTTCAAAAAAAAATATTGACCAAGAGCGGCTTTGCCTTTTGAATGGCTTTTTGGGAGATTGGTATGCAAGCACTATTTTGGCTACCTTAAAAAAATGGCAACTACCATCTGCTGATATAGACCTGATTGCTAGTCATGGGCAGACCGTTTATCATGCACCTCAGCATCAGCACCAGCAGCCTCATTTGCCACACGCTACCTTGCAAATTGGAGATGCCGACCGCATTGCTCACCAGACGGGCATACTTACTTGGAGTGATTTCAGGCAAAAACACATTGCTGCAGGTGGAGAGGGTGCACCACTTGCAGTTTATGGAGATTATCATTTGTTTTCAAGCATAGAGGAAGCCCGAGTGCTACTTAACCTAGGGGGTATCGCCAATTTTACTTATTTGCCGCGCAAAGCCACGGCCGAGGCACTACTGGTGAGCGATATTGGTCCTGCCAATACACTCATAGACGCTGCTGTAAGACGGTATTATCTTGATAAATCTTTTGATGAGGGAGGGAAAATTGCTGCAAAAGGTAAGGTGAATGATGCCTTACTTGAAGCTTTGTTAACGCACCATTTTTTTAAAAAACCTTTTCCAAAAACTACAGGTATAGAAGTATTTAATGAGGAGTGGCTTCACGAAGTGCAGAGCAAAGTACCCACTCTGGCACTCGAGCCACAGGATTTGATAGCTACACTCACAGAACTGACCGTACAGTCGGTAGTAGTAGCTTTGAAAAGACTTCCTTCATTTGCAAGGGTATTGGTAAGTGGAGGAGGCGCATTGAATCATTTTTTACTTCAACGCCTGAGGTATCAGTTACCTGACGTAAGTATTGAGCCTTTTGATGTATTGGGCATACCTGTCGAAGCAAAAGAAGCTTTGCTTTTTGCATGGCTTGCTTATCAAAATTTAAAAGGGCAGGGTAACAATGTCAATCAACCTACACTAATAAATGTATCTTTGGGTAAATTATCTTTCCCAAGCTAAGGTTAAAAGTAAGATGTAGATACATTGATTTTGAAAAACTTATGCCTGCGGCATAGCGTAAGACTAACTAAAAAAAAGTTATCAAATAGACTGATAAGCGTAAAGCTAAACTACTTACTAAGAGTTCGGTTATTAGATGTTTGTGATAAAGCGATTGAATTTCAGGTAAATATTTCTGTCTATAAATAGATATTCTGCAAAAAAATAACTAAGATTACTTAATATTCGTTAATAATCTATTAAGTAATCAAGAAGTGTGTTCAGAAAGAAATTTACTTGCAATATCAAGATAAAGCCATAAAAGTAATCTAGCACCAGCCAATCATTATGATTCAACTTAGATATTACATGTATCTGAGCCAGGCATTAAAAATAATTGATTTTCTTAGGTTACTAATAGTTTTTCAGTCGTATCAATGCCCAAAAGCATAGCTTTTTTTTAAAATGAAAGATAGTATAGTCTTGGAGAAAATAAGAAATGGAGATGAATCAGCCTTAGACTTCATTTACAAAAAAAACTACAAGATGATGACTAGACTTATCATCAACAATAACGGTACAGAAGAAGAAGCACAAGACATTTATCAAGAGGCTTTGATTGTGTTTTGGCAAAAAGCAAGAAAAGATGAATTTGTGCTTACTTCAAAAATAAGTACTTATTTGTACAGCGTATGTCTAAATTTGTGGCGAAAAGAACTTGACCGTAAGGCTAAACTCTCAAATGAAGTCAAAGAAACCGAAGACATCAACAATGATGACAAAAAAGAAAGGGAAAAAATCATTCAAGATGCTATTAATAGCTTGGGTGAAACCTGCAGGCAAGTATTGATGTATTATTACTTTGATAATATGTCTATGCAGGAAATTGCAGACAAACTTGGCTTTGCTAATGCTGATACTGCCAAAACCAAAAAATACAAGTGTAAAAAAGAATTAGACAAATTGATCAAATCAAAATACAAAGCGACAGATTTCTTAGATTAAAACTATGGACAAGCAATACTATTCAGAAAAACTAGATGACTACCTGAGCAATAGCCTGAGTGAAACTGAAAAACGAATATTTGAGCAAATACTTCAAAAAGACCCTGTACTAAGACAAGACCTAGAAATCAAAAAAGAAACAGTACAGCAGCTGCAGCGCATGCGAAAAGCACAAATAAAAGCACGTCTGAGCAATATTAACGTATATCAAGGAAGCAGACACAAGCGCACAAGGTGGATTTGGCTCACAAGTGCAGCGGCTCTTTTACTATTAGGAATCTTCTCAGTGAGTTTAATGCCACCCATAGTTAATAAGACCAAATTAGAAGTTACCCAAACTAGTAATAACATTATAACAGAAACACAAAAGACTACAAAACAAGCTACTGGCGGAGTAAAAAAAGAAGAAATTCAAGACAAAGCTGTAGTCAAAGAAGAAAGCCCTACTGCTACTACTGTCGTAGTCAGCACAGATTTTACACAAGAACCAGTGCTTGCAAAGAATACCATTACAAAACCCGCTGTGGTACAAGATAGCCAACAAACTGAAACACAAGTGGAAGAATTGGTGTTTTACTATCCTGATGAAGAAGAAGATGCTTATACCTTTGAAATCAATGCCGAAGATGAACTCAAAGGAGTTCTTGATGGTAGTGGAGAACTTTCATTAGACCAGCAATATAAGCAAAACCAATTGCGTTATCAACACTATGATGAGCAGATATTCTCAAGTACAGATTTTGAGTTTAGCCCTATCTCTCTTACCGTTGGCAGACAGCAAAAAATATTTGTCTATCACGAAGGCTATTTTTATGAATTATTACCTAACCAGTATGAACAAAAAATAGCAACAAAAGTACATAATCGTACACTAATAGACCGTCTAAGGGCTAAAATGGAAAAGAATAAATAAAAAAGAAGAGTAGCTAAGCCTATGAATTCATAAGATTAATACTCTCTCAGACTTAGTTTAGTGTTATGAAATGTGAAGACAAACACACATATATCTTTTGAGATTCACATTTTATAATACTTGACCTCAAAGGTCACAAAATATCTATTTGCCATCATTACTACCTATTTCTCTTAGGCGGTCTTGTGTGTTGCAGTTTTTATGATACAAATTTGGCTAATGATTTATGCTACTCATAATCAGAAAAACTACAAAATAAACTTTCTCAACCATAGACCATAGCGTAAACAAAGAACATGGCTTTTACTAAATCAACATCAATTATCCCTTCTAAGGCGTTCTCACTAAACGTAAGCCATTATCAAATTCTCTTTTTAATGGATTATTTCCTCCACGTGCTCTGGTGGCACAATAATTTGCAGGATATATCCAAGAACCACCTCGGAGACAACGTGCTACACCACTATTTGGCCCCTTAGGATTAAATTTAGTGGTGATTATGGGTGTTGGAACAAACCAGTCTTGACACCATTCCAATACATTGCCGCTCAGGTCGTAAATACCCAATTCATTGGGTTTTTTTCTCCCAACAGGATGTGTTTTTCCTTGTGTTGGATTGGTCTTTATAAACTCTTCTTTCCATTTTTTCTTGGGAGTCTTAGTACCAGAATTTTCCCAGTACCAAGCTACCTCATCAATATTATTGCTACCAGCAAACATGTATTTTTGATTCTTCTTGCCTCCACTTGCGGCATAGTACCACTCGGCCTCGGTTGGTAAGCGATAGTTCAATCCTGTCAGGTGATTTAACTCTTTAAGAAATTGCTGGCAATCTTCCCAACTCACATTTTCTACGGGGCAACTAGGGCAATCTTTAAACTCTGAAGGATTATTACCCATTACTGCCTGCCATTGGGCTTGGGTTACTTCATAGACCCCTATATAAAAATCAGGAATTGTTACATAATCTTTATTTTTGGTATAATTTAGCGTAATGTTGTCTCCTTCTACCAGTACCATTTTTATGTCTTGTATCACTTTTGGAATTATAATAGGGTCTGGCTCTGAGATTGGGTTAATAAAATCAAATTTTCTAATGAGTACTTCTAGTTGTTTTTCTATTACAATCCCTTTGCTAGTGCTTTCCCAGATTATCAAGTGTTGTGGATTTTCTTTATCCATTTCAATATGTGTGGGTACTATATTCAAAGACTTACTATCCATTTCATTTCCTTGCAAATTCCACCTTTTTAGGGTTCTATTGGCATCACCAGCATAGATTTCTTTTCCATCAAGAGAGAAACAGAGTGCTGTAATGCCAGATTGATGCCCCTTGATGGTATTTTGAAGATTTCCCTCCATGTCCCATAATTTAATCAAATTATCTAAGCCACCTGAGGCAAGTGTTTTGCCATCGGGCGAGAAAGTAATTGCTTGCAAAGGGAAATTAGAGCCTTCCCATTCTCTGAGTTTTTTTCCTTGCTTATTCCAAAGTATGATGTGCTGGTCTTGACCTGTAGTTGCGATGTATTCGCCATCCTCTGAAAAAGTCATGCTTAGTATATCATATTCGTGTCCCCTAAGTGTAGCTACTGATGTACCATCGGTACGCCATAGCTGTGCTTCTTTACCTAAGGTGCTGACAAGTATCAATCTCCCATCTGGAGAAAAAATAGCTTTACGAATAGCACGTGTAAATAAGCCAAACTCTCTACCTACCTGAAAGTTAAAGTCCCAAAGTTGTATTTTATTTGATGCAGTGCTAATCAGTGCTGTGGTCTTTTGAGCATTCACTGCGTATATTCGGGTATTTTTTGGAACTTGTGAGAATACTCCAAAACTCATCGTTAAGATGCAGAGTAGTAATGTGTATTTTTTCATAGTTTTTTATTGAACCTTATCAAGTAAGTTAAGAGACTTGTAAGAGTATCATTATTTATTTTCAAAAAGATATAATACGTTGATAATCAATGGGTAATAGGTATATTTCTATTTACTTTTATGTGCAAGACGAACTCCAATACTATCACGACGGTAACTTGGAATGAAATAACTCCGATAGGAAACACGGCAAAACTCTTTTCCAATACGCCAACCACCACCTCTTACTACATAGAATATACCTTTATCAACAGGATAGTTTTTATAATCTTGGGTGTACCAATCCTTACACCACTCCCATACGTTGCCACTCATGTCATACAAACCAAGCTCATTGGGTTGCTTGGTTTTAACAGGATGTGTAGAGCCTTGTTCACCATATTTTACATCTCTAAAATTATCATAATACCAAGCGACTTCATCTATGTCATTGCTACCTGAATACTTATATGATTTACTTGCAACTCCACCTCTTGCAGCATACTCCCACTGAGCTTCTGTAGGAATAGTATATTCTTTACCTGTATATTCATTCAATTTTCTAATGAATTTATCAATATCCTCAATACTTAAGTTATCAACAGGGCATTCATCACAATTTATGTTGTGTAATTCGTCTGGATTATTTCCCATCACTGCACGCCATAAGCTTTGAGTAACTTCTGTCTCAGCAATGTAATAATCTGGCATGATTAGATTTCTAGTTTTCAACTCATTATCCTCACAATCTATTCCCTGTTCGTTAGTACAGCCAATGGTAAATCTTCCTCCATCAACCCATATCATGTTAAAAGATATACTGTCAATAACTTCTGTATAATTTTTGACATTGCTGTTCCTGTTAGTAATTTTACGTTGGGATGTAAGTATTTTATTAGGTGTATTTTTGGCTTGTAGTAATAAGTTAGGATTTATCACTTTCAATTCTCCTGAGCTATTCCAAATTACCACATTTTGGTTTTTATCTAGCATAACATGAGTAGGTATGAAATTTATTGGGCTACTACTAATTTCTTTACCGTCCACATGCCATACTTTGAGTATTTTATCTTCACTTATAGAATAAATTTTTTGCTTATCTCTTGAAAAACAAAGTGCAGTAATTGAACTATTATGTCCAGTGAGCGTTTGATGTAAATTTCCTTTCAAGTTCCATATTTTAATCAGTTTATCAACACCTCCAGTTGCAATAAGCTCGTCATCATTGGAAAAACTTAATGCTCGTATAGGGAAATCTGAGACCTCCCATTGTTTTAATTGTTTTCCAGTTTTATCCCACAGTATAACTCTCTGGTCTTGTGTACCTGTGGCTACAAATTTACCATTGGAAGAAAAGGCTAAACAGAGAATATCTGTCTTTGGTGTATTAAATTTTGTAAGTAATTTTGAATTGATAATATGCCAAATTAACACTTCTGTTCCTCGGATATTGAAAGCCAACAAAGAACCATCGGGTGAAAAAGCCGCAAGTTGGATTTTTCTAGATATTGGCATTATTTTTTGACTTTTTTGTTGCTCAAAATCCCAGAGTTGTACTTCGCCCGCTTTAGTAGTGATGAGTGCTTTTTGCATATCAGCAGTAAAAATATGCAAAACAGTTCCTTTTGGTACATTGTAGTTCTGTGCCTTGCTATGATAAATCAACAAAAAGAAAGTAAAGTAAAAGATAATAAGTTGCTTCGACATAGTTTGTTATAGGTTTAGGTTAAATGATTGATTCAGTTTGAATACTGCTTGATTTGGGTCATTTTTTTGATAAATCAAGTTATTCAGAAACATAAATTAGACGAAGACCCGTGATAGGGTTTTTGCTCTTTGGATTAGCATAATATCTAAATCCAATAGCACAATAGGCGTCAGTATCATACCAAGAGCCACCTCTCTGCACGGTATTAGGTATTTTTGCTCTGTCATTAAAGTTCATACCTTGTTCTAATCTTACTATTAGTTTGTCTTTCAAAACAGGATTTTCAAAATTGTGTGGTGTGTTGGTATATGTATTATTTTTATACTCGTCTAAGCACCATTCCCAGACATTACCTGACATATCATATATACCGAGTTCATTCGGTCTCTTTTTTCCTACGGGTTGAGTTTTTTTTTCTGAATTTGTACCATACCAGGCTATGTTTTCTAAGTTATTATTACCAGCATATTGATATGCTTTAATAGGGTTTGCCCCTGCTGCGGCATACTCCCATTCAGCCTCAGAGGGTAGTCTGAAAATTTTACCCGTTAGTGAGCGGAGTGAGTCAATGAATACTTGACAATCAAGCCAACTCACTTGTTCTACGGGACAGTTGGCACAATCATTAAATTTACTGGGGTTATAACCCATTACGGCTTCCCATTGTGCCTGAGTAACTTCATATCTACCCATATAAAAGTCATTAACAGCCACTTGATGTACAGGCTTTTCCCAGTCAAAACCGTCTTCTCTACCCATTGAAAAAGAACCTCCTTCCACTAATACAAAATCAAATGCTATTCCTTTAATGGTTTCGCTATAAGTCTTAGGTTTTCTTTTCGGTTTATCTTCATTGCTGATAACAAAGCCCGTAACGAAGTTTCCGTCTTTATCAACAACTTCCATTTTTTCTTCATTTTCCCACACTAAAATATGTTCATTCTCAAAGGTAGATATTCTTGTAGGTACAAAATGTAGCCAAACATTTTTTATCTCTTTACCGTTTCTATTCCATATTTTTAAGGTGCTATCTTTACTTGCAGAGTAAAGTCTTTGTCCATCATTTGAAAAATAGAGCGCAGTGATGTCACTTTGGTGTCCTTGTATTTTATTTTGTTCTTTACCTTCAAAGTTCCAAATAGTGATAAGCTTATCTACTCCACCAGAAGCAATGACTTGGTTATCAGGCGAAAACGCTACTACTCTTACGGGTAGGGGAGAGGCTTCCCATTCCCTGATTTTTTTACCTGTTGAATCCCACAAAACAATCTTTTGGTCTTGTCCAGCAGTAGCCATATAAGCACCATTTATTGAAAAATCTATGTTGAGTATGTCATATTCATGTGCTTCAAGCATAGCCAATAGATTTGTGTTCTTAACTTGCCAAAGTTCAGCCTCATTTCCTTCTTTATTGATAAGTACTTTTTTACTATCTGGTGAGAAGGCCGCAAGTCTTAGGCGTTGTGCATCTTGCATTAAGGTATAGATGGCTGTTTGCTGTTCAAAATCCCAGAGTTGTACCTCACCATTTTTTGTAGTGATGAGTGCTTTTTGCATGTCAGAGGTAAAAGTATGCAAAAACGCATCTTTGGGTATATTATAATCTTGTGCCTTACTATAATTGCTCAATAAGCATATCAGAAAAATCCAAATAATTTGTTTATTAATATTCATAGTTTGTGTTGTAGTGGTTTGATTACAAAAGCTGTATTCTTTGATTAAGTTAAGATAAGAATGTGCTATTTTTTTCCTTTCACAAAGTACATTTCCATTTCACCTAAATTTTTGACGGGCGATTTTCCTCTATATTCACAGTGAAACTTATCTTTGATGAATCGATAAGTTGTTTCTGAGATGTTCACTTGCCCTGCCTCACCTGCTGATTCCATACGGCTTGCCGCATTGACTGCACTTCCCCAGATATCATAAGCAAATTTTGTTTTGCCGATGACTCCCGCTACTACTTTTCCTGTATGTATGCCAATTCTACATTCAAAATAAGGCTCTCCTTTTGCAATTTGCTCATTCTTATATATCTGCATGGCTTCTTGTATTTCTAATGCAGCATTAACGGTATCTTCTGGATTTGTATCATTGGTAATGGGTAATCCGCCTGCACACATATAAGCATCACCGATAGTTTTAATTTTTTCCAACTGATACTTGGTGGTTATCTGCTCCATCATTAAAAATACTTGGTTTAACCGCTCAATAACCTCTATGGGTTGCATTTCTTTGGTGATGCTTGAGAATCCCTTAAAATCAGTAAACATTACAGATACTTTCTCGTAGGGGTGTGGTGTAACTTTACCCGTTAGTTTTAGCTCCTCAGCCACATCATTGGGTAAAATATGCCTCAGTAGTTCTTCTGTTCTTTTTTGTGCTTTGGTAAGTGCTAAGGCAGACTTTACACGTGCAATAAGCTCAAGCTTAGAAACGGGTTTTTTGATATAATCTAGCACACCCGCTTCAAAAGCCTCTGTTAGTTTTTCATCAGCACTTTCGCCAGTAAGCATGATTACAGTGATGTCTTTATGGATAACGTTTGCTTTAAGATGCTTGAGTGTTTCAAGTCCATTCATCACAGGCATTTGCCAATCTAATAAAATAAGGTCAGGTATATCTAATGCTATGATTTTTAAAGCATTTGCACCATTGTTAGCGCGCAGCAGTTTATAATTTGGGTTCTCATTTTTGAGATAATTACAGACTACTTTGATATTATCAGCGTCATCATCTACTACTAGTATCTTTTGGTTCATTTCGCTAAGGTTTAAAGGGTTTGTACTTTATATTTTTGAGAGAAGTATTTCTAGTTTATCTTCATTGTCAATACCTCCATCTATGGTAGAAAGGACTTCGTTTTTCCAATTACTTAGATTAGGCATTGCTTCGTCATCTATCTCTTCCACTATGTCACGCAGTTTATCTTCATAAATCGAGTAAGCGCGCATTTTTTCGATAATAGATGTCAGATAAGCTTTTTCTTCTTTGTTAAAATGATAGTCATTTGGAGTAGCTTCTTCTGATATTGGAGCTTCTATTGGTTCATATTTAGGCAATACAAACGAGAAAGTTGTTCCTTTGCCTAATTTGCTTTTTACCTCTATTTGGCTGTGGTGCATCTCTACTATCATTTTACAAAAAGCCAATCCTAGCCCTACTGATTCTACACGACCCATTACTTTGGCATTGGGATTTACAAAAGGTTCAAATATATTTTGTAAGTCTTCTTCCGAAATACCTTCGCCTGTGTCTGTAACAGAAATTTTGATAGCTTTTTGTGGTGTGTTCTTTTGATTAAACTGATAGTCTAGTTCTTCTGATGTAAAGGTTATTTTGCCTGATGGGGCATATTTGATGGCATTACTGAGTAAATTCTCCAACACTCTTTCTATATACTTTTTTGCAAATAGACCTTCAAGGTTAGGGTCAATTTGGTTTTCAATCAATGGCATCTCTTCTTGGAAGTCTTTTAATTCATTGATAGCTTCTTGCGTAGTTTGATAAAAGTTATTTCGCTCTGGCAAGATGACTACTTTATCAGCCCTGTACACATCCATAATATCAGCAATCATGATATTCATTCGTTTACTTTTGGCATGGATTCTACTAAGCAAATTTTCTTTGTCATCATCTTGATAGTCTGGATTACTAAAATTGATGATTGGATTGAGTGGGTTTCTCAGGTCATGATTTACTGCTGAGATAAGAATGTCTTTGGTAGTCTGGATTTCAATGAGTTTATCACGCTGTGTAGAAAGTTCTTCGGCTTGTAGTTGTACTTCTTCTATTTTTGCATTGAGTTCAGCGTCAGATTCTTCTAGTTTTGCCACTGTTTCTTTGAGTTCATCATTACTTTTTGCGAGTTCTTGTTCACTTTTTTTCCTAATACCAGCTATGATAAAATAAAATATTGATAGTGCCAACAAGACTAACAATACACCTAAAATGCTATAAAATACCGTGGGTTCTATAATATATCTTCCTGTGATTTTATCTATTTCAGCTTGAATTTGCTTTAGCAAAAGCATATTTTCATCTAACTTTGTTTTTAACTCCTCAAATTTTTCACGGAGTTTGTCTTTTTCTTCTTCAGTAAGTTCTGGTGAATCTAAGGCTTTTTTAATTTGATTAATTTCTGCTTCAATTGTCCTTGTTTCTGAAAATATTTTATCAAACTGCAACTTCATCGTATCCAATTTCTGTATTTTTTGCTCAAAAATAGGGGGATTAGGCGGAAGTCTTTGGATAGAATCTTGTAACCGTGCTGTATTTTCAAGTGTTAGTTCGTCTTCTCCCGCACCAGCACCTGACTCTCTTTTGAGCGAAGTATTATTGTCTTGTACAGGAGGTATTATTTCTGGCTGAGGTGTAGGGTCAGTTACAGTAACTTGTTCATTTTCTGATATTTGAGGATTTTCAGTATTATTAGTTTTGAGTTCAATGGTAATTTGATAAGGAGTACCCTCGGGGTTATAATTGCGTGAGATGATTTCAAAATTCCTAACAGGATTGATTGTTAGTGCCTGTTGATTGATGGGTGTAGTATTGGATAGAACAAACTCAAACTCTCCATCTGCAGTAATATTACTTGTTTTAAGCCCTTCTGAGGTATTTAAAGTAACCATAGCAACACTAGGCGTATAATTAAATACTTTTCCCTTAATGAGTTTAGTATTTTGCGCTTCTATTTTTACTGTATTGAATAGAAGTATTACTATTAAGCCAATAAAATAAAAGTAATTTAATATTTTCATAATGGTTTGCAACATAGTTTGTGTGTAATAAACAGCTATATATTTGTAAAAATAAATGCTTTTTCTTACAAAAAAAAGAAAATGTTATTTCCTTTCTATTCTTTCCAAAAAATCAGCAAAAGTACTCATCAAATACAGCAACAATCAAGTAAGGTAGATAAAGTTGAGGCTCAAAGTAAATGCTGAACGGGTACAAGTCAAATTGATTGCTTTCTTTCCTCTCTTGTGGAGAGGAAAGGGGTGAGGTGGCTAAAAAGGGAAATTTGACTTGCACCCTGCTGAATCGATAACACACACCTAGTATTTTGGCATTTTCTAAACCTTCAAATAGTAGGAGGCTATGTAGATTTTTGGAGTAGTAGCAGCCAATCTGGTGTCTTTGCAGCAAAAGTCTATCTTAATACAAATTGCACTCAAAAAGACAGTACAAAAGGAAATTAATTCAAAAAAAATAATACACACTAACACTTAACGACTTGAAATTTACTACACTTCTCATGGATGATGAACCCCTAGCACTATACCGACTTGATAGGTTGCTTAGCCATTATCCTGATGATTTTGAGATTATAGGGCATGCTAAAAATGGGAAGGAAGGGCAGTAACTTATTGAGCAGCTAAAGCCCGACGTGATTTTTTTGGACATAGAATAGAAATGCCCACACTCCACGGTTTTGAAATGCTTGCTTCACTAAGCTATATACCTCATGTGGTATTTGCTACTGCTTTTGAAGAATACGCCATTAGGACTTTTATGCCCTAGAAAATAAAAAATATTTATTAGACTGTTATTTAACTGTACTTGAAGGTAAACTTCCCGAAAACTTTGTGAGGGTAAGCCGTTGTGCCATCATTAATGGTAGCCACTTACTTGAAATTCAAAAATTTTTTACTTCAAAATATATTTTAGTACTCAATGACCAGCACAAAAGCAAAATCATTTCGGGTAGTACTTACGCCCACCGCATTAGGCAACTTTTTGAAATCTAATTCTAGCATAATTATTTAAATAGCTTGTTTTCAAAATGCTGTAGGCGTAGCATCTTTGTAGAAAAAGGAATACAAGCATATAAAATATAAAATCTCGTTAGGGGTACTATCTTTGTAACAGTTTAAGATTTGTATTGATATGCCTAAACAATTACATTTGGGCTTATAAAAGTCCGAAAATTAGATAATTACACGGGTAGCATAAAAATTTTAGCCACTTACTACTTTTTTTCAGTATATTTCTCGTAAATTTAAAGCCATAAGTTAAGCATAAAGTAGTTTTTTGCAGTAAGAAAACAGTAAATTCTAGCAAACAGCCTAGTTGAAAAGGTAAAAATACCCCCAGCATAATCGCTACTTTGTGGCTCCAAGTACGTATGCCCTGAGAGTTTTAAGTATATAATATGAAAAAAAACAGCATTTTTTATAAAAACCCTTGCTAATAGTTTATCATGAATGATTTGCTTGGTAAATTGCACAAAAGATACTCAGACAAAACCACCTAAGACTACACCATCGATAATGGATTGGCTAGTAAAACTGTCTGTTTACATTATTGGCAATCTATTTGAGATTTAATTTATTTAATTGTACTGTTATTTTAAATATTAAATTTGATGTAGTATTCAGCTACAAAAGAAATATGCAGGAATTAGAAATAGCCCAATTACGTACCCTCACAGAGTTGTTAAAAAACAAATACAACTACAACTTCACTGATTATGCCATGTCTTCATTCAGACGGCGTATTCAGCGCATTATAGAACTCTATAAATTCTCTTCTTTTGATGCCCTCCTGCAAAAACTAAGTCTTGGCAATGAAGAGTTTTTTCAAGAGTTTCTGTCCGAAATCACGGTCAATGTAACTGAAATGTTCCGAGACCCTACTTTCTGGATAGAAGTTCGCGATAAAATTTTGCCTGAACTACTCTCTCAAAACAAAAACATTAGTATCTGGCACGCTGGGTGTTCCTCGGGCGAGGAAGTACTCTCTATGGCTATCGTACTGAGAGAAATGCAAATAGAGGGTAGAGTGAGGATTGTGGCCACAGACATAGACCAGGCCATCTTGAAGAAAGCCAAAGAAGCTGTCTATTCTATCAAAAACATGGAGCTTAACAGCAAAAACTATGAGCGCGCCAACGGTCCCCATAGCTTAGATAAGTATTACCAAGAAAAAGGAGGAAAAGCACATCTCGACAAAACACTGCTCAAAGATGTGGTTTTTAGGGAACATGACCTGGTACAAGGCAGTGTGTTTTCTAAGTTTGATCTCATCTTGTGCCGTAATGTAATGATTTACTTTAACCAATCGCTACAAAACCAAGTGCTGAAAGTATTTCATGAGAGCTTGTTTAAAAACAGTTACCTTGCAGTAGGGTCAAAAGAATCCTTGATTTGGTGCGAAATTGCCAACAAATTTTTGGTAGTAAACAATGAAGAAAAAATTTACAAAAAAATTAAAGACTGATCTCACTCAAAGATCCCATCATCGGCATGAGACGATTCTTTAAAATTGAACAAGATTACAAGGCAATAGTGATAGGAGGCTCGGCAGGTAGTTTTCAGGTAATCAGTAAAATATTGAGCCAACTCCCTACTAACTTTGAGACTCCCATCATTATGTGTTTGCACCGGCTTCGGCATGTCAGAAATGGATTTGTGGAGGCTCTCAATATCAAAAGTACTATTCCTATACAAGAACCCTACGATAAAGAGACTATCCGAAGAGGAAAATTCTATCTTTCCCCTGCCAATTATCATCTTTCAGTAGAGTTAGGCAATACTTTTGCACTAACTACCGAAGACTTACTAAATAATTCGCGCCCATCAATTGATATTTTGTTTCAGACCGCAGCCTATGCCTACAGGCAAAAACTGGTAGGAATACTGCTTTCAGGAGCAAATAAAGATGGAGCACAAGGCATGAAAATGATAAATGATAGAGGAGGATTGACCATAGTGCAAGACCCCAAAGACTGCCTTATAGATACTATGCCCACTGCTGCCTTAAACATTACAAGTATTGACCATGTGCTCAGCGTAGATGAAATTATTGACTTTCTGCTAAGTTTGGATAAGAAAATCAAGACCAAAGTTTAGACAATATATGAAGAGAATTTATCGCCAGTTGGGTATTTTGATGAGTTTGGGCTTTGCCGTAAGCCTTATTGTGGTGAGCTTTGCCTACCTACAAGTACAAGAAACTAATAATCCTGGTAGCCAGCAACTTACTTTATTGTTTTGGGGAGTTGCAGGCTTGGTTGCTACTGGAGTGCTATCCATAGCGTTGCTTTATGTAGCACAAAATGCTAGTATAGAAGTGATTTATGCTGAGAAAGTGCTAGAAACCGAACCAGAAGAAAACCTACATTCAAATACACATTCAGACAGCGAGGGCAGCGAAGGGCAAATCTTTTCAGTCAGAAAACTCGAGAAGATTATCATAGAAAATCAATACAATAAAAAGCAACTATTAGATGAATTTTTGAGAAGCCTATGTAACCAAATAGTGGCCTCAGTAGGGTTGATATACCTTACTAAACTACTAGAAGATGATAAAATCCTCGAGATTGTAAGTACGTACGCTTACTACAACCCCAACCCCACTCCGCCAAGCTATGAGTTTGGGCAGGGACTTGTGGGGCAAGTAGCTAAAAACGGAAAACTCATACAAGTAGAAGCAGTACCTGAGAACTACATACAAGTTGTTTCAGGGCTTGGTAAGGCAAATCCCAATTACTTGATGCTTTTTCCTATCAAAAATGAAGAAAATGAGATATTGGGTGTAATAGAACTTGCGTCTTTTCATAAATTTGCAGTAAAAGAAGAAAAATATTTGAATGATGTGGCATTACTTTTGGCTAAGGAAATTGAAACCAATGAGTATCAAAAGCTAAGTCTTTAATTGATTACAAGCGAGCATCTAAAAAAATGTAAATCCTATAACAATTGAGACGTAAAAAACTTTTGAAAGGTGATAATAAAGCACAAAAGAAAATAAACCCAAAACAAGTTGAAGACAAAAAACTTGGGTATTATCAAAAAAATAAGACATCAAACAAATACATGGAAGAGGCTACTCCCAATGTATTTTTAACATATTGCTGAATACAGAATTGATATATGAAACTCAGAATCGGAATCAGGTTTAAAATTACATCACTTGTACTTGTCGTAGTAGTACTCTCGGTGCTTGCTATTGGCTGGACAGCCCTCTACGTCAATAAAGGTATTGTAGAAAACCGCTACAGAGAGTCTATTCAAACAATTGCCGAGCTCAAATCCCAAAAAATAGAAGCCTACTTTCAAGAAATCTCTTCAAGCATACAGCTAGGCACAAAGCTCAAACTTGTGAAAGATAAGGTGGCGCAAACAGTGTCCCAATTTGCCCAAGAAGAAGCACTGCCGGAGGAAGAAGAAGATAGTCTCGACACTGGCTTCATAATGCCTATCGATTTCAAAAATAATCAAGATAGTCTGGATACCCTCAGCGAGGTGCTTAACCAAGAAATATTTTCTGATGAAGACCAAAATCTACAAAGTATCTTCTTAGAAATCTTACAAACGTATGGTATCTACAACATCTACCTAACCAATGCAGCACAGAGAATAGTATTTGTAGAAGGACCTATACGCCGCAACAAAGACATCATAGGAGCAAATTTTAATAACTATGACAAGGACGGCGCAACGCTCTCTATTGGTAGAGATTCGGTTTATTTTAGCAATGTATTTTACAATCGCGATACGGTGAGTATGTATGTATCAGCACCCATCAAAAATGACCAAAAAGAAACTATTGGTGTTTTGATTTATGATATTGACCTCAAAAAGGTAATGAACATGGCAAATGATAGAGCTGGCTTGGGTGAAACAGGGTACATCCAACTAAGCAAATCTATTATCAATACCATTCTTAGGCTCAACCCTACCCCCAACGAAACCAAAGACGATTTTAACCGAAGCCGCAATATTTTTTACGGTAAGAACCAGGGAAAAGCCCTACAATTCTCTGCCAAAGGGCAAGAGGGAATAGGCTACACCCTAGACCACACTAACAAAGAAGTATTGGCCGCTTGGAAAAATATCCCACTCATCAATTGGGGTATCACAGTGCAGATAGATAAAGAAGAAGTACAAGCCCCTATCAACAACCTAAGAATCAACCTCTTGCTTGCGGGCTTATCCATCGTAATTGTTTCTTTCATGCTTGCTTTGGTTTTTTCAAGCCTACTTGTCAAGCCTTTGCTCAAATTGCAAGAATTTGTAAATCTCCTTTCACGAGGAGTGTTACCCTCTAAGCTCGTAAAAGATTCAAGAGATGAAATAGGGGATATGACCGACAAACTCAATGACTTGGTAGATAACCTCAAAGATACGGCTGATTTTGCCCTTCAGATAGGAAAAGAAAATTTTGATGCTGCCTTCGAACCTGCCAGTAAGCAAGATAACCTAGGGATAGCCTTGCTCAATATGCGCGACAGTATCCAAGAATCTGCCCAAAAAGATGATGAACGAAATTGGATTGTAACAGGTCTGGCAGATATTGGCGATATTCTGCCCTCTATCTCTACCATTGAGGGACTTGGAGAACTGGTGAGTGAGTATGTTACCAACAAAATAGGTGCTATTCAGGGAGCTTTCTACACAGTCAATGATGATAACAAAAAAGATGTTTTTATTGAGATGAACGCAAGCTATGCCTACAACAAGAAAAAGTTCCTCAATGCAAAATTCAGATTTGCAGAAGGGCTAATAGGTCAGGCAGCCGTAGAGCAAGATACTATTCTCAGAACTGAAATCCCTGATGATTATATGACCATCTCTTCAGGTATTTTAGGCGACAAAAAGCCTAGATGCCTGCTTATCACTCCGCTCATCACCAACGAAACAGTATATGGAGTGCTAGAATTTGCAGGCTTTCAGCCTTTTGGCTCTCGCGAAGTAGCCTTTGTAAAGGAAATTAGTGAACTCATCGCCCGAACTGTATTCAATATCAAAGTAAAAGAAAATACTGAGCGGCTGCTCCACGAATCTCAGACTATGAGTAGTGAACTGCAAGTGAAGCAAGAAGTGCTAAGGCAAAATGCCGAAATTATGGAAGCTACCCAAGACCAGCTCCAACGCACCAATCAAGCCCTCGAGAACCAAGTCAATGAAGTACAAAAAGCCAACGACCGTATCAGGTTATTACTAGAAAATGCTTCCGAAGTAATCACCATCTATGAGGCAGATGCTACTATTAGATACATTAGCCCTTCGGTAGAGAAAATCTTGGGCTATACCCAAGATGAAATGATAGGCATCAAAGACATTACCTATGTGCACCCTTCGGGCGTAGATACTTATGAGCAAATGTTCAAAGATTTACTAGAAAAACCCGACGAAAAAGTCAAAATAGAGTTTAGTTATTTTATCAAAAACGGCGACCGTATCTGGCTAGAAGCCACAGGCACTAACTTGCTTGCTGACCCCGCCATACAAGGGATTGTACTCAATACACGCGATATCACAGAGCGGCGTGCCGCAGAACGCGAACAGCGACTCAGAGGGCAGATGCAAGCACTTTCCGAAAACTCTCCAGATTTGATTACACGTATTAGCAAGGAAGGCACTGTTTTTTATATCAACCCTACTATTGAAAACTATACAGGCAAAAATAAAGAAAATTACCTTCAAAGGCATCTTAAAGAGCTAGAGTTGAGCAATGAAGTGCTAGACTCTTGGGCAGACATTATCAAGGAAGTAATGACCAAAAATCAAAAAATTAACCTTGATATGGACTTCCCCTCGGTGATGGGAGAGCGGGTTATGCAGGTCAACGCCATACCTGAATACAACGATCAAAACAACATGGAGTCGGTACTTTTGGTATCACACGACATCACAGAGCGAAAAATTATTGAGCTTGAAATATCTCAAAAGAGCCGTAAAATCACCGAAAGTATCAACTATGCCAAGCGTATCCAAGAGGCTATCTTGCCCAATAATGTTATCTTGAGGCAGCACCTCGAGCAGTCCTTTATTCTTTATAAACCACGCGATGTGGTAAGTGGAGATTTTCCTTGGTTTTTACAAAAAGGTGATGATATATTTGTGGCAGCCGTTGATTGTACGGGGCATGGCGTTCCTGGTGCTTTGATTTCTTTGATTGGATTCTTTTTGCTTAACAATATTATTAATATTTTTCAAGCAAATAACCCAGGAGATATTCTAGACATGCTTGATGAAGAAGTAACACGTACACTGAGGCAAGATGAAAGTGATGCCTCTTCAAAAGATGGCATGGATATTTCGCTCTGTAAAGTCAATAAAAAGAAAAAACAAATAGAATATGCAGGCGCACACCGCCCGCTTTATTACGTGAGTGATGACCAACTGCTCGAGATAAAAGGAAATAAATTTCCGATAGGAGGGGCGCAGTATAAAAACCGAACGCACTTCACCAACACAGTCATCAACTATAAAGAAAATGATGCAATCTTCTTGTTTTCAGATGGTTTTCCTGACCAGTTTGGAGGAAGTAAAAATAAAAAGTTCTCGCCTCGCCGTATTAGAGAGATTATTCAGGCAAACCTTGATAAAGACCTAGAACACATGAATAAGGTGCTAGAAGAAGAATTTGAAAAATGGCGAGGAAATAACAAGCAGACTGATGATGTATTGATGATTGGTATTAAATTATAAAATTTAATTTATAGTTTTGCCAAAGTTTCGGACACATGAGGCACATAACCAAAATGAGTTGATTCAAACGGTTATCATAAAAAAAGGGTATAAGTGAAAAAAAACAAAAAAATCCAAGTCCTATGAAATATATCTATGAGCTTCACAAGACCATGGTTGCCCGAAACCTAATCTTGGTTTATGAAGGAGAGTTTACCCAAGAGATTACCAAGTCGGTGTTGGCTATGGCAGAACGCAACATGGACGCTATTGGAGAAGACTCGGCAGTGAAGCGGAAGGTGTTTAATGTGATGGTAGAATGTTTACAAAATATTGTAAAACATTCTGACGAAATCAATGACATCAATTATGCTGATAAAAACAGTGCTGTTTTTATGATTGGTAAGCAAGAAGATAAGTATATTATCACTTCGGGTAATCCTATTGCCAATGATAAAATAGAAATGCTGCAATCTAAATTAGAACATATCAACGCTCTTGACAAAGAAGGCTTGAAAAACTATTACAAAGAAAAAATCAAAAAAAGCCACGGGCTTTCCGAAAAGGGAGGTGCAGGGCTTGGTTTTATAGACATGGCGCGCAAATCAGGTCAAAAATTACAGTTCGATTTTGAATACATCAATGAAAATATTTCCTTTTTTTCTCTAAAAACCGTCATCAGAAGAAGTAACAACTAAATAAAAATCTTTTTAATCAATAAATAAGTATGGAAGTTATCAATTTAGAATCAACAGAAGATACCCCTAAAATAATCTTAGATAGAAACAACGGTATCTTTGAAATCTCAGGACGCTCACTGCCCGAAGACTCTGCCGAGTATTATCAGCCTATCCTAGATTGGCTTGATGAGTACAGCAAAAACCCTAATCCTGAAACAGTATTCATTTTCAAATTAGAGTATTTTAATACTGCTTCTTCCAAACTCATCTTAGATATTCTCTCTAAATTAGAAACCATTGAAAATACCACTATCTCATGGTTTTATCACGAAGATGACGAAGACATGGAGGAGGCCGGTACTGAGTTTTCTGAATTGGTAGAAGTACCTTTTGAGTTCAAAACCTACTAAGAAAAGGGCGAGTATCGCCCACTTTTTATTTTTTTGGAAATTCTAATGCTAAAAATTGCCCTAGCTTATCTCAAATAGGATATTATTTGTATCTTGCATAGGCAATGGATAGCATACCCTCTCAGGCAAAAGCTATACCTAATAATAAAAAAGAAAAAGAAACTATCTTTAAACTTTACAAATGCTGAAAGCAATTTGTTATGAGCGAAAATATACTCAAGGCACTAACGCAACTATTTGGGCTAATCACCAAGCAAGATGGAGGGGCAACCCAAGTAGAGAGAAAATTTGTGATGGATTACTTCGAGCAGGAACTTGACAAAGAATCCGTGCAGTCGTATGCCGCCCTCTATGACGAAGTGTCTGATTATGATGAGAATAGAGAAAAAATAGTTACCAACAAACCTATGGCTATGCGGGAGTCGGTAAGGGTGCTAAGATTCTGTCGCGAAATCAATAAAAGTTTAGAGCAACGCCAAAAGGTAATTATCCTTGTAAAACTACTAGAACTCATAGCTTCTGATGGTAATTTTACACCACAAAGACGCGAGGTGATAGATACTGTAGCCTCTGCATTTAATATTCAAGATGATTACAAAGCCATAGAGAGTTTTGTAATGACCACTGATTCCTCACAGCTTAATCACGACAATGTATTGGTGGCAAGCAACAATGATAAGTTTATTAGCCCCGAAGCAAAACACTATTTTGTAGAAAAACTCAACGGCGAAATCATCTTCAAAAGAGTAGAAACAGTCAATTTGTATTTTGTCAAATACATTGGCAACGACCAAGCAAAGCTCAATGGATATGCCATGAAAATCAACCAAGTATATCTTTTCTCCACAGGTAGTAGCATCAAAACCGACAAGGGCATCTCTATTTATTATGGCGATATAGAGAGTATCTTTCTTGAAAAGTTGCAAGACACTAAACTTTCTTTTGAAGCAGAAGACCTCGAGTTTCGCTTTCCCAGTGGCGTAATTGGTATCCAACCGCTTAACCTTGCAGAGCCACAGGGCAAGTTGCTTGGAATTATGGGTGGTAGTGGCGCAGGCAAAACCACACTCATGAACGTATTGGCAGGTATTGAAAAACCGCACGCAGGCATTGTCAGAATCAATGGAATTGATATTCATAAAGACAAAGACAAGATAGAAGGAGTCATAGGCTATATCGCACAAGATGATTTGCTCATTGAAGAGCTTACTGTCTATCAAAACTTGTATTACAACGCCAAGCTGTGCTTCAAAGATCTTTCTGAAAAAGAAATTGATAAAAGAGTAATGACTACCCTTGCCAATCTTGGGCTTGACCATATTGCAAGCCTAAAAGTAGGCAATGTACTCAATAAAAAAATAAGCGGTGGGCAACGCAAACGCCTCAATATTGCCCTTGAGCTTATCCGTGAGCCTGCCGTGATGTTTGTTGATGAGCCTACCTCGGGGTTGTCTTCCAAAGACTCACAAAATGTGATAGACCTTCTCAAAGAACTTTCTCTAAAAGGAAAACTTATCTTTGTGGTCATTCACCAGCCTTCCTCAGATATCTATAAAACTTTTGACAAGATGATTATCTTGGACAAAGGCGGCTATCTCATATTTTATGGTAACCCCATAGAGGCAATCACTTATTTTAAAAAACAAACCAACCAAGCTGACAGCGAAAAACGTAGCGAAAACCCTGAGGAGATATTTAATCTTATTGAAAAAGAAGTAATAGATGAATTTGGGCGTGAAACAGGTAAAAGGCAAACTAGTCCCAAAGAATGGTATGAGCGGCATAAAGCAAACTTCTCCAATGAGCGTGTGGAGATAATACAAGACCCCCCTCCCTCTTCGCTCAAAAGACCCAGTGTATTCAAGCAAGCTACCTTATTTACAATTAGAGATTTCCTCTCCAAAATTTCTAATCAGCAATATATGCTTATCAACCTGTTAGAAGCTCCATTTTTAGCATTTCTACTCTCTTATGTAATTCGCTTCCAAAATGAGCCAAATACTGGTGATTATGTATATCGCTACAATGACAATATCCCAGCGTACATCTTGATTTGTATCATTATCTCTATGTTTATGGGGCTTACAGTGAGTGCCGAAGAAATTATCAAAGATAAAAAAATTCAAAAAAGAGAGCAGTTCCTCAATCTCAGCCGCCTAGGATATTTATCTTCTAAAATTCTGATTCTGTTTTTGCTCTCAGCAGTACAGACCTTCAGCTTTGTCATTATCGGGAATTTAATCCTGGAAGTCAGCGGAGAATTTTGGACCTATTGGCCCGTGCTTTTTGCAGTCTCTTGCTTTTCTAATGTGCTGGGCTTGAATATTTCTTCTACCTTCAACTCAGTCATTACTATTTATATTACTATCCCGCTGTTACTCATTCCTCAGATGATTTTGAGTGGTATTATCTTTCGCTATGAAAAGATGAATACCACCCTCACCGAAGTAGGTAAAGTGCCACTTGTGGCAGATATTATGGTATCAAGATGGGCTTTTGAGGCAATTATGGTTAATCAATACATCAATAATCCCTACCAAAGAGATTATTATTCGCTAGATAAAAAAATTAGTGAAAATGATTATCGTGTAAAATATTGGATTCCTGAGCTATTGGTAAGAATAGACAAAACCCTCGAGAATATCAATAAACCAAAACAGCCAGATTCTATCAAAAATAAAGTCAAAACAAACCTTGCACTTATCAAGAATGAAATCAAAGGGGAAATCAAACGAAAAAGTTTTGTGAAAGATATTATTGGCGATTTTGAGCTTGATAAGCGGCTCAAGCCCAACGCTTTTGATGAGGTAGCCGCTGAGAAGCTACGAACCTATCTCGACTCTGCCAAAGATGTATATCTCGATAAACTCAATGAAGCAAATAAAGACCACGATGACCTCGTGAGGCTGATTCAAGAAAGACGCGACTCTACTTATGATATCAACCAGTACAAAAATAAATATTACAATCAAGGACAGCATAACTTTGTTACCAATCAAGTAATTTTAGAGCGTTACAAAGAGAGTAATGGGAAAATTGTGCAGCAAATTGACCCTATTTTCAATGAGCCAGAGCTGCGCACTAACCCCATAGATTATAGAACGCACTTTATGTCGCCGAAAAAGCCATTTTTAAATACACTTTTTGATACCTATTACTTTAACATCTTCGTAATATGGTTTTTTACCCTATTGCTTTTTATCACTTTATATTTTGACTTTTTTAAATTTATTGTAGGTTTATTTAGCAAAAAATCATCATAAATCAAGGCTTAAATGAACGCTCTTCTGCCTTTACTAAAAAATAATTGTCATGAAAACAATCAATCAATTAAAACCGAATATGAAATCTTTACACCTATTGTTTGTTAAACTACCGTATATGCTTATCGCTTGTGTTTGCTTGGTTACTGCTTGTGGAGGCGGTAATGAGCAAAGCGGAGATGAGATTCTGGAAGAAAGTAAAAATACATCAGACAGCACCAAGGTACAAACACCTGCTATCTCAAGAGAAGTATTGAGCGACATAGTGAAGTCTATCCCCTCACCCCTCGAGATCTCTTTCCTGATTAAAGATTTGGGTATTCGGTATGACCGCTCTATCTTGAACGCTTCTGATAATAGTGCTAACTACAACACTAACTACAGACAAGCACTCAATCTAGGCATCTATAGTACTGACCTAGGCTATGCTAACATTTATGAGCAAACCCAAGATGCACTCAATTACCTCTCTGCTGTGAGAGATATGGCAGAAGGACTCAAAATTGGGCAGTTTTTTGATTTTAATACCATCAAAGACCTCGCTACAAAAAGTGATAACCTAGACTCTCTTCTCTTGGTAACTAGCACCAACTTAGAGAGAATCAACGACCACTTGCAGGAAAGCGGACGTGCAGACCTTACCATTCTTATCCTGACAGGAGGCTGGCTAGAAGCCCTCTACCTTACCTGCGAGGTAGCCAAAAAGCAACCCAATGAGCTACTTCGCAACCGTATCGGAGAGCAAAAACTAATTCTTGACCAACTGCTTTTATTGCTTTCTTTTTATGAAGAATCACCAGACATTAAAAAACTGATTGACGAACTCAATGAGCTGCAAAATATTTATGAAAATGTAAAAATTACTTATGAGTTTGAAGAATCTACCACCGAAGAAGAAAATGGTATCTTGGTAGTGAAAGACAATACACGCAGCAAGATTAATTTTACAGAAAAAGACCTAGATAATATCTTGGCGGCAACTATCAAAATAAGAAATAAGATTATTGGATAATAGCACCATGAGTTATCTGTGGTATTTCTCTAAAAAGCCTGAAAACAAATGCTGGTTTTTAGGCTTTTTAGTGTTATGCTGATTTCCTTGAAAGATAGCATTAAATCACTTTTTTGTTAAAGGCATCATAATGACCCCTGCTATTCATCAACTTCAACAGTACATATCCGTAATAAAGCAAGTTAAATCTTACCATTACTCTAATTTGTTTAAATCTTTTATCAAACATTAAAAACCAAATAAATTGTAGAGAACTATAATTTAAAATTAATTTTGAACAAAAAGACTTAGACAATATTTTAAACGTTACGTACAAGATAAGAAAAATTAATTGATTAAACATGAAAAAATTTATTTTTAGAAGCATACTAAACCTTGGTTTTTTAGTAACTACCCTAACAGTCAATGCCCAAGATGCTTTGCTTAACTCCATTATTAAAACTGTTTCGCCAATAGAAACTGCCGACCTTATCAAGAAGCTAAATATCCCCTACAATCAACGATTACTGAACGACTACAATAAAAGTTATACTACCGATTCTAAAAATGCGCTTAACCTAGGTGTGTATAGTAGCGACTTAGGCTATGCAAATATCAACGAACAGTCTTCTGATGCCCTAAACTATCTTACTGCTGTAAAAAGAACTGCTGATAAAATCAGCGTAGGCGATTTTATCAATGTAGGAAAAATATTGGGCATTGCTGCCAACAAGGATAACCTCAATATGCTTTTGGAAGTAACTTCTGAAACTTTTGAGAAAATGAGCGAATTCTTAGACCAACAAGGTCGCACCGACCTCGCTGCTATGGTGCTCGTAGGAGGGTACATAGAGAGTTTTTATATCATGAGCGAAGTAACAAAGCAGTACCCCAACAACTCAGAATTGACAACACGCCTGATAGAACAAAAACTCGTGCTCGAGCAGGTTTTACAAGTGTTGAATAACCCTAAGTTTAAAGACAATCAAGATATTCAAAAATTAGCTTACGATTTGAATAATTTGAATAGAATCATGAGTAAGTATCAATTTACAAGTGATGGAAACGTAGAAGTTACAGAAAAAACAATTGGTGGAATTCCTGTGATTAGTATTTCTGAAAAGAATCTTGCTCCTGAAATGAGCGTCAGCACACAAGATATCATCGCTATCACCAATGTAGTAGGGGAAATTCGCAGAGCAATTACACAATAAAAGTAGCAGACATAAAAACTGACCAAAAGCAACAGAACTGCTCTATAACAACGCCACAACTCGTAAATTTACAAACTGTGGCGTTGTTATTATTTATATATATCAAGCGGGTGCAAGTCAAACTGACTTCCTCATGCACTCTATCTTGAGGAAGGGGAAGGAGTGAGGTGGCTAAGCAGGAAAATTTGATTCGCACTCTATCAAATATTAATTTATGCTAACTTCATACAGCAAGTTTACGTGTATTTAATCTGAAAACATGTGCTTAGATTTGCTGAGTAGGTCTTTTACAATGTGAAATCCTACAATAAATCTATTATCTTGCGGTTATCTATAACACATACAATTTATCACTCGTAGTATAAAAAATGAAAAAATATATTTATTCAATTATTATTCTTTGTATTTTAAATATCACCAGTTTACAAGCACAAAATACAGTTGAGGGAGAAGTGCCTGAAGCTGAGGTACTTGAAAAGCTTATGCAGACGATACCCTCACCCTCAGAGTTTTCTTCGCTCATCAAAAAAGTAGGCATTAAATTCAATGCACAACTGCTCAACTCCCCACAAAACTTAGTAAATTACAACACAGATTACAAGAAAGCCATCAACTTAGGCATTTACAGCACCGATTTGGGCTATTTGAATGTCTATGAAAAAAGAGATTCAATTGGATTTATCTATCTGCAAAGTATCAAAACGCTGGCTGATAAGCTAGAAGTAGGTTCATTTGTTGATTTTGGAAAAATCACAAGTTATGCAATGGTCAATAATGTCAATGGACTTTTGGCAGAAACTTCTTATTCTTTTGATAAAATCAATAGATTTCTTGTAGAACAAAACAAAAGCCATATCTCTGCTTTAATCTTGATAGGAGGTTGGCTCGAGACACTACACCTCACTTGCCAAGCCGCGAAAGATTATCCCAATGACTTGCTTGACAATAGAATTGCAGAGCAGAAAATCATCTTAGAACAGTTACTTCCTATCTTGAATACGTATAAACAAGGTGACCAAATGAATGCACTCTACAAAGATTTGATGGAACTCAATGAATTTTTTAAAAAAATACGTATTAAGCAAAAAGTTCGCTCAGAGCAAAACTACGAAATTCAAATGTGGGATAAATTAGAGGTAATTGTTTACTTTAACGCAAATGACACCAAAAATAAAACTAAATATCGCCCAGAAGATTTGGTAGATATCCTCAACGAAACCTCAAAAATAAGGACAAAAATTGTGGAATAATCTTACTCAATACAACTAATAATAACAACTATGCAACTTAAAACAATCAACATAGCCCTAGCCCTGCTTATGACAGTATGCAGTATGATACTTTCAAAGGCACAAACGCAGTGCAACCCTGAGCAATATACTGAAAAAGGTATTAAAAAACTGGAGCAGGGATATACCTTTTTGAAAAGCTATCCCATTAGTGGAGAAAATGGCAAGCAATATTCTTACATTTTTAGCCAAGGTACTTCTTACCTCATCACGCTTGCCAACAATGCCACCGATAGCAAAGGTATTTACATCACGCTCTACGACTCTGAGAATCGGGAAATTGCCTCGAGCTACCAAAACGGAAAGTTTTATCCCGCAGTAGCTTTTAATTGTAGCAAAACAGGTATCTATCATTTAAAATTTACTTTTCAAGGCTCAAAAAATCACTGTGCAGCAGGAGTATTGGCAATGAAAAGATAAGAAAGTACCATATTACTCAAACCAACAAAGTAAGCCCTTAGGCTTGCTTTGTTGGTTTGTATTAAAGCAAAGGCAAAAAAATTTCTGCCATCATACACCTAGCACTCCCGCCACCATTGCGCTCAATGGTATAAAGTGGCGAGTAAAGAATCTTGGCATACTGCTCAATTGCCTTGATTTGGGCCTCTTCTAATGAAAGATAAGCTTGCTCAGACATGACCAATATTTTTTCCCCTTTTTGATTTTCTACACCTAGCATGTTGCCTGCAAACTGCTCCATCTGTTCAAAACTAATCTCAATTACCTCCTTACCCGTATTTTCTAGGCTTTGAAGCACCCTCTGTCGTTCTGTTAGGTCTGCAATGCTCTCAGTACAGAGAATAGCAAATTCATCTGCAATACTCATCATCACGTTGGTATGGTAAATCTCTTGCCCTTGTCTGTCTGTGCCAGTAAAACCAATTACTTTTACTTCTATTTTTTCGGCAAACTCTTGGAGCACTTCGGGGTGTGTACGAGGGGAGTAGCAGGCATACACAATTTGGTGAGTACGGTCAAATATCATACTGCCCGTACTTTCTAAAAACTTGCCCTCTTGCTCATAGTTACTCAAATCTATTACCTCTGAAATGCTAAATTTCTGCCCCAACTGCTCAATGATGTCTTCTCTGCGCTCAGGACGGCGATTAATTGCAAAAATAGGATACAAAATAACTTTTCCGTTTTCATGAAAGGAAACCCAGTTATTGGGAAAAATAGAATCAGGCTTGTGAGGAATAGGCGTATCTTCTATCACCGTAACTTGTACACCTGCTTCCTTCAGCCTTTTAGTAAATTCATCAAACTCTAAGAGGGCTTCTTGCTGTGTAATGCCAGCAGGCACAAGCTGTGCTGAGGGGTCTTGGAAGGCATTGTTTTGCGCAGTAATGACATTGTAGTCAAAAGCAACTGGGCGAATCATCAACAGATGAGAAGTAACTTGTTTTAGCATAAATTCTGTCAGTATTTTAGGTAAATTAATGAGCGCAAAATTAGCTAAGAACCCGTCAATTTCTTGTGATGAAAGAATTTAAATCTATCTAATTCCTTTTAAAAAGTCCGCGCTTCCGTGCTTCATATTCCGCAAAACACCCCTCAAAACACATATCGTCATAACATAATCTAAAAATATAGTAATACTTTAAAAAATAACACAAAACGCTTGTTTTTTAAAATAACACATTCATTTTAGCACAAGGCAACCAGATTCATACCCAATCTCGTGTTGTAGATGTTCTATTATTTTTAACCACGCTTTCATTCCTCTTTAGAGATGCCTCTATATTCCACCTTTGGGGGTTAGGGGGCTTTCCTTTGGGGGCTAGGGGGCTTTAAACTCTTATTATTATGTTTTACAAACCCATTCCCACGCTCCTCGTGCTGCTGCTATGCCTCAGCCTGAGCAACTGCAACTGGCTCTCTAAAAAAGATGAACCAAGACCCGACTTGCCACCCGAAACACAGACAGGGGCGAATACCTTTGGCTGTTATGTCAATGGTGTACCCTATACGCCAAGAGGCTCCGTAGGGCTTACCTCGAACTTCTCGCCTGTGCTTGTGCCTAATGGTAATTTTAGAATTAGTACTTACAGAATCACTCCTGACCGAAATCCAGAACAATATCTTGGTTTTGGATTCAGTGAGTTATCTGGAATGGGTACTTACTCAATTAATTCTCAAAATGGTATTATGGGATTTAGAGATTTATATAGAGATTGTTATTATTGGACGGATCGTGAAGACTGCTCTTACGAAGGCACAATCACCATTACGAAGTACGATATGGAAAACTTTATCGTATCGGGTCGTTTTAAGGCTACCCTTTATGTACCTGACTGTGATACCATCCGCATCACCGAAGGTCGCTTTGATGTCAAATTTTAACCTATTCTTTCACCCAAAATTTTAAAAAACATGAAAAATTTATTGGTAGGTGGTTGGTGTTTTAGAAATGGCTGTTGAGAAGTTTGTAAAAGATTGAGTGTTTGTTTACAGCCATTTCGACACCAACCACTCGAGTCCAAAGCAAGTCAATTTTAAAGATGGAAACAGATTTAGAACAAGAACAGATTAGCTTTTACACAGCTACTATTTTAAATTGGAAAGCCTTACTTTCACAAGACAAATATAAAGAGATTATCCTATCAAGTTTGCGGTACTTGGTAGAACAGCATCGCATCAAGTTATATGGGTTCGTGATAATGCCCAATCATATTCATTTATTGTGGAAGATGTGCAAGGGAAATCAACTTGCAGATGTACAAAGAGATTTTATGAAATACACAGCACAGCAGATTAAGCAAGATTTATCCAAGTATCATCCTCAAGTACTTACACATTTTAAAAGCACCCAAAAAGACCGAAAATATCAATTTTGGGAACGTCATCCATTGAATAAACTGCTTTATTCAAGAGAAGAAATAGAGCAAAAGCTAGATTATATTCATCATAACCCAATGCAAGGCAAATGGATGCTTGCCAGTTCATTGGAAGAATATCGATTCAGTTCACATTCTTTTTATGAATTAGATGATTCAGGATATGATTTTTTGACACATTATATGGAGGAGTTTATTTGATATTTTTTTTATATTTGTAAAGAAAGTAAGACAAAGAGGCTTATAACACGACTGGTTGGTGTCGAAATGGCTTAATCAAGTGTAAACAAAGTTTAGAGTAAATCGCCATTTCTAAAACACCAACTAGATAGCAGTTTTTTCCATTTTCCCCCAACCCCTCAGTCCTTCAACCCTTCAGTCCTTCAGTTCTTCAGTCATTCAGCCCCTCAGTTATTGCACTTTTAAAACAACACATTTATTTTAGCATAAGGCAACCAGATTCATACCCAATCTCGTGTTGTAGTTTTTATTCATTCATTAAACCTATTTATTATGTTTTACAAACCCATTTCTAAACTCTTGGTGCTGCTGCTATGCCTCAGCCTTAGTACCTGCAACTGGCTTCTTAAAAAAGATGAGCCAAGACCCGACTTGCCCCCCGAAACACAGACAGGGGCGAATACCTTTGGCTGTTATGTCAATGGTGTACCCTATACGCCAAGAGGCTCCGTAGGGCTTACCTCGAATTTTGCAAAAGACTTAGTACCTAATGCAGAGTTTGGAATCTTCACCTACTCTATTTTACCAAATAGAAGTGTAGATACAAGTGTGAATTTTGGTTTTTCTCTACTTAATAGCGTTGGTACTTATCCAGTAAATAATGAAAATGGAATTTTTGGCTATACTGATAATAACTCATCCTGTGTGTATATTACTTCAAGAGAAAACTGCTCTTATGAAGGCACAATTACCATTACCAAGTATGATATGGAGAACTTTATCGTTTCGGGTCGCTTTGAGGCTACCCTTTATGTACCTGACTGTGATACCATCCGCATCACCGAAGGTCGCTT
>CAYZQI010000021.1:0-44906 GCA_964480455.1 uncultured Cytophagaceae bacterium
ATTAACACGCTTTTTTTCTTATTTGTTATCCAAAAATTTAGCGGACTATTGTAATTATTGAAAAATATTTTTTATTCTATCTAGATTTATAAATCATGAGCGAATTTCAATTTCATGAGTTTCGAAGCATCGACAAAGCACTCACCAATGAAGAAAGAAAAATCATAAGTTCTTGGTCTAGCAGGGCTGAAGTTTCGGCATATTCAGCAAAGTTTACTTACAGTTACAGCGATTTTCCAAAAAATGAAGAAACTGTACTGCTCAACTATTTTGATGCCTACCTCTATGAAGCAAGTTGGGGGCAGCGGCAAGTGATATTCAAATTTCCAAAAGACCTTGTCTCTTTTAGTGAACTAAGACAATATGATATAGCAGCAGAAGGTGATTTTGATGGTGGTCTGAAAGTGAGTAAAAAAGATAGTTTTGTATTGGTGAGTTTTAGCTGGAATGAAGAAGAAGACGGAGGCCGGATTAGTGAAGACCCTAAGTTAGAAAACTTTATAGCGGTAAGAGAGGATATTCTCAAGGGAAATAACAGTTTCTTGTTTCTTTTTTGGTTACAACAATGCATTATAAACCAAGAAAATGAACAATATAATGACGAAGATGATGATGATGACTACGAAGACGAAGAAAAGCCACAACCTATTACTAAAATACCGCTTAGTATGATTCCCCAAGGATTGCATAAAGTATCAGAGACAACTTTGAGGTTGATGGATTTTTTTGAGATAAGTCGCAATCTGGTACAAGCTGTGTGTGAGCATCTGCCACCACCTGCCTCTACTGAAAAACCTAACCTAAAAGAAAAAATCAAAAACCTCCCCATTGAGGAAAAAGATGCTTTTTTACTACGTCTGCTCAACAATGAATCTAACCTGCGCTTGCATTTAGAACGAGCTTTAACTGCCCCCAAAAGAGAAACCACTGAAAGTACTTCTAAGGAAGAAATATACATAAAAATAGAGGACATCTTGAAATAGCTGTAAATGCCTTAAGCAGGGCTATGTTTGTAATACCATTGGATTTGTCATTTTCCATAGTTTAGGGTTTGCAAACCCTACGCTATGAAAAGTGGAGCATTGCACTTGGCACACTCCTTTGTGCTTTTGTTTCTACTTCTTTTACGTAAATTTACATCAAAAATATCAGTCTAGTTTTATACAATAACCAAAATGAAAAATGTACAATGCCATTCCTGATTATTTTCGTAAAATAGCAATTGAGAACTTATTCCAAACCAATACTTTTAATAATTGCTGGCAAACTTGGAGAGAAAAAATTCAACAAATCTTAGGGAAAAATTATACTGAAAATGAAATTTTGAATATCGCTGACCATCTCGCTGACATCTTTCAGTCTACAGGAAATGAGGGAAGAGGACAAGGCGATTTATCAGCAGGAGGAACTGCTTGGGAATCCTTAATATGCTGGTATATTAACCTTTGTACTGTTGGTAGCAGAGTAGTCGCACTAAAAAAGATGAGTTTAGTTCCCAAACCCATACAAGATGCCATTACTGTAAACTATGGTAATTTTGCTTGCAACACAGAATCTGATATTACAGTCATAGTATTTC
This sequence comes from uncultured Cytophagaceae bacterium, assembly GCA_964480455.1. Lineage (GTDB taxonomy): Bacteria > Bacteroidota > Bacteroidia > Cytophagales > Microscillaceae > JAABSX01. Next base: position 1,580 of record CAYZQI010000021.1, read on the forward strand.
CCGATATACCTGAATACAACATCAATATTGAGCAAATAAATATTTTAGATCGTCTAAATACTCAGATTTCGCCTGTTATAAAAGGAAGACTTAACTCTAAGTTATCTGATTTTTTAGTAGAGAGAGATTTTAATCGATTTGAAGTGGGTATTATTCAATCTAAAACCAATTGGAATGACAATGCACAGATACCTATGCTTTGGGATATGATTTATTCAGCAGGTGGATTTCGAGGCAGAAATATTACTATCGGAAGAAATGGTTATAGTATTCAGAATGTTCAAAGTTTTACTTATTCTTTTGTTACTGTTCCTTCTAACCAAAAAGTAACTTACAAAGCTGAGAGTGTCGCTGTTAAGAGAGTAACAAATCTCTCAGGTGGAAACTACTGGGGCAAGCCAACACTACAGAATGTAGCAAAATCTCTCAAAGAAATATTCACTAACAATTTTCAGACAGGCTCAAGAGAATCCCTAAGAACGGACATCAGACAAGCTATTCCATTACTTCAGGAAGGTAATCTCTTGTCTTATTTTAGACTTTAATCTATATTCTTTAAAATCTCCAATGCCACAGCCCTTGCCATGAGTGGAGGCACGGCATTACCCACAAGTGTAAATTGAGGGATTTCGTGCTTTCGTTTGTTGCCACCCGTAGAGCGTTTTCCTTGAAACACAAATGAATCATCAAAAGATTGAAGCCTTGCCATCTCACGAACAGTCAAGGCTCTTGGACTCGAGAAATGAATATAGTCATCTGGGCTGGTCATCACAGTAGGACTTTGCATTTCAGGTTTTAGTACATTATAGTTTCTTTTTTCAGAGTTTAGCCCTACTTCTTTAAGTTTTTCTTTGGCTATGTCATAATCTCCTGTCTCGAGAATTATTTGAAGGCGATTCACTACATCATCATTTTGATTACTGGTTTTATGATTATGCAAAGGAGCTACTATGTGTGTCAGTGTATTTTTGAGTTCATCTATATTTCTGACATAAAAAGGATTTTTAGCATTTGGAAATCTAACGTTGAACCGTCCTTTTTTTGACCATTCGGCATAGGTTAAGCCTTTCTCAGGGTTCAGCTTACCATCAATAGCTCTTTTTTTAATGAGTGTTTGTAATTCCTTGGTTTTGCCATTGTATTTTGATTTCAAATCTATCTGCTCATAATCAAATTTTTCATCATTATTTTCTACAAAATCCAAATCATAGAGTGCCTCGAAGATAGTAACCTTTTCTTCTTGTGATACTGTAGGGGGAATAGTTTTAATCAGTTTTTGGTCTTTTCTGCAGCCAATAAATAGTACTCTTTCTCTATTCTGAGGTACTCCATAATCTGAAGCCAAAGCCACAAAGGGTTGGTCTATGTTATATAGTCTGATATGCGATAAAATTTCCTCAAATTCTTTTTCTTGATGATGTTTGACCACAAAGGGCAGTAAATCTTGGATACATTCATCAAAAGAGTAGTCATATATCTTCAAGGCATAAATGATTTCATTTACTTCACTCTCAAATTCAGTAGAAAACTTCAAGTTTTTAAAAGCCTCCTGAATCTGGAGAATGATAGATTCGGGTTCTATGGAAGTCAAAAAAGAATCAAATTTATCTACAAATAGGTCATTATCAATATCACTAAATGATTTTTCAAAAATCACTCGCTTTCTAATAAACTCTAACTCGGTATTTCTCTTTAAGAGATTAAAGCCGTGGCGAATGGTATTGATATTAGTATCTGTTTTGCTTGTTTTATAATCTACAATTTTAGGAGTCAGTATTCTGAATTTATTTTCTATATTCTGGATATAGTTTTCTTTTACTTTCTCCAGTTCTTTTTCTACCATTCCTTCAAATTGTAATCTAAGGAGAAAACAATCTAATACAAAAGGGATTTTTGTTTCCTTTTTTTTCAATTGCTCGATGAAGATTTGTAGTTTGTATAGTTCTTTTAAATCTATAATTGACCTAATTTCTTGCAGAATCATCTCTTTAATTTTTCCGCCTTCCTTTGTGAGAATACCTTTCACATTTTCCATCACAAAATACTTAGGTCTTAATACTTTTATTACTTTTAGGTAATGAGAGAATAAATCGTCCTTCTTATCAAATTTTTTTCTTCTGCCTGCCAAACTAAAACTTTGGCAAGGCGGACCTCCACAGACTACATCTACTTTTTTGCCTTTCAGCTTACCAAGCATATTATCCAAAAAATCAGGCTCTGTAATATCTTGTCGTAAGAACTTAGTATCCATTCCAAGTTGATAGTTGTATCTTGCAAGATGCGTCAATTCACAATTTTCATTAATATCACTTGCCAACAAAAAATCGTAATAATGACTCCTAGTTTCGGCTTGTAAAAATCCTTCGCTGAAGCCTCCCGCACCTGCAAATAAATCTACGAAAGTTACTTTTTGCAGGAGGTTATAATTTTCTTCATTTTCACAGATAATCTTGAAATCTGTGTTTTCTTTTCGACCATTGACCAAAGACAGTATTTTTTCTTTGATTTTTTTGTCTGTAAAGTACAAATGTGGGCTTGTTTCTATATACTTTTCTACTTCATGTTTCAAAAAATTCAAAAACTTATTGATTGAGTAATGTCTAAACTCTCCTTCTTTTACGCATTGATTCTTATTATCCCAATCTTTCTTGAGTATTTTTTCACCTGTTGATACTTTTATTTGTATATCTTTTTGTCTGATTACAAGATGAATAGGGAACTTTTTGCTTTTATCAGCTTTGTCTAAGTAAAATTTTATACTAATCATGATAAATTACGGATAGATTTACGGACACGGACAAAATTACGGACAAATCTCTATTTTGCAAAAAAAATAATGTGTTTTGTTCAACAATTTTATCTCTTTTGGCTATCCAAAGATAACTACCAAGTATCCATTTTGGGAGATAACTTTGATTGAGCTATTTTAGTAACAGCATTTTTGAACGTTGTATGATTAGAGTGGACTAAAAATTACTCAACTGAATCTCGAACATACCTTTTAGGATAGCCCGCACACGCACTACTTGGTTTTCTAGCTGTATGTTATCAAAATAAAACTCATCAAGCCTACCTATGAGGGTGCTGTATTCATCAAAGGCATACTGCTCAAGGCTTTTGGCAATGTCTTTCTTGAGGTCTTGCACTTGTGCCTCAATAGCCTCTTCAAAGCCTTCTTTGATTTGTCGGTTAATCTTTTTGGCAAACATCCAGCGCATAAACTTAGATACCCTGATTTGGGCATCTTCTGCATCATAGCTAAATTGGTCTATCTCAAAGCGTTTGGTTTTGGAGTTGAATACAGGAATCCCTTTGAGATATACTTTTCCCTCTACTGTGCCGCTCAGGCTAAGGTCTATCTTAAAAAATGCTCCCTCTTGGCTGAATTGTAAATCTTTGACACTTACCACATACCGCCCCTTTCGGAAAGAATAAGGAGCTTGGCTAAATACCTCGAGGGCTTTGCTGCGGGCAGTAGCATAGTCAGTATGACCATAAACCCAAAGCTGTACTTCAGGGCTGGGCTGTTCTGCTGTAAAAGCAGGTTTGGGTAACTTCTTAGGAATAGTTTTTTGAGGATTGAGGGCAAGAGATGCCTCTGTAAGAGATTGCATTTTGAGGTTTACTTGAAGGTACTCTTCTAAATATTCAATAGGGCTGACCTCCGGGGCTTCGGGCGTAAACCAAAGCCAAGTTTTTTCCTCTCCCCACGCTGAGGTAGCAAAAGGCGTTTGAAAAAGTTTCCAAGCATTTTCTACTTGTGCTTTAAATTTAAGGTTACGCTCAAGTTGCTTATCAATTTCTTTGAGAATAGCCGTTTTTTGTTCTTCTATGGCACTTTCTAAGATAGAACTAATCGGAATACGCACAAAACCAATGGTAAAATAGGGAGTTTCAAGCCATTCGTAGCGAGTGAGTTGGGTCTTGCTCTGTATGTCCCAATTGGGTTTGATACTGATTTTGGTGTTGAGCGTGAGTTTAACTTTGATGTCTTGGTCTATGTTCTGGCTTACGCCCATGCCCAAGACTTTGGTTCTGTAAATGCCCTTGATGTTGATACGCAATGCGGCTTCACTTTGCAAACTTTCTGCCTTTCCTGATATACGGATAGGTTCTATTTTCCACACTTTTACTTGATAATCACTGCCCCCTGAGTTTATCTTCTCATCATAAATTATCCCTTGCAATAAGTTATTTACCTTCTTGCCTATCTCCTCCCAAGTCATTCTAATTGGGATTTGTATTTGCGAGTAGGCTTTGGGTGCAGATACACTTTGCTGAGTAGCTGTTTGTGCAAGGGCTGGTGGAAAACCTCCCAAAATTGCTACACAAGCAAAATAAAGCAGTAATTTAGACAATGAAAAAGACTTTTTAAATGCATCCACGGCTTTATAATTATTTAGTTTATCAAGTTATTAGGCATTGGTTATTTTTGAACTGCTTAATCTCCTAATCTCTCACAAGACCAGATTATTTTCAAAATGTTGCACAGCTTGCCTTAGCCTATGTAGATTATTGAGTGTTTAGAGATGTTTATAATCCAGCGCAAGGTATGCTTGGTTGAATACCTTACGGCGGATATGCTGCTGAATGAGTTTTTCGTTTTGGGCAGTAGGGTAAATCCGATTGGAGAGAAACACCATTAAGAGTTCTTCTTTGGGGTCTGCCCAAACTGCACAACCCGTAAAGCCCGAATGCCCAAAAGATACTTCGGAGGCAAAATCAGCAATGTAAGAATAACTTTCATTGTGGTCTTTTCTATCCCAGCCCAGCCCTCGTCTATTGCCTGCAAATTGTGGCTGCGTGAACAATTGCACTACTTCAGGTCTAAAAAACTGCCTACCGCCATATTGCCCTCCTTGTAAGTGCACTTGGAGGTACTTGGCAAGGTCAAGGGCAGTAGAAAAAAGCCCTGCGTGTCCGCCTACGCCGCCGAGCATGGCCGCCCCTTGGTCGTGTACGGTGCCATGTACTGTTTCCATTCTAAAATAGTCATCTTCTTCGGTAGGGCAGATTTGCCCAGGTGGAAAATACTGCAAAGGCGTAAAAGTGGTGTGCTGCATACCCAGTGCTTTGTAAAACTGCCTTTGTGTAAATTCCTCAATGGGTTCGTCAAGTAATCTTTCTGCAATCTGCTTCAAGATATAAAAACTCAAATCGCTATATACATATTCATAACCTTTCCGTGGTTTTCGTTTGCGGTTCATCTCCGAAGCTAGGGTTTTTTCCCAAAGCATGGGTTCTATGCCTTTCCAGCCAAAAAGATTTCGGCTTACTTCATTACTAAACTCATCTGTTTTTTCTTTGCGGTAATATTTACTGAGTGGTTTATTTTGAGCCTCATCAAAGGTTTCTTTCCAGAAAGGAATATAAGCTACTAGCCCTGCTTGGTGGGTGAGGATTTCACGCAGGGTGATATGTTCCTTGTTGGTGCCTACCATCTCAGGCAAATAGTAAGAGGCTTTTTGGTCTAGATCTATTTTGCCTTCATTATAAAGGTACATAATGCTAGGAAGCGTAGCGGCAACCTTTGTAATAGAAGCCACATCATAAATGGTTTGTAGGTCTATCTCGCGGGCTTCTTGGTTGTATGTTTGCTTGCCGTAGGCTTTTTGCCATACGATTTTGCCTTTGCGTGCTATCAGAACTTGAGCTCCAGGCATTACTTCTTCTTTGATGGAGTTCTCCACAATGCGGTCTATATTTTTGAGTGAATCGCTGTGCATACCTACGTCTTCGGGCAGCGCAAAGCCAAGTCTTAGCTCTCCCCTGTAGGTGATGCCAGTTTGAAAGGGCAATCTAGTAGAAGCCGTAATGGGCAGTTTACCCTCAGCAGCACAAGCCCCAAAGAGTAGCTGCGGCACAAGTTTTTGTGTGGTACTGTTGTCTTCATAAGCACAAACCAACTGTGGCAACTCATCAAACTCAGCTAGGGTGTAGGGCGAACCAAATACTACCAAAACTACATTGGTTTTTTGGCTTAGTTTCTTGATGAAATCCTTGACCTGCCAAGTGATGCCATAGCCTAGTTTGGCTTGTGTGCTGAGGGTATGCAAGCCTATTACCACCACATTTTTACTTGATAGCTGATTGGTAAGCTGAGTATATTGGTATGGATATGCTCCTTTTGCTATTTGAAAATGCTCAAACTCAGCATAATTGTCTAGCATTTTTTGAAAAGGATTTTTAGCACTTACATTCAAAGCAACCGAAGCAAAGCGGAGGGTATCTAAGTACTGAAAAGGCAGCAAACTATCTTGATTGATAGCCACCGTAATTGCTTTTTGATAGAGTTGGGTGCGTAATTGCTGTGCTTCTTTGCTGTGTAAATCTTCATAGAGATTGTTAAGTTTTGCGGCTTCGTATTGGTTTAGCCCCGCAAAATACTTGGCACGCAATATTTTTCTTACTTTGTGGTCTATCATTTCCCAAGAGAGTCTGCCCGTTTTGAGGGCATTTTGGATAGCGGCAAAAGCCTGTGGTACATCAGCAGGGAGTAGCAATACATCATTGCCTGCCAACAGAGCCAATACACTTACCTCGCCTGCGGTGTAGTATGCTGAAACTCCTTTCATCTCAAGGGCATCTGTAAAAATCAGCCCCTCAAAATCCATTTGCTCTTGGAGCAGACCCGTAACGATGGGCTTAGAAAGTGTAGAAGCATAGGGGGCGTTATCCAATGCAGGTATGCGAAGATGTGCTACCATTATGCTTTGTAAATCATTGGCTATCAGCTTTTTAAAAGGATAAAACTCCATGTCTTCTAGTTGTGCTTTGCTTTTCTGGATGGTGGGCAAGGTGTAGTGAGAGTCTTTGTCTGTATCGCCATGCCCTGGAAAATGCTTGGCACTTGCTATGATTTTTTGAGATTGTAAACCTTTCATATAAGCAATGCCGTACTTCGCTACCAATTCTTTGTTTTCGCTAAAAGCACGATAATTAATCACGGGGTTTTTAGGATTGCTATTGACATCTACTACAGGGGCAAAATTGACATGCAAACCTATGCGTCTGCACTGCTGCCCAATCACTTTGCCCATTGCATAAATGAGTGTATCTTCTTGCACTGCCCCAAGGGTCATCTGATAAGGGAAATGCATGGTGCTGTCTAGGCGCATTGCCAAGCCCCATTCGCCATCAATAGAAACCATAAGTGGTATGCGAGCGAGTGATTGATAATGATTGGTAAGTTGTGCTTGCTTGTGGGGTGTTCCCTGAAAGAAAATTAAGCCTCCCACTTTATAAGTTCTGATAAGTTGTTCTACTTCTTTTTGATGACTTGCACCAAGGTTAGAATGGGCACGAACAGAAAACAACTGCCCAATTTTTTCGGTTTCATTGAGAGTATTGAAGACACTATCCACCCAAGCCTCTTGCTTTGGGTCTATCTTGCGTGGGGCTTTTTGCCAACAAGCACTGATGAAAAATATCATCAATCCTAAACCTAAGCAAGTACAAATGAGGTATTCAAAAAAAGAAGGTTTTAAAGAAATTCTTAGCATTTTTGCTTTTTTTTGTGTAAAATAGAGGAAAATTATTTAAAAAATAAAATTTAAAAGTTTATGCGTCTTTTTTCAATCGTAAAAACACCCCGTCATCGCCGTTTCGGCTATACGCCTGTCTTTTATGACCCCGTCATGGAAGACCTAGAGCAACGCGTACAAGAGGCTGAGGCACGTATCAAGGCTGAAAAAGAAGGACAGCCCCTCAATTATGATAACCACGGCAACCGCATCTCGAGTGCCTTTCGAAGAGAACGCCAAAAACCTAATATCTGGAAAGGATTTACTTCAAGTACTGCTTTTATCCGAATGTTAATCGCTTTTATGTTGGTAGGGCTGAGCTATCTTTTTTTAGAATATGGCGAACAAATAGAGCAAATGAGCTTTACCAATGCAAGCCCCTTTGTAGTAGTGATACTAGGATTTGTGTTCTTGTATGGCATTGCAAGGTTTCAGTTTATAAGAAAGAGGTAGAGAGATTGGAATCAATGAAAATACTAAATTATACGCGTACTTTAACCTTAAAAATACCCGAAACAGTAGAATTTGATAATCAAAAGTATATTTACTTTGGTTTAAATTGTATGTTTCTCTTTGTATCACTGACGATTCCATTTTTGGAAATACAGGCTCAAGCCATTGATAAAAATGTTTCTATTTTTGTGGATTACAATACCAAACAAGCACATAGCTTAAGCGATTTCGAGGGAAAGTATGTCTTAATAGACTTCTGGGGCTTGAGTTGCAAACCTTGTGTAGAGGCTGCACCTAAAATGGTGGCTTTGCAGGAAAAGTACAAGGATAAATTTATCATCTTGGCAGTAAATGATAGCATCTTTATAGATAAACTGCCAAGTTTTATACAAGAAAAACAAATAAACTGCCCTGCTGCGCATTGTAAAGACTACATGAAAGTCTATAGAACTTTTTCAGAAGGGAATTTTTATGGCTTTTCTTATTATGTATTTTTAGATGTAAGTGGAAATGTGATAAAAAGACAAACTTACCTTTCAGAAGTAGTTGATTTTTTAGCATAATAATAGCTCTTCCAAATCAAAATAGGGTGATTTGGTTATCAATATTTTTTAGCTTAATATATACAAAGCGATTTTATGGAAGATGTCATACGTTTGTTGCCCGATGCTATAGCCAATCAGATAGCTGCTGGAGAGGTGGTGCAGCGTCCGGCTTCTATTGTCAAAGAATTGCTAGAAAATGCCATAGATGCCAAAGCTACCCTCATCACGTTGATTGTGAAAGAGTCAGGTAAAAATTTAGTGCAAGTCATTGACAATGGTACAGGAATGTCTGAAACTGATGCAAGGCTCAGTTTTGAGCGGCACGCTACTTCCAAAATTAAAAAAGCCGATGATTTATTCAATATCCTCACGATGGGCTTCAGAGGCGAAGCATTGGCTTCTATTGCGGCAGTGGCACAAGTAGAGCTACGCACCAAGCGTGCTGAAGATACATTGGGTACATATATCTGCATAGAGGGTTCACAGTTTAAATCTCAAGAGAGCATTGCTTGTGCTACGGGTACTTCCATTGCTATCAAAAATGTATTTTTTAATGTGCCTGCACGCCGCAACTTTCTCAAATCAAACCCTGTAGAGATGCGTCATATTTTAGATGAGTTCAACAGAGTTGCCCTTGCTCACCCAGAGGTAGAGTTTCAGCTATTTCATAATGATATGGAGATACATCACCTGGTTATAGGTAAATTGAGCCAGCGCATTGTGGGTATTTTTGGTAAAAACTATCAAAAACAACTAGCAACTTGCCAAGAAGAAACCCCCTTGGTCAATATCAAAGGGTACATAGGCAGGCCTGAAAACGCCAAAAAAACACGCGGCGAGCAGTTTTTCTTTGTCAATAAGCGTTTTATCAAGCATGCTTATCTCAACCATGCCGTAGTAGGGGCTTACGAAAGCCTCATACCAAGCGAGCATTACCCTTTTTATGTACTCTTTTTAGAAATAGACCCTGTACATATAGACATCAACATACACCCTACCAAAACTGAGATTAAGTTTGATGACGAGCGCAGCGTCTATGCCATTGTGCAGTCGGCAGTACGAAAAGCATTGAGCATACATCATTTTAACCCTGCCATTGATTTTGAAACAGATGCTAACTTTTCTGCACAAACACACAAAAAAGAAACACTGGCAGAAAACCCACTCTATCAGGGTACTGGCAACAAAACATTCTCTGCTTCTTTGCCTAGCTTTACAAAAAAGAGAGCAGGCGACTGGGAGAAACTCTACCAAGACTTAAAGAAAAATAGCTCCGAAGTACGACAAAAAAACGAAACAGAAAGGCTCACTTTTGAGAGTAATGTCAATCAATTGAAGCAAGAAACCACTAAAGACGCAAAAACACAAAACAATCTGGAAAGACCTGTGTTTCAATTGCACCGACAGTATATCATAAGTGCTGTAAAATCGGGTATATTACTCATTGATCAAGTAGCTGCCTACGAGCGAATTTTGTACGATAAATACAAAAAACAACTTACAAGCCAAAAGAAAGTAACACAACAATTACTTTTTCCAATGGAAATTCAACTAAATGCCAGTGACTTTGAGTTGATTTTGGAAATTGAAACAGAAATTCGTAACTTAGGATTTGTTTTTGTGGTTATAAAGCCGCAACACTTACAGCTCACAGGTATGCCTCAAGGAGTACATAATGAAGACCAAAAGGAAATATTTGAAGATTTTATTGAACAATTTAAAAATTATCAGTCAAACCTTCAAATCACACAACACGACTCACTGGCACGTGCATTGGCAAAACGTACAGCTACAAGGCTCAAGGTGAAACTGCTAAGTCAAGAAATAAATTTGTTAATTGACCAACTTTTTGCCTCTCAAAATCCAAACTATACACCTGATGGGAGAGTTATATTTAGGAGTTTGAGCCTTTTAGAATTAGCTAGTTTGCTAGAAGAAAGCGAAGAAAGTTAAATATTTTGATAAAATTTTGCCACTTCATTATCAAAAAATAAAAAAAGATACTAATATAAATAATGTATAACCAACTTACCCCAATAGTACGTAACTTACTCATTATCAATTTTGTGGTTTATGCCCTGAATATATTGGTAGATGACCTCAACTCCATGTTTGGTTTGCATTATATCCAATCGATACACTTTGCCCCTTGGCAGTTTCTGACCTATATGTTTATGCACTCTATCAGCCCTATGCATATTTTCTCTAATATGTTAGGCTTGTATTTTTTTGGTCCTTGGCTCGAAAACGTACTTACCTCACAACGCTTTTTAGCTTTTTACGTGATTACGGGTATGGGGGCAGGTGTATTGCAGCAAGGAGCTATGTATGTAGAAACACAGCAGCATGTTACTACCATAGAAGCAGAAGCAAACACCCCCAGAGAAGCAGCACAACTGATGAATGAATATACACTCTCAGTACTAAACCACCCACAGCGTGTAGTGGTAGGGGCATCGGGAGCTATTTTTGGAATTTTAGTGGCTTTTGCGCTTATTTTTCCGAATGTTGAAATGCGATTATTATTTTTACCATTTGGAACAAAAGCCAAATATTTGGTAATTATCTTTATACTTTATGAACTTTATGCAGGCTTTCAATATTCAGGAAGTAGCAACATTGCTCACTTTGCTCACCTTGGAGGGGCTTTGATTGGATTTATTTTGATTAAATTTTGGAGAATACGGCGACAATATTAAAAAAATATAAATATGAACGGATTATTTGATGACATTAAAAACACTTTTAAGCGACAAGACAACGCACTGATACAGCTTATCCTTATCAACATCATTGTGTTTTTAGGCACTATGATATTGGCAACTACGCTGACCCTGACAGGTCTGAGGCAGTTTTATAATACCTACATAGCCATACAGTTTGAGCTTCCCTCTTTACTGAGACACTTGATATGGCGGCCTCACACCTTGCTTACGTATGCCTTTCAGCACGCAGGGGTTCTCCATATTTTATTCAATATGCTTTTCTTGTATTGGTTTGGAGCTATCATTGTAGATTATCTAGGTAGCAAGCGTATCATCAGTATTTACATTTTAGGAAGTTTGGCAGGGGCAGTAGGCTTTTTGTTGCTTTCTAATACTATTTTACCTAACGGAACACACTTGGTAGGGGCATCGGGAGCTGTTTTTGCTGTGATGGTAGCTGCCGCCACCCTTGCACCTGATTATACTTTCTATTTACTACTTTTTGGGCCTGTCCGTATCAAATACATAGTACCTATTCTGGTAATATTGGCTTATGTGGGTTTAGGGGGGCGCAATGCAGGCGGCGAAGCAGCACACTTAGGCGGTGCTTTACTTGGTTATATCTATATCGTTCAGCTCAAAAAAGGCAATGATATTGGAGCTTGGATTCATACTTGGTTTGATGGATTTCAAAATCTTTTCAAGAGTAAGAAAAAAAACAATATGAGCTATACAAGCCAGAAGAAAAGTAAGGTGTATTCTAACAATGCGTCTAATAGCTACAACAGCAATAATAACAGCCCAAGTGATGTACCCAACCAAGAAGAAGTAGATGCCATTTTAGATAAGATTTCTGAATCTGGCTACAACAGCCTTAGCAAAGAAGAAAAGCAAAAACTTTTCAATGCAAGCAAAAACAAATAAAACCCACTCTAACTTTTAGAACTAGACACATAATACCATTCATAAACAAAAACTAAACAACTATGAACAACAACACCAAAGTATTAGTAGGCTTTCTGATAGGTGCAGGTGCAGGACTCATAACAGGCTTATTGCTTGCTCCTAGTCGTGGTGAAGAAACACGTAAAATGATTACAGAACGCTCTAAGGCGTGGCTCAACGACATAGATGGTGCCAATGTAGAAAAACTAAGTGAAGTAACAAGAAACGCACTAGATACCATCACAGAATATGTCCAAAAAATCAGAACTGGCGACCGTAACCTTTCTAACTGAGATAAATGATACCATAAAAAAAGCACTCACTTCATTGAAAGTGAGTGCTTTTTTTATACTTTTGCTTGTGCGATGCAGTACAAGATCATCGCTGTACAAAATCAGTAAAAAAATTATTATTCCTCTAATTTAGTGATTTGGTGCCAATAAACACGTTTGCCTTTTTCCCTTGTTTCTGATTTTATTACCCCTAAACCTTTGGCAAGGTATTCAGTCATTTGTTGTTTTTTTGTACCCATAATCCCCATTTTCATCTCTGAATCATAGGTGATTTTTACACATTCAAATTTTCCCGCGGGAGTTTCTACGGTCTCGAAGCCTGCTACTTTACGGTTAGTTAATTTCATCTTGACAGTAAGCAATGTCATACCTCCTGTGCTTGATTTCACTTCTGATTCTACATCAGGCAATTGCTGCCCTTCGCTCAGTGTAGGTGGATAGACGAGTTTGTCTCCTGTGATTTCTACTTGCGCATTAGTGTTTGCGGGCATCATATCTACAGCAATATTGCGCACATCAGCATAGATTTGTCCATCTTTGCAAGTAATGTCATAATTTCCGCTAGTGATAAGTTCTCCCTTTTTGTCATAAGTTTCGTTCTTAAAAGAGATGACAGTCGCACCATCTTTCTGCTCATTACTGATTACTTCATATTTACCTACTGAGGTAGTTTTATCTTTTTTATCGTAAAAAGTGATGTCCAGTTTTGTACCTTTCTCAAAAGCAAAGTAGCCATTGCAGTTGTCTGATTGTGCTTTGAGATTGAATGCAAAACATAAGACAAAAAGTGTGAGTGAAAGTGTTATTTTTTTCATTTTTTGTTTGAGTAATAAAATTTAGTAAATATTTAATTTGTAACAATAACGCAAAGTAATTTTAGTTGTCTAACAATTTGTGAGGAAATCTGTAACGGCAGACTTTCAATCCGCCAGCGTTTGTGTCCTGAATGGTATTCAACTTATTACACACTATCACAAAAATTATCAAAAAACCGTAGTCTTTAGCATTACCTTTATTGCTATTCAAACGAACTATTTTGATTTTCATTGAAGAGATAATGATAAAAGCACGAAGCCGTAAGTTTGTATTCCTGCCTAGTTTCTGCCCTAACTTACTTACTCCGTTTTGTAATTAACTAAAAAAGCAATAGAATGGCATAATATAATGGCATACCAATGGTGATATTAAAAGGAAATGTAAGCCCAAGTGCCATAGGAATATACATACCTGGGTCAGCTTTTGGAGCGGCAAGCCGCATAGCAGCAGGCACAGCAATATAGGAAGCACTTGCTGCAAGGATAGCTAGCATAAATCTATCTCCTGGCTCAGGCGTTACCCAAGCACTCAGCACCGCCACCATGCATCCATTGAAAGCAGGAATGACAAAGGCAAATGCTGTCAGAAATAATCCGTATTTTCGGAAAGCAGCAAAGCGTTTGGCTGTTACCATACCCATTTCTAGTAAAAAAATTGCCAAAAATCCCTTAAAAATATCCGTAGTAAAAGGTTTGATGCCTTCTGCTTGACGCTCATCTGCAATCAAACCAATGAATAAACTCCCCAAAATCAACAAAACACTTCCATTGGTAAAAGAGTGCTGAACAATACTTCCTAAGCCTTCTTTGCTAGTTTGCTGTTTGTCATATTGCCGCATTAAAATCACCCCTACAATGATGGCAGGTGCTTCCATAAATGCCATAACTGCTACCATATGTCCCCCGAAGGCTACTTGCTGTATCTCTAAAAATGATACTGCCGACACAAAAGTAACCGCACTCACCGAACCATACGCTGCTGCCACAGCACCTGCATCACTTACACTTGTCTTTCGCTTCAAAATAAAAAAAGTATAGAAAGGTATCATAGCTGCAACCACCAGCCCAAACAAAATGGAATATAAGATTTCTGGACTGAATTGGCTGTGCGCTAGTTCTTGTCCACCCTTGAAGCCGATAGAAAAAAGCAAGTACAAAGAAATAAACTTACTAGAGGATTTAGGAATTTCTAAATCACTTCTGAGCCAAGCTGCGGCAATACCCAAAATAAAAAATAATAAAGTAGGATTGGTCAGATTAGAAATTAGTATTTGAAAACTCATGTGTTTTGTTTATATTAGCCAAATTTACTTAAAGAGCCTTAATAATCAATTTGTTTTCGCTAAAATTAGAGAATATGTCTTACATTTATGAGTATCCTCGCCCTGCATTAACTGTAGATTGTGTTATTTTCTCGGAAGATGAGCGAACTCAAGCACTATCTGTGCTATTAATTGAGCGCGCTCACCCTCCTTTTGAAGGCAAGTGGGCTTTTCCTGGCGGCTTTGTAGATAAAAACGAAACCGTAGAACTTGCCTCCCTGAGAGAACTCAAAGAAGAAACAGGCGTGGACAATATCCCTACACCAAAGCTACTGGGGGTTTATAGCAAACCACAGCGCGACCCACGCGGCTGGACCGTTTCGGTGGCTTTTTTGGCTAAGGTAGCCAAGGAGGATTGCAAGGTAGAAGCTGCCGATGATGCTGCCCAAGCTGCGTGGATTGCAGTTGATTCAATAAGCGAAATGGCTTTTGACCATCTTGAGATACTGCAAGATGCAATCCAAAGATACCGTTCAGCACATCTTGAAAATTGATGAGTAAGAGATTGGCTATTTGTCATTTGACTGTAAACAGCCTAAAATTAGCGGCTTATCAAAACAAATTGGTGCTTGGTTCTTAAGGTATCTTTAAGAAACTTTTACTTTACGCCCATCTGGCATTTCAAATAAAAGAGATTTGCAGACCTCAATCAAGGCCTCCATAAAATCTTCCCAGTTTTGAAAATTGACCTGATTCTGAAATTGCGTAATAACTTCTAGTACTTTATCGGGCTTCTGAGCGAGGTAAATTCGGTAGGCTTGCTGTGTATCGTCATTAACAGATTTACGCAACTCCATAAAAATAAGCTGTGCATCAAGGTAATAACTTAGCTCAATGACCAAATCTTTGTTTTTCTCGTAGCGTGCAAAAGCCTGTGGAGCTAGGGCTTGGTCATTGTCCCAAAGGCTTTGGTAGGCTTCTACTATCCAGCCAGCTTGCCGTAATGTACTCAAAAACTTTTGTCTATGAAGCCAATCCGTAGCCAAAAGCTGGCTCTGCCTTATTTTCTCACCTCTAAACCTCATTTGTTGTAGCTTATTAAGTGGTACTTCTAGTAGCTGCTGAAATTCAGGCATAGTCCTTAAATTTTGGAATACAGGCGATTGCAATGCCATTTCAGCAAATAAAGGATTAAAATTTACTGAGATAGCCAATGCTGAAACAGCTTGTTGCCCTTCGTTGAGCAGTGCTAAAACAGCAGCCTTCTGGTAGTAATTGTAATCTTTTTGGTAAGATTGCTGTATTTCACGCTCGTATTCTGTCAAGGCACGCCTTAGATAAATACCTGCCTCTGCAAAACGCTGAGTCTGAATAAGTGCAAACCCCGCTTGGTACCAAGCCTCAGGCTGGCTCTTGTCTAGGAGGGTGGCTTTTTTGAAACACTCGGCGGCTACTTGGTAATCGCCAATTTTCTGATAACCCATGCCCTGTTCATAGTATTTGGTATATTCGCTTCCCATATTCTGCAATTAACTATCTAGTAGTAGTGTTGTGTGATTTATCCCTAAAATTCTTCAAATTTTACAAAAATATTGCCTAAGTCTTATCTCACATACGAGGAGTAAATATTGAAGAGCTATGTACTTTATAATCAATCACTTATTAGCTGACTTGTATTTGCTGGTTCAGTATTTGGGCGTGTAGGGATTTTTTCTCCATTTTTACCCCGGCCCCTTCCTCTCAGGGAAAGTTTAACTCTATGGCTACCTCTCTGAGGGCAGAGGCGATTGATGCTATTGCTGAACCTCAAAGAAGTTGAATGAGGGTGTGCCCCACAAAAGGGCTGGTGATTACTGTTTTTTAACGCTACCAATAAATAGAGCACCTTTACAAGGCTTTTTCAATACTCTCGGAGCGTCCCGTTTTTATTAACATTGATGAAGAACTAATCACCCCTGCCCTGAAGGAAAGATTGAGTGGGGTGTAATAGACAATAATGGTTGTCTGACAATTTTTGTGGAAATCTGTAGCAGCGGACTGGAAGTTCGCTGGCATTTATGTTCTAAACAGTATTTAGCTCATCTTATCGCACACAATCACAAAAATTGTCAAAGAATCAAAAATTTTCTCAAGCATACACTTCAATCAACGATTATTTGTTTTGAAAAAACAAATAAGCAAAATACTAATAATCAGCCGAAAATCACACACCTAAGCCATTTACATCAGTGGCTATACATTAGTTTATCTCTAAGGCATTTGCCAATCTACTTGGAAAATTTTCTCCATCCAATTGAGTTTAAAAGTACTTAATCCCCAGGGCAGTTGCCCTAGCAGCACATCAATTCCCTTGGGTGCAACTTGTATTTGCCAATGCTGTTCATATTCACTCATTTTGCCTTCACGCATCAAAAAAGAGGCACGCAATCCATCTGGTGAGGTATTTTTAAGAATTGGCCAATTTTGGATTACTCCTACGAGGAGGCTTTCTGCCATTTCTTTTTCTTCTTGAGTGAGCAGGAGTTGCTTCTCAATAAGGGCATCGAGTGGCAGTCCGCACAAAAGTTTGTTGAGGCTGAGTACATACTCCTCGGGCTGTTCGGTCTTGTAAGCTAAGTAGTGTAAAAGATGCACACCACGCTCGGCAGTTTGCAATGACTTAAACTCACGGTTTTCTAAATACCCTAGCCTCGAGAAAAGCCGTGATAAAAAAGGGTGGAGCAGTACTAAGCCTATGTTCTGCACATATACCTCATTGATTGGCTCAAGAGTTTTGGGCTTTAGGCCTTGCTTTGCGAGAGTTTTCTTTATTTTTTCTAAGTGTACTTTTTGTTGATTTTGAGCAATATTTTTCAGTGTTTTTGTGATGAGTGTAGCATTGATTTTTGCTACTTTTTCTCTCTCATCAACAGATAAAGCCTCTACCCAAAAATAAAATTCTCTCGGAAATTTACGCTCAAAATGTTCTAACACTGCACTTTGCAATGTTTTTTCTAGCAATTGGCGCACTTTGCTATCAAAAGTTTGTAAATTGATAGGAAGTGCCTGAAGTATTGCTCCGCTTTTTAGGTAAAGATTTAGCAATACCACTAATTTTTCAACTCTTGTAGGCAATATTTTCATCAAATCTTCTTGCAATGCTTCTAGGGCAGCCTGCCGCAGGGCTTCTTTGCTGAGTGGATTTGTTTTTTGAAGCAATGCTTCCAAAGCCTTTTTTTGAGCTAGAGGAAGGCTAGCATTATCTAAAAAGGTATCTATATCTTTAAGGTTGAAATCAGGCTGATAAATAAATGCCATTAGATTAAAAATGACTTGCTGTGCTGATTGTTTTTTAAAAAAATTATTCAACAAATTGCTATTGAGGAGATAATCGGGCAAGTCTTTTTCAAAAGTAGGAAAAATACTTTGTATTTTTTGTAGTAGCGTTTTTCTAAAATTCTCTGAAAAAAAACTAAATGTAGCATTTGCAAAATAAATATTTGCCGCCCCGAGTTTTATTGCCAACCCTTCAAATTTTTGTGGGTTTTGTATTACCCAATCTAGCAGCGTAGTTTCTAAATGCACACGGTCTTTTTCTTTCTCACTAAAAAGTATCCTTAGCTGTACCGCCAAGGGCAAATCCTTACCCCCTAATAACCAAAAGAGTAAGGTTTCCACACTAGGTACAGGCTGGTTGAAGAGTGCGGCAAGCGTAGCAGGCTGTGCGACCTTTGCCTTGCCAGTGAGTTGAAAATTACTGAGTACAGGCAGTTGTGCTACCAACTGTTCAACAAGTTCGTCAGGGTGAGAGGGTGCTGTCATACGTAAATGCTGCTGCACAAAAAGCTCTAGTGCCAATCGGGGTTGATTTTGTAATATCATCAAAGCATTTGCCCACAGCTCTATGGGAGTACGCTCCGATTGTAGGGCTGCAAGGGTCGTGAGGTAGCGCAAAACAAAAGTTGCATTGGCTGAGCCTAAATGCTGAAGTGCTGCCATGCCCAAGCCTTGCTGCCGAAGGTAGGCTTCCCATTCTGCCAGACTCCGTTGTGTAGGCATGTCAGCACCTGATTTGTGCCGCTGAGTCATTAGATAGATACTTGGAGGAGTTTTAGCAACAATTTGTGTAAAAAGACTATCTTGCTGCTCATCTGAGAGGGTGCGGCCTACTTCTTCAAGTAGAAGATTTATTAATTCTTCTTTTGGGAGTGTTTTGGATTTGTTTTCCCATAAAATAGCCAGCAAATAGGCTTGAATCTGTAAAGTGGTAGTGTCTGCCAGCCTTGTGGTGATGGGTTTGAGTTTTGCTACCTGCCAATCGAGATTTGCAAAAAGTGTTATTACTTGTTTGATGGAGGTATGCTGTGAAGGAAAAATTGTTTTCCAAAATAAATTACTGTTTTTCGGTTTGAGCCAAGCAGTTAGCATTTCCCAGTGGGTAGCGTTTTTCCACTGCATTTTGAGCAAATGGCTTTGTTGCTGTTTGCTCAACGCACCTCTAGCTTGCCCACTAATATCTAATAAGCGTGAGCGAAGGCGTTTATCTTTTTTGGTTTGTATTTGTGAGAGTGTTTCCCAAAAAATATTTTGTTGCTGTGGAGAAAGGCTTTTTTGAATCAGCAAAGTAAACCAAGTACTTTCTCTAAAAAAATGACTATTTTTCTCTTGTTCAAGCACGATCTGCAGTAGCCTCATGCGCATTGTACGCAAGAGAGGCAGCGCATCTGCAAAAGCTTGTTCAAAGAGCGTTTTGAGGTCTTGTTTCATTTTCACAAGCTCTTGTGCTATGTGTCCGGGCAGTAAGGCAAAAATTATCTCACGAAAATCATGGGTGGTGATTTGCGCTTGGAGGCGTACAACAAGGGGGTGATTCTCTGCCTGTGCATTGAGCCACTCGGCAAGACTTTTTCTTTGGTTTTTTGCTAGATGAATTAGCAATGCTTTGAGAGAAAAAGGCTGAGCAATACCCATTTCGTTTTGCCAGCTACTTTCGCACCACCACGCCAAATACCCTTTTTGAAGATAAAACTCCAGCAATGCCAGCAATGAAGAACCAAGAGCTTGTATGTGCTGCGTTTGCTGAGGCGAAAACACTTTATTATCAGCAATTATTTTTTTGAGTTCTTTGCGCAGTGCCTGTTCATAGCGGAAGACTAGCTCATTTTCCCAATTTTCCAATCTTAGCTCGCCCAAATCTAGAGCCAATTTTTCTATCTTAACAAACGTAGCGCGGCTACCCAGCTCCTCCAAGATATTTTGGGTAAGACGGAAAAGGCGAGATTTGAGTAAGTTACTTGCTTGCTGTGTTATCTCAAACCCGAGCGACTCTTTGCTACAAGTAATTTCAAATATTTGTTTTTGGATATGATGTGAGTACACTGCTTTTACCACAAGTTAAATATGTACGAGCATTTATTCAAAGTAGCCTATAAAACTACTGGCTTTTAGAGAATATACAAAACTTAGCAATAAAAAATAAATCAACCCATAGAGCAGCAATGAACTTTAGCAAGGGGGGGTTAGTTACATATCAAAATATAAACATAATTAAATATATACAAGATGTTTTCATTCATTTCTCAGTTGTTTGGCGGAGGCAGCAAAGTAGCCCAAGTAAGTACTCAAGAGTTAGAAAAACTTTTGTCAAAAAAAGATACCGTAGTGATTGATGTGCGTACTTCTGGCGAATTTGCGCAAGGGCATATTCCTGGTGCCAAGCTTATCAATTTGTATGATACTTCGTTCAGTAAAAAAATTGCCCAGCTAGATAAGAATAAAAACTACTACATCAACTGCCGAAGCGGAAGCCGAAGCGCGATGGCTTGCCGAAAAATGCAAAAATTAGGTTTTGAGAACGTCTGGAATGTATCGGGTGGTATAATGGCTTGGCGTGGTAAAGTCAAAAAATAATATTTCAGCTCTTTATTTCCAATTCAAAAGTCAGTATTTTTAGTAACTACTGGCTTTTTATGTTTCCATTTATTATGCGACCAAAGCCAGTAGGCAGGGGTTTCTTTGATGCGCCTTTCGGTCAGGTTTACAAATGCTTGTACGATTTCACCCTCTTGTGCTTGGCTAGGGTCTTCGCAGATAGGGGTAATCTCTAGTTCATATTTGCTTCTAGCTACTCTTTTGATGTCCAGAAAAAGTACAGCTTGATTGGTTTGCTTGGCTATTTCTTCATAGCCTTTATGAAAAGTAGCCTCTCTGTTCAGAAAAGTAGCCCAGTAAGCACGGTCGGGTCGGCAGGCTTGGTCGGCAGCAAACCAACTAATGTGCGGTGTTTGTGTTTCGTGGGCTGCCAAAATTCTTTTGAAAGTTTCTTTCATCGAAATCATAATGGCACCGTAGCGTTGGCGCGTATCTCTTACATATTTATCAAAATAAGGGTTGCGCAGGGGCTGATAAATGGCAAAAACAGGTACAGGAATAAACTCAACCAATGAAAAAACCCACTCCCAGTTGCCTGCATGCGGCGATACTAGCAAGGGACGCTCGCCACGCTCAAGACGTGTGAGTAGCTCGTTCCAGTTTTTCATCTGGTAGCGTTGAACAAAGCTCTTTTGGGTCATGCTTGCACTTTTGACTGATTCTACGATAAGGTCGCAGAAGTGCAAGTAAAAATCTTTGACAATTTGCTTGATTGCTTTTTCAGATTTTTCGGGAAATGCCAATCGGATATTTTGATAGACCATTTTTTTGCGGTAGCCTATCAGGCGGTAAATAATCAAGAATAAAAAATTGGAGAGGCCATGCAAAGCCCAAAAAGGCAATAAAGAAACCAGGTATATAAAGCCAAACAAGGCACGATAAAGTAAAGCCATCACATTTTCACAGATTTTTTGCCAAAATAAGTGAATTTTATGTACTCCAAGAAATTTTTTTAGAAAAGCTGTCAAGATTTTGAAGGCATGCTATCTTGAATTATTGATTAGAAATCAAGCTCATTATATCATAAAAAGCTCTTAACTCTGACATTTTCTCTGAGCTTTCGGAGGTCTTTATTTACAAGGTGGTCGTCCTCCTCGAGGGTTTGGTTGATTTTGCCTACTACTTCATCAAGTTCATTGACCGCAATTTGCATCTTTCCGAGTAACATCTCAAAATCTTTTTTCATTTCTTCCATCTGGAGTAAATTGGCTACGCCTTTTACCCTACAAAGCGGCCCTCTGAGCAAGTGTGCATTGATGAAGGCATACTCGGCAAGTTTTTCATTTTGCAGCTCTAGGTCATAAGTACGCTCAGCAACTCTCTGCTCTAGGTCAGCATTGATTTCTTCTATTTCGGCTTGTTTATCCTTGAGTGCTTCATTTTGTAGTTCCATGGCTTTTTTTTGCTGCTCTATGGTATGCCTTTCTCTTTTGAGCAAGTAGGCTTTGTAAGCAATCGTAACGATGTCGCCAAGGGTTTGGGCAAAGCTAATCATCTCTTGCGACCATTCTTTATGCATAAGTTGCTGTTCTAGACATACCACGCCTGCTATACCCCCATCTATAAAAAAAGGTGCATCAAGCATCGAGCAAATTTGGTAGGCTTTTAGGTAATCCTCTTTAAATTCTTGTAAGGCTGGGTGCTGCTGTGCATCTGAGGCAACAATGGTGCGTGCTCGTAATGCTTCTTTGAAATAGATGCTATGGTCTTTTCGGTAAATAATCTGACCGTTAGAAAACGTTTTACTAAGGTCATTGTAGAGTTTAAAACACTCTAATTGCTCATAATCCTTGTCAAAAAACCATACACTCACCCGTGATACCTCACTGAGTTGAGAGGCATTTTGGGTGATGTACTCGAGTGCTTCTTTCCAGTTGCCCGATTGGATTATCTGCTCTCTGTTGAGTCTAAGTAGTGCCTGATTGAATTTAGCAAGACGTTCATTTTTTTCTTCTATCCAATCTTTTTGCTTGGCTATGGTATTTCTTTGAAGCGCAACTTCTTCTTGGCTTTGCACAAGTTCTTCGTTTTGAGAAGCAATCTCTTCGCTTTGTGCCAATACGAGTTTTAAATTATTTTCAAGCTTCTCGTTCAATAAGAGGAGTTGCTTTTCTTTTTGTACTGTAAGATACTTGAGATAATAAACCATCAAATTGGTACAAAACCAGATTGCTAGATGTGTAACTTTATTGTTAATGGTGTAAATGTGCTTTAGGTCATAGTGTATTTTGGGGGTCATATTCTCTACCATAACCATATCAAGTGAGGTAATCAATACAAAAAAAATACAATACCAACCTATTAAGTCTATTCTTTCTGAGTCCCAATCAAAAACCAGTAATACCGTAATAGACATTAAAGATAAGCCATAAGGAAACCAGACAAAATGCGTAACGTGTACCTCATGAATCGCAATAGGATAGAAAAAAACAAGACTAAGGCAAGCTACAAAAAAGAAATGCCTGCTAAACCTAAAATAACCCTGCCGATTAAGCCACAACACAAGTACAAGAAACACAACTAGGATAACATATCGTAACTGAAACACAAGGCCGAGGCTAGCACCATTCACAATACCTACCACACTGACAGGTATGAGGGTAAGTGTTACATAATTGGTAATAAGAATATGAATCGCCAAGTTTTTATCTTTGATTTTATCAAGACCTAGCTGTGAAAGCCGATGTAACAGATTGATAAAAGGATAAAAAAGACCTACTGTACGCAGTGTTGGTTTCATATTAACGTATGGTAAAGATTTGTATCTTGGTCATTTCAAGCAATGTGAGTTTTACAATTCAATTCGTATATAGTTATTGTAAAACTTCCAAAATAATCTTGATATAGATAGTTTAGCTTCGTATAGCAAGTTAAATTTACAAAAAATATACAAAAATACCTTTTCTGTAAGCTGTTTTTTGTAGAAGCTCAAATAGAGTAGTATATTTATTTTACTAAATAGTTGATAATCAACACATTAAAATATTTTTTTAACTATCCTTGTAGCCAAGTAGTTAATGCCTAAAATAGGTAACCGCCCTATGCTAGGGACTTTTTTGTACCTTTGTGGTATTAAATTTCAAAACATGGAAACATTCAAAAAACTCCGCCAGCTATTGGAGCTAGAACAAGAGGAGGGTTTACGCCAATACAAAAACCTCATGCTCTTGACTCCTCTCAAGCAACGCCGCGAAAAAGGGCTTACTTGGTATCCCATCAAAATCAATAGTCAAGAAATAGGCTCAGGGGAAAGCTTTTATATATCATTAGAGCGGCTCTCTCACCTCAACCAAAACCACGCTTTTCAAGTAGGCGACTCTATTTCGCTCTTTCAGCAAAGCGAAAAACACCAAAAAATACCCTCTATCTCGGGTGTAATTGCGGCAGTCTGGAAAAACAATATGCGCATTGCCTTTAGCATAGATGAACTTCCCGAGTGGATAAATTATGACAACCTAGGGGTAGATGTGCTTTTTGATACAGTGAGTTTCAGGGAAATGGACGAAGCACTCCAAAAGGTAATGCTTGCCCATGGCGACCGTCTGTATGAACTTAGGCAAATCCTGACAGGCAAACAACCAGCAGCTTTTAGCCCCATCACCTCGCCTGAAGTGTTTTCTTTGCCACGCCCTCAGCTCAACCCTTCTCAAAATGAAGCATTGCTCAATATCTTGGCTGCTAAAGATGTAGCCCTCGTACACGGTCCTCCTGGCACGGGCAAAACCACTACCCTCGTAGAGGCTGTAAAACTCACCCTACAAAATGAAAAACAAGTGCTTGTAACCGCACCCAGTAATACGGCAGTGGATTTGCTTACCTTCAAACTACTCGAGAAAGGGCTCAATGTACTGCGTATAGGTAACCCCGCCCGCTTCCAAGAAGAACTGGGCGTAATTAGTCTGGAAGGGCAGATAGCCCAACACCCCGACTATAAATACCTCAAAAAACTGCGCCGCGACTCTGAAGAACTCCATAAGATGGCAGGAAAATACAAGCGTATGTTTGGACGAGAAGAACGCGAGCAACGCCGACTACTCTATACTGAAGCTACACGCATGAGGGAAGAATCTCGCACGCTAGAAAAATACATTGTAGATGACTTACTCAAAAAAACACAAGTTATCACCGCTACACTCGTAGGAGCAGTCAATAAATACATCAGGTACAAAAAATTCTCTACCGTATTTATAGATGAAGCCGCTCAGGCTCTAGAACCCGCCACTTGGATACCCATCTCGAAAGCCGAGCGCGTCATTTTTGCAGGCGACCACCACCAACTACCCCCCACCGTAAAATCATACCAAGCCGCTCAGGAAGGTCTTTCTGAAACACTCTTTGAGAAAGTAATGCAAAGCCAACCCCAAAGTGCTACTTTGCTGCGAACACAGTACCGTATGCACGAAAAAATTATGGGCTTCTCTAACCAGCAGTTTTATGGAGGAAAGCTCATTGCTGATGAAAGTGTGCGCCAGCATAGCCTTGCACAGCACCCCGATGATACTGTATTGAGTACAGCTTTTGAATTTATTGATACTGCAGGATGTAGTTTTGAAGAAAAAACCAATGAAGAAACCAAAAGCCGCTACAATCCACAAGAGGCAGATTTACTCTTGGAGCATTTTGCTCAATTCATTGCTCACCTCCAAATCACCAACCCAAGGTTGCTAGAAGAAGATTTCTCAGTAGGCATTGTTTCGCCTTATCAAGCACAAGTAGAGTATCTACAAAACAAAATCAAAACCGAATACGCTGAACTGGTGGCAATTGTGCCTAACCTCAGTGTGCATAGTGTAGATGGGTTTCAGGGTCAGGAGCGAGATATGATGTATATTTCAATGGTTAGAAGCAACGAAAAAGGGCAAATTGGCTTTCTAGGCGACCAAAGGCGTATGAATGTAGCACTTACACGTGCGCGCAAGAAGTTAGTAGTAGTGGGCGATAGTGCCACACTAGGGCAGCATGGTTTTTATCAAGATTTTCTGAATTATGTAGAGCAACGGGCAAGCTACAGAAGTGCTTGGGAGCTGATGAACCCTTAGAATATTGGGCGGTCGCGGCGATACGAAATCAATTCAGTTTGTGTATTTTCTAAAAAACTCGCCAAATCTTGCCCTATCTCCATCATATCGTCATCGTTGTCGGCATAGTGCCATTCTATATATACTTGGTGCTTTTCAGATACGGAGGCATCTAAGAGGTTAAAAATATCTAATAAAAAACGCCCCGAGCTTGAGTTGCAATACTCGAGATTGACGTGGAGGCGTGTACTTGGATTTGTGGTGAGTTTAAGGTACTGCTTGAGCCAGTCTATATAAGGCTGGTAGAACTTGAATGTGTTTTCTGGAATAGAACGTCCTGTAATTTTAAGTATCCCTTGCTCATGGTCAAAGTACATAGTGGGTGTGCGGCGTGTGCCTTCGGCTGATAATATATTCATGGTCTTTGATAGTTTTAAGCTCTTACAAACACGTAAACAATGTAACAATAGTAAGCATTTCAAAAAATCTCTACAAAAATCACACCTTGAAAATTTTTAATGCATTACTGAGATGACTAACAAATAGTTTAATGGATATTTTTTTGTAAAGGTAATATCACAAAACAGCCTAGTAGCTGTTTAAGGAAACTATGAATTGTGAATTGTTAGCTTTTAGTATGTTCATTAGCCGTAAATAAATATAAACAATGGTGAATTTATTTTTTACTCTTTTCTAAGTGCTTAAAAGAAGCCTAGTAAAGTGTTTTGATTGTCTGACAATTTCTGTGAAAATCTGTAGCAGCGGACTTCCAGTCCGCTGGCATTTATGTTCTGAACAGTATTCAAGCTATCTTATAAAACACTACCGCAAAAATTGTCAGAGCACCATTATTTTTTTACAAAAATTGGCAAAACATCTCTCCAAGAGTTGGGAGAATGTAAACAATAATTTTGGTTATTTCAACTTATAAGTTGCTGATAATGATAGCTTTAGAAAATCACATTTCACAACTCATAATTCACACTTTTCCAAGCCATTCGCTTAGAAATAAACCTATTCTTCTTGTAAAGCAAGTAGTGCTTCGTGCTGTGCTTTTAAGGTTTCAATTGCCCTGATAATGGTTGGATAATCCATTTGATTGACTTCTACACCTTCTCCGATGCTATTAATCAGCGTAATACACAGCTCGCCGCCAAGGTGTTCTCTAAACTCTTGTAAACCAGTAAGCAAGCAGTTGGGGTTGTCCCATTCGCTCAAAAACTGAGAAAGTTCAGGCTCATACAATTTGAAGCCTAAGGTTTCTAGGAGTTCCAATACTTCTTGCCATTCGCCCTCGCTAAGTCTGCCTATCAAGTACGAGTAGGTTACATCTAAGGCAATGCCAATGGCAACAGCCTCACCATGGCGAAGGCGGTAGCGCGTGAGTTGTTCTAGCTTATGGGCTGCCCAGTGTCCAAAATCTAGGGGTCGTGCCGAACCCATCTCAAAGGGGTCGCCACTGCGGATATGCTCAATATGTAGTTCGGCACATCTATAAATGAGCGATTCCATGGCCGCCATGTTACGTTGTGCTAAGAGGCTAGCATTTTGCTGAATTTCTCTAAAAAAAACCTCATCTTTGATAAGTGCTACTTTGATTGCCTCTGAGATACCCGAACGCCAATCACGCTGATGCAGTGTAGTGAGAAAATCGCTGTCATTAATAACAGCTTGTGGGGGTTTAAATGTACCTAAGAAATTTTTTTTATTAAAATAATTTACACTGTTTTTTACGCCTACGCCTGAGTCGTTTTGTGCAAGCACCGTAGTAGGAATACGAATATGCCTTACGCCTCTGTGCGCAATGGCAGCCGCAAAGCCCACCATGTCTAGCACTGCCCCCCCGCCAATGCCTACTAGATAAGAATGACGACAGATACCTAGCTCATCTATTTCTTTGAGCAGATACTCTACTAAGCTATAATCGTTTTTTGCAGTTTCGCCGCCGGGTATCAAAATAGGCACAGTGCGCAAATCAAGCACATCAGCGTATGCCATGCAATAATCTACAATTTGCCTTTGAAGTGTAGGGTGGGCTTCGTGTACGCCATTATCAAGCACAAAAAGCAACTTTCGTCTGCCTGAAGCCCCATCTTGGGAAATTAAATCTCTAAATAATACATTTTCTAGCTGAAACAAACCCTGCGTAAAAAATGTGTGGTAGCTGAACGGAACAGAAAATTCCTGTGAAATTGTTTTCATTTAAAGTTGATTTTGTGTCTTTATAACTAATTTTAGCTCATCATTTGTTTAAAAAAAGACAAGGAAACACAAATAATACATTAAAGCAGTAAAATAGAAGTATTTATGTTTGTGTGTTTTTCTTAAAAATAGCTTATTTTCTTGATTAAAAATCGCTATTGATTGATTTTTAGCCTTGATAACATTTTGATAAGCCACAAGTTTCTCACCAAAGCTAGTATTTTTTTGTGATTTACAAACGAAAAAACCATTTACTCAAAATATTTATTTAGAAA
This sequence comes from uncultured Cytophagaceae bacterium, assembly GCA_964480455.1. Lineage (GTDB taxonomy): Bacteria > Bacteroidota > Bacteroidia > Cytophagales > Microscillaceae > JAABSX01. Next base: position 29,526 of record CAYZQI010000021.1, read on the forward strand.
TGCTCTTATACGGTGCGGGTGAACATGCCAAAATAGTACGGGAAATCTTAGCAAGCCAAGCAATTCAAGTAGTAGGTATTTTTGATGATGCCTCTGTGGGTTCTTTTTTTGAGGATATTCCTCAGCAAGTAGGTTATCAAGTAACATTTTATCCAAATGCGCTTTTGCTGATAAGCATAGGTGATAATGTACTACGACATCAAATCTCAAAAAAAATAAAACATCAGTTTGGGCAAGCCATTCACGCGCAAAGCTGGATTTCGCCTTCGGCACAAATTGCCGAAGGGCTAATGATAAGTGCCAATGCTTGCATACAAACTCAAACCGAAATAGGCAGACACTGCATCATCAATACAGCCGTAGTCGTAGAGCATGATGTAAAAATTGGCGATTTTGTACACCTTGCACCAGCCTCCGTGATAGGGGCAAGGGCTGAAATCGGAGATTTTACGCTGATAGGTATGAACGCAACCGTGCTACCTGCTGTGTGTATAGGCAAAAACTGCATAGTAGGGGCTGGGGCAGTAGTTACCAAAGATTTGCCTGATGAAAGTATAGCTTGGGGAAATCCTGCAAGATTGATTCGTGAGAACATTAGTGAGCAATCACAAAAAAGTCATTAGTGGATTAGTCATTAGTGGATTAGTCATTAGTGGATTAGTCATTAGTGGATTAGTCATTAGTGGACTAGTCATTAGTGGATTAGTCATTAGTGGATTAGTCATTAGTCATTAGTCATTCGGAAAACCAATAATTATTTACCATGGAACACCCACGCATTTATTTATCTCCACCACACTTAGGAGGAGAGGAACTGAGTCATATACAAAGTGCGGTTGAGCAAAACTGGATAGCTCCTATGGGTAAGAATTTAGATGATTTTGAAACTTCGCTTTGCAATTTTACACAATCGCCCCATTGTCTTGCACTCAATTCTGGCACATCTGCCATACATTTAGCCCTTCGCCTAGCAGGAGTAGGCAAGGGAGATACGGTGATTTGTCCTAGCTTTACTTTTGTAGCTACAGTCAATCCTATATTTTACCAAGCGGCTCACCCAATACTGATTGATAGCGAGGCAGACACTTGGAATATCTGTCCTGATTTGCTTGAAAAGGCACTTTCTGATTTAAAAAAGAAAAATATCCGCCCCAAAGCCCTGATAGTGGTGCATCTCTACGGAATGATGGCAAAGATGCCTGAAATTGTAGCTTTGGCAAATCATTTTGAAGTACCTATTATTGAAGATGCCGCAGAGGCACTCGGAAGCTATTATGACGAAAAAGCGGCGGGTACTTGGGGAGATTATGGCGTACTTTCTTTCAATGGCAATAAAATCATTACTACTTCGGCTGGAGGGGCTTTGCTGCTCCAAAAACAGGCCGACCGTGAGAAGGCACTTTTTTGGGCCACCCAGGCAAAAGACCCTTCGCCGCACTATCAGCACAGTGAGCTAGGTTATAATTACCGTCTGAGCAACTTACTAGCAGGCGTAGGGCTGGGACAGATGGCAGTGCTGGAGCAAAGAATTGCACAGCGAAGGAAGAACTTTGAATTTTATAAGCAAGCCTTTCAAGGTACTTCTCTGCAATTGATAGAAGAACTCCCAAATACTTTTAGCAACCGTTGGCTGAGTTGTGTGCTTACGGAAAACTTTGAACAACGTGAAAAAATTCGCCTTGCCCTCGCCAAAGAAAACATAGAAAGCCGCCCACTCTGGAAGCCCTTGCATCTGCAGCCACTTTTTGAACAATACCCATCACCCTATATTTCAGGGGTAAGTGAAGCACTTTTTGAGCGAGGGCTTTGCTTGCCTTCAGGCTCGAGCCTAAGCCTCCACGACTTGACAAGCATTACTGATGTTGTAACAAGTAGTTATGCCTGATTTTGCTGAGATGTAATGATTTAATCGATAAATAGCTTATATTTGTAGGCGAATGTAATTCTTATTCGTTTTTTTGCAGATATAATCATATTAATAGGCCTTAGCTCTAAAAAAAAGATTTATGCTCGAATTTTTTAAAAATTTGTTTGTGGAAGATTTTATGCCCCACGGCTACTGCTACAAGTGGGACGCACAAGTGCTTTGGCTACACGTAGTCTCTGATTTGCTGACTGCCTTGGCTTATTATTCTATTCCAGTGGCTTTAATTGTTTTTTTACGAAAACGCAAAGACATAGGCAAGATGAAGCTTGTTTTTTGGCTTTTTGTCCTATTTATCCTCTTTTGTGGCAGCACCCACCTGCTTGATGTATATACTATCTGGAATCCTTCTTATCGCTTGGCAGGTCTAGTAAAAGCAATTACGGCACTTGTTTCAGTCATTACAGCTGTGGTACTTTGGCCCATTATTCCGCGTGCCTTACAAATACCGAGTATTCAGGAGTTAGAACGCCTCAATGCACAGCTTAAAGATGAAATCAAACAAAAAGAAGCCTCTGAAAAAGCCTTGCTTGCCTACCAAAATACCCTTGAAGCTACTGTGCAGGAGCGCACCCAAGATTTGGAAAACATCAATGAAGAACTGCGCGCTCAGATACAAGCCAATGAATCTTCGCAAGCACAGATTGGTTTTCAGGCTTCACTGCTCAACCAAGTCCAAAACCCAATCATAGCCATTGATACCGATTTTAAAATAATTTATTGGAACAGTTTTGCAGAAAAAATATTTGGCTGGTCTAGTGAAGAAGCACTGGGCAAAAAACCCAGAGAACTCTACTTGCGCACGCTCAATGAAGAAGACATCAGCCCCGAATTTGTAGAAACGATGTATTCTAACACAAAATGGGAGAGTGAGTTTATCTGCCAAACCAAATCAGGAGAAACTGTGCCTATCTATTTTGTGAGTTCACCTATTCACGACTCACAGCAACACATCACAGGTTTTGTAACCGTAGCTTTTGACCTGAGCGAACGCAAAGCAATAGAAAATGAACTCCGAGAAGCAAAAGAAAAAGCAGAAGAATCGGTACGTGTCAAGCAAGATTTTCTCTCTACTATGAGCCACGAAATACGCACACCCCTCAACGCAATTATTGGTTTTACAGAGCTGCTACTGCTAGAGAATCCTAAGCCCAAGCAAGTATCCTCGCTCAAGACCCTAAAGTTTGCGGGTGGAAACCTACTGGCTCTCATCAATGATATTTTAGATTTTAACAAAATAGAGGCTCAGAAACTTACCTTAGAGGAAATACCTTTTTTTATCAAGCTACTTATCCAACGACTTGAGCAGCTTTACAAGCCCCAAGCAAAAGAGAAAAATATTCAATTGATTACTTGGCTTGACCCTCAGCTTCCTAAAAAAATAAAAGGTGATGAACTTCGTATTAGCCAAATACTTACCAATTTGATGGGCAATGCCATTAAATTTACAGAAGACGGGCAGGTAAAAGTATCGGTAAGAGTAATAGAAGAAAGTGAAGAAGATTTTGCTTTACGGTTTGAGGTAAGTGATACAGGCATAGGGATTCCTAAAGACAAACAGACAGTTATTTTTGAGGCTTTTCAACAAGCTGCATCTGATACTACACGCCGCTTTGGAGGTACAGGGCTTGGCTTGGCAATCGCCCAAAAGCTAGTAGCTTTGCATCAAAGTCAGATTGGACTCATCAGTGAAGAAGGAAAAGGAAGTACTTTTTCTTTTGTGCTTCACCTCAAAAAAGCAGACAAAGAGAACGAACTCAATGAAGATAAAAACAGCATAGCAGTTACAAAGGGAAGTGTAAAATTCCCCAAGAAAACCATTTTGGTAGTAGATGACAATGGCATCAATCAAATCATCACGGGGCGTTTTCTGGAGCGTTGGGGCTTTGAGGTGGTATTTGCTGACAATGGTAAAATAGCACTCGAACTACTGCAAAATACTGAGGTTTCTCAAAAAATCGCCTTGATTCTAATGGATATTTACATGCCCGAAATGGACGGCTATACTGCATCTAAGGCCATACGTGCCATAGAAGTATTAAGTTCTATTCCTATCATAGCCCTCACTGCCTCCATTATTGAAAATTCCAAGCCCAAAGTTTATGAGGCAGGTATGAACGATTACCTTACCAAACCTTTTCGCCTCGAGGATTTGAGAAGGATACTAGAAAAGTATTTATTGGATAATGATAGTGATTGAGTCAATTAAAATTAGTTGGTTACTTCCTCCACTTGCGAACTGTCTCTGACAAAAATAAGCACAAAAGCACGCAGCAGCTCACGGCTTTGTATCAATTCATCAGTAGCAAGACTACTTTGTTTCCCCTCAAACTACTGCTCTTTTGGTTCTTTTTTCTCTGGATCTTCTTCTTTTTCTTCAATTCCTAGCCGTTTTTTTCTGATTTTTTCTATTTCCTCTTGGCGGCGGACATTGTAATTTTGTTGCAGAGAATCTCTACGGCGGCGTTCTTCTGGGGTGAGTTTTTCTTCGTCTTCGGGGCGTGCTGCGGGATTGCCCGACACTACAAGGTCAATAATCTCACCAGCACGCACAAGGTTTCTTTTGCGGTTATCCATGGCACTGCCCGGTTTTACATTTTCTTTGGCTCTGCCAATATAAACTGGGGGATTTTGGTTGATGACCGTACCTATTTCACGGTTGCTGTTGTAATTATAAGTGATAGTACCACGTATGAGTTCGTGCCCCTTTATTACAAACTCTGCTTCATCAAGAGGCATCATTACTAGGTCGGGTACAGGAAACTCTCTTTCTCCGAGACCATCTCCCACTACCAAATCCACTCTAGAGCCTTTGGGGATTTTGATACCTGCTTTGATAGCAGCTATGTCATCAGTTCCGTAAGATTTATCAAGAATAATCTGCTCTAGCACTACGTTTTCGCCGATATGTGGTATATACTTTACACGTCCATATTCTAGCCCCTCGTTGCGTAGTGCGCGCATGGCTTCACTGAAAGGCATATCTATCAGGTTAGGCATTTTGACAAGCGGTGGCCTTTGCGGATTTACGGTTAGAAATAATTTACGGTAGCGTTTTACTTTTGCGCCAGGGGTGGGTGATTGGCTCAATACTACAAAAGGCTTATGCTTAGAAGAATAAGTAGAATCTTTTATTTCATAGCTCAAATCTCTTGATTGCAAGAAATTTTCAATCTCTGCCACGCTCATACCAGTTACATCAGGCACTGTAACTGTTTCGCGGTGATAGGTAATAGAGGGTAAAAAAGAATTGAAAAAGACCATAAAGCCTATGACCACTAAGCTTATCACAATGCCCAAGTGAATGAATAAATCACTAATGGAATTGGTTTTGATGAGTAATAATATCTTGTTCATGGTTTCCTATTGATTAAGTGCATTTTGAGAATATTGAAACCTTTTCAGTGCAAAGTTAAGAATTGCATCAATAAAATGATAAGGTTTGTAGCCATTTAGCGCGGATTGATGAAAAATACACGTGGCAGGGGTCATGCCGGGCAGTGAGTTTACTTCTATGATAATGACCTCTACCTCATAATTGGGGTAAATTCTCACAAAAGCATCTATGCGTGCATAGCCCTCTATGTGTAAGATACGGGCTACTTTCTCGAGTTCTGCTTTTACTTTGGTTGAGATTTGCTGATTAATTTCTGGCGAGGAGTTATATCGTGCGGGTGTGATGTTCTGCCCTTCCCCTGCCAAGAATTTTTCTTCTAATGAAAGCACTTCACCGAGGGCAAGGGTTTCAGAGGGTTCAAAAATTTCGTAGCGCACTGTCCCGTCTTCAAAATGCGTCAGTAAACCGCCTGTAATCTCAAGGAAGTGTAAGGCATCTTTCTTCTCGATGAGTTCTTCAATCAAAAAATACTCCTTTTGAGGAAATTCTTCTTGTGCTTTGAGGTTGAGCATTTTGCTTTCCTCTACGAGAAAGTCATATTCAGGGCGAAACATCATACGTGCAAAGGCTTTCAATTCTTCTCTACTTTTGATTTTTTTTACTGCCGAGCTACACCCATCATCAGAAGGTTTGGCGATGAGTGGGTAGCTAAACTGATGTGCTATCTCGTCAAGCCAAGTATCTTCTATGCCTTGCCAATCGGCACGCTGTACTAATTGGTGTTGTGCTACTTTGATGCCGTTTTCAGAAAGAATTTCATTGGTGGTGTACTTGTTGATAGTAGTTTGCGAACTAGCAACGCCCGAGCCATTGTAGGGCAAATTGACGCGCTCGAGTTCTTGCTGAAGTGCACCATCTTCACCTGGGCGGCCGTGCAGAGCAATGAATACCACATCAACCAACTGGGCAAGCCCTTCATAGCTGATAGGGGTAGGCTGTTCAATCATTCCTCCTGCGTATTTTTGGGTGAGTGTTGTTGCTTCTTGCCTGATGTCTAGCAAAATTTGGTCATTCTCTCCTTTCTGAGTTTGTCTGAGGGTATGGTATATTTTCTCTTTGATGTCATCTGCATTGTCTTTGAGCATAAAGTTAATTGGTAGGAGATACAGTTCATGGTATCCTTCAAAGCCCGCTAAAAACACAGGTACAGGGCGATATTTGGTAGAGGAAGCTAATTTTTCATAGATATTTCTGCCACTTTCCATTGAGATATGCCTTTCACTTGAGAAGCCTCCCATAATGACGGCTACATTAATTTTTTCTTCTTTTTTTTGCTGGGCAAGCGCGATGCCTTGGTCTAAGGTAGTAAGTAGCTGCTGGGTAAGTGCTTGATTTTTGCCATTTTCTAGTCTTTCTTTGAGAGAGGTTCGGATAATGTAGGTAAGAAAAGCAGAAGCATTTAGCCCTATCTCGGCAGCTTGATGAAAGAAAAAGGAAGAAGGTAGCATGCCCGAAGTGGTGTTGGGGTCATTCAAAAATATCTCTCCCGTTTTGGTGATGAATCCGTCAATACGAGCATACACATTGCCTCTAATCACCTCAAAGAGCTTTTCACAATCTTGTCTGATACGCTCGAGGGTGGCTTTGCCTGTATCAATGGGGGTGATTTTTCGGCTAGTACCAGGGAGGTATTTTGAGCGATAATCAAAAAGTGTATTGTATTTAATGATTTCGGTAGGAGGCAAGGCAAAAGGTAGGTTGTTTTCATCTCTGATGACAATGCATGAAAACTCTTTGCCATCTAAGTATTCCTCAAAGAGCACCTGACTTTCCATATTTTGAGCTTTGAGCAGAAGGGTGGTGTTTTGAGTTTTGAAGTGTGTATCAAGGTATTGCAGTAGTTCTTCTGGGCGATAAAGTGTGTCTTGGGGTTCATCTTTGGAAAGATGTACTTCTACGGGAAGACCAATGCCCTCACGAATATCAACAAAACTTACTAGCCAAGCAAATTTTTGAGGCGATGTGAGGGCTTTCCATTCTTGTGCACTTACCTCACGCACAAAAAAACTTTTATTAACCGCCGCCACAAATTGTTCTACATCTTTTTCTCTCAAAATAGATACCCCAATAGATGACCCCTGATTGGGTGATTTAATCACCAAAGGCATGCCTAATTTATTGCTCAGAAATTCTAAAAGTCCTTGTTTGGCAAACTTTTGCCACTCGGGGTAGGTAAGTTGGATTTGGCGTGGGCGAGCAAACCCTGCATCTCTCAAAAAAGCTGATTGTGCTATCTTATTAACTCCAATAGCAGAGGGCAAAATGCCTGAGCCTGAGTAGGGAATACCATACCACTCAAGCAAGCCTTGCAAACTGCCATCTTCGCCTTGTGTGCCATGCAAAGCCAAAAATGCAAAATCAAAGTATTGCTTAAATTTATGTGGAAAAATAGGCTTACCCACTTCTGAAAGTAAGGCATGCTGTTGCGCTAAGGTCAGGTCGCCCAAAGACTCCACATAAAGCTGAAACCTAGAAGGACTGCCCTGCCACGCTGTGGCCTCAATGGGAGGATAAAAATCTCTTATAGTCCCTTTGTATAAGTATTGCCACTCAAGCAACACAAAATTGCCAAAACTATCCACAAAAATTGGGACAGCTTCAAACAGGGTCTTATCAAGGTTATCAAATACTGTGCGCCCACCCGCAAAAGACACCTCGCGCTCGCGCGAAGTCCCCCCAAAAAAAATTCCAACTTTCATAGTATAAAAGTATAGTCAAATTATTATGTATTGATAATCAATGACTTAAGAGAATAAATGTAGATTTTCATAAAAATAAGGTACATAAATTATCATTTTAACATCTCAAAATTATGCAAAAATTAAGAAAATGTATTAAAAACAAGTGCAAACCACTGACTTGCGCAAAGAAATTGAAAAAGCCCGTGAGGTCTTTGAAGCAAAGCCCTTTGTGTCAGCGTTTTTGAAGCTCAAACGTTTGGTGTTAGTCTTGCGACCAAGCTCCTCGCTGTTTTAAGATAGTATCTAACAGAGCCAAGGGGCATCATAAATCCTGCCCAACACTAAAAACTTCTGTCTAATTCACCCTCATAATCCGAAAAGCAGGGCGATAGACCATAAACAGCCCTGCATTGAACTCCCAGAGTTGGTTCTCCACATCATAGTAAGGCTCGACACGTAAGCCAATAGAAAAATCTTCTTGGATTTTCCAATCTTTCATCAGTCTAAAAAATAAAAGCGTTCTTTTGTCTTGTGAAATACCTCCTTCTCGCTGTGAGAAGGACTTATACAAATCGCCTCCTTGTGTAGAATTGAACCCATTGCCTTGCCACAGACTGAAAAGAAAATGAACAAGACGCATATCAAGACCTATGTTGGTATATAAAGCATTGCCTGTACGGCTAATTTCTTCCAAGCCGCTGTATTGCTCTGCGGAGAGTATGCCATAAATCTCTACATAAAATTTTTTGAAAAATGAAGTGCTGTCAAAAGTTTGTGTAGTCTTGATGCCTGTGGCAAGGTTGAGCTCATTGCCTAAGGCAAAAGGCTGTATGAGGTCTTGCCCTCCCGTATGAAAAATAGTGGCTTGTGTAGAAATATGTGTCGTAAGCCCTTTTGATTTAACAAGCGTCAAATCATTCACCCAGCCCACCCAAAATCGCTCAGGTCTGTCTTTTTGTGCCGATACAGTTTGTTGCCAATCTACCCATAGCTCAGTATAAAGCTTAGGGCGATGGTGTATAAATTGCAAACCCTGCTCTAGATGGCGTGCTAGACCTTGCTCAAAACCATACAGTGGCTCAATGAGGCGGTGGGCATAATTGGCTTGCAAATTACCAAAAATCATTTTAGTAGCTTTTTTTTGATAAGTAAGCCTGATGAGCGGCTTTACACTTCTAAAATTTTCACTTCCAAAATCTTGCAATAAAAACACACCTGCTTCTAACTGTAAATTAGGAGAGGGCGCATACAGCAAACTGCCCGATAGCTGCGTCCCTAGGAAGGTCTCTCCCGAAACTATGGGATTGAAATATTCATTATTTCTTAGAAAATTAAAATTTTGAATTTGAAGCCATAATTCATCTACACGCTCAGGGCGTAAAACTACGGGTTCTTCCAAAGATTGATTGTCTAGCTGTGCAAAGAGGAGTACAGTACCCAAGCCCGAGCAAATGAATGTCAAGAAAAGTATCTTTTTTAAAAAATTAAACATTCTGTAAAAAAATAAGAGTAAAAACTTGATTTAATGAATAAATATTTTTAATTTTGATTAAAATTATAGCAATCAAAAATATTTTTTGCCATTTACTTGTGAAGTTGATTTTTTTATTTTAAATAAGCAAAGTAATTTACCTCAAACATTATTTCTATGTCCACAAATACCGACAAACTCAAAGTATTGCAAGCTACCATCGATAAGTTAGAAAAAACCTACGGTAAAGGTACGGTGATGAAACTTAGCGATGAAAAAGTGGTTGATGTTGCTGCTATTCCCACAGGCTCACTAGGCCTAGACATTGCGCTAGGTGTGGGGGGTATCCCTCGTGGTAGAATTGTAGAGATTTATGGGCCTGAATCTTCAGGTAAGACAACCCTTGCCATGCACTGCATCGCAGAAGCCCAAAAATTAGGTGGTATTGCTGCCTTTGTAGATGCAGAACACGCTTTCGACAAAAGCTATGCTGAAAAACTAGGCATAGACACCGAAAATTTGCTCATCTCTCAGCCCGATAGCGGCGAGCAAGCACTAGAAATCACAGAACATCTTATTCGCTCAGGGGCGATTGACATTATTGTAGTGGATTCTGTGGCTGCCCTTGTACCCAAAGCCGAGCTAGAGGGCGAAATGGGCGATAGCAAAATGGGCTTGCAAGCCCGCTTGATGTCACAGGCATTGCGCAAGCTAACAGGTACTATCAACCGCACAGGTTGTTGCTGTATTTTTATTAACCAATTGCGTGATAAAATCGGTGTCATGTTTGGAAGCCCCGAAACCACCACAGGCGGAAATGCCTTGAAGTTTTATGCCTCTGTACGTTTAGATATTCGCCGTATTGGTCAAATCAAGGAAAGTGCAGACAATATCTTGGGCAACCGTACCCGTGTAAAAGTGGTCAAAAACAAAGTAGCTCCCCCTTTCAAAACTGTAGAGTTTGACATTATCTATGGCGAAGGTATCTCAAAAGCTGGTGAAATCTTAGACATTGGCGTAGAACTGAACATCATCAAAAAATCAGGCTCTTGGTTTTCTTACGGCGACACCAAGCTAGGGCAAGGACGCGAAACAGTCAAACAACTCATTTTAGACAATCCAGAACTCGCCCTTGACATAGAAAACAAAATCAAAATTGCTATCACAGGAAGTGACCCAGCAGCCAAAAAATCTAAAGTAGCCAGCAATGGGCATGCTGATGATGATGAGGACATTGATGAATAGCTATTTGCCAGAAAATATACTCACTACAAAGATTTGATATAAGCCAAGATATACTCTTGGCTTTTTTATTTTATTTTTCGTATTTTTGATTTGCCTAGCAAAGTGGCTTTTTGCAAGCAGTACCATAAACATAAAAATAACTACCCTACACCATGAAATATAAAGACTATTATAAAATACTAGGCGTGAGCCGTAGCGCAAGCCAAGAAGAAATCAAAAAAGCCTACCGTAGTCTTGCCCTAAAGTATCACCCTGATAAGCACAGGGGCGATAAAAATATGGAAAAAAAATTTCAAGAAATTACCGAAGCCAATAATGTACTGAGCGACCCCGCCAAACGGCGTAAGTATGACCTGCTCGGTGATAATTGGGAGCAGTACGAAAATACAGGTTTTGATTTTGACTTTAACCTGAAAGATATTTTTGGAGGGGGAGGTTTTTCTGATTTTTTCAAGCAGTTTTTTGGGGGAAGCACCGAGCCTGAAACCGTTACTCAATCGCAAGCTCCTAAGGGCAAAGATGCTGAAATCAGCATTACACTCTCTCTCGAGGAGGCTTTCTATGGCACAGAGCGAACTTTTAATGTGGACGAAGAAAAAATAAAAGTAGCCATTAAACCCGGAGTAGCTCACGGACAAGTGCTCAGGGTAAAAGGCAAAGGGGGTTACAGCAACGGCGGGCAAAGAGGCGATTTGCTTATCAAAATTAATATTGCGCCTCACGCAAAATTTGAGCGCAAAGGTGATGACCTTTATCAAGAGGTAAAAGTTGATTTATATACAGCCATTCTTGGCGGAAAAATAGAAGTGCTTACCCTCAAAGGCACAACACTTCAAATTAATATCGTGGCAGGTACTCAAAATGGTAAAGTGCTACGGCTCAAAGATTTGGGCATGCCACTTTACAAAAGTGCTACTGCCTCGGGCGCAATGTACCTCAAAATTTCAGTAGAATTGCCTCAACGCCTAAGCCCTGAAGAAAAGGCATTGTTTGAGCGTTTGGCTTCTATGCGTCATTAAATACGAAGACCTGCCAGATTTTGAATTAAAATTGTAAATCTGACAGGTCTGATTTTATTTACTAACTCTTCAATACCTAGCTGACCAGTTCTACACTTCTCTCTATAAAACGCCCCAAGCTATCGCCTGTAAGCATATTTTGAGAAAGCAAGGCTAGGTCGTAGGCTTGTAGTACCAATTGTTTTTGGGCATCTTCATCAGCCTTTAAGATTTTTTGTGTGATGCTATGGTTGGCATTGATGGCTACATTCAGCGTTTGAGGCATATTGCCCATCATATTTCCAAAGCCTTGAGTTTTTGCCATTTCTTGCATACGGCGCATAAACTCGGGCAGCGTAATCACTACAGGTAGCTCATCAGTAGGGAGCGATTCCACACTTATCATTAGGCTTTTGTTATCCAATATTTTCTCGAAGATTTCTTTTAATCTGGTATTTTCTTCTTCTGAGAGTACACTTTCTTGGGCAATACCTGAATCTACCAGTTTATCTGCAGTATCAGAATCAACCCTTTTGAGGCTTACTTTTTCTAATTTTCCTTCGAGGGCAGCGATAAAGTGGGTATCTATCATACCATCATTCATCACTAGCACATCATAGCCTTTTTTGCGAGCAGATTGTATATAGAGGCTTTGTTTTTCGGGCATATCACTGTATAAAAACACAACCTGCTCATTTTTATCGGTTTGGGCAGCCTGTACATATTCGCGGTATTCGTCTAATGTAAAATATTTCCCTTCGGTATTTTTGAGCAATGTAAACTCCTTTGCTTTTTCATTGAACTTATCATCAGCAATGAAGCCATACTTAACGAATAGCCCAATACTTTCCCACTTGCTTTCAAAGCCTTCGCGGTCATTTTTGAAAAGCTCTTGCAGCTTATCAGCTACTTTTTTGGTGATATAAGTATTGATTTTTTTTACATTTGAATCTGCCTGCAAGAAGCTACGCGACACATTGAGCGGAATATCGGGCGAATCAATGACCCCGTGCAGCAGCATCAAAAACTCAGGCACAATGTCTTTTACTTCATCAGTAATAAAGACCTGGCGAGAATAGAGCTGAATTTTGTCCTTATAAAGGTCTAAGTTAGAAGTTACCTTCGGAAAGTAAAGAATACCTGTAAGGTTGAAAGGGTAATCCACGTTGAGGTGAATCCAGAAAAGTGGGTCAGCAGCCATTGGGTAGAGCACTCTATAAAACTCTAGATAATCTTCTTCTTTCAAATCGTTGGGCGATTTTACCCAGATAGGCGTTTGCTCATTGATGAGTTGCTCTTCAAACTCTACGGGAATGGGCAAAAACTTGGCGTATTTGTTAAGAATACCTTGCAGCCTGAATTTTTCTAAAAACTCTTCAGAATCTTCGGCAATGTGCAAGATGATGTCTGTGCCACGCTCTTTTTTGATGGTAGGTTCTATTTCAAAAGAAGTGCTGCCATCACAAGTCCATTGTACAGCCTCTGTATCATTTTGATACGATTTGGTGATGATGCGTACTTTTTCAGAGACCATAAAGGCGGAATAGAAGCCCAAACCAAACTTACCGATGATGTCTTTGGTATCGGTTTGTGATTTGTACTTTTCTACAAACTCTGTAGCTCCTGAGAAAGCCACTTGATTGATGTATTTTTTGATTTCTTCGGCGGTCATGCCTATGCCATTATCGCTAATCGTGATAGTTTTTGCCTCTTGGTTGAAGCTCACCTTTACTTTTAGCTCTCCTACTTCTTCGCTATATTCGCCCAAGGAAGCAAGCCTTTTGAGCTTTTGGGTAGCATCTACGGCATTAGAAACCAATTCTCTCAAAAAGATTTCGTGGTCAGAGTAAAGAAACTTTTTGATAATCGGGAAAATATTTTCAGTGTTTACTGAGATTGTACCTTTTTCTTGCATAGTTTTCGCTATTTGTTTTCGGTAAAAAAGTCAAAACTTATTCCAGATGCAAGGTTAATGACAATTTGGCAGGAATGTAGGTTTTATTTCTTTTTTTCTGAATTATTTGGCTAAAAGCTTGAAAGTTTTTTTATCTTTATGCGAAGATAAGGATTTGGGGCAAGGGCATAATCAAAAAACACAATGGCTTTAAATTACATTTGGATTTCTTTCTTTTTGATAGCGTTCTTTATTGCCATATTTCAGATGATTTTTTCTGGTGATACTGAAATATTCGGACGCTTGGTGGACTCTACTTTTACTACTTCTCGTACTGCCTTTGAGCTTGCCATTGGGCTTACAGGTGCTATGACAATGTGGCTAGGCATCATGAAAATTGGCGAAAAAGCGGGCATTGTTCGTATTCTGACTTTTATTTTTGGTCCTTTCTTTCAAAGATTATTTCCTGAGATTCCTAAAAACCACCCTGCCATTACACCTATTTTTATGAAGCTCTCTGCCAGTTTGCTAGGTTTAGAAAATGCAGGTACACCCCTAGGCATTAAGGCCATGCGTGAGATGCAGACCCTCAACCCTAACCCTGATGTAGCTTCTAATGCCCAAATCATGTTTGCCGTACTCAACTCAACGGGGCTTACACTTATTCCAGTTACGATTTTGGTCTATCGTACTCAACTCAATGCAGCCGTTCCCTCTGATGTATTCATACCGATATTGCTCTCTACCACCGTTACAGCACTCTCAGGAATGATTTTAGTAGCATTTATTCAAAAAATAAACCTTTTAGATTGGGTGTTTCTCTCTTATCTAGGTGCTATCTTAGGGTTTATAGGGCTTACCATTTATTACTTTACTAGCCTTCCCCAAGAGCAAATTAGTATTATATCTAGCTTGGTGAGTAATTTTTTGCTTTTTGCCATTATCATTTTCTTTATCATCTTGGCACTCATACAGCGGATTAATGTCTATGAAGCATTTATAGAAGGTGCAAAAGATGGCTTTGATGTAGCAGTACAGATTATTCCCTTTTTGGTAGGTATTCTGATTGGAATTGGTGTATTTAGAACCTCAGGTGCATTAGATTATATCATGATGGGGCTTGAATTTTTGTTTGAGTCTTTGGGTGTAAATGGTGAATTTATCTATGCCCTGCCCGTAGCTTTTATGAAGCCTTTGAGTGGAAGCGGATCTTCGGGTATGATGCTAGATTTGATGAAAACTTATGGGGCAGACTCTCTGATTGGCAAGTTGGCTTGTGTATTTCAGGGTTCTACCGATACCACACTTTACATCATGGCAGTATATTTTGGTTCGGTCAATATTCGCCAAACAAGGTATGCCGCCTCAGCAGGGCTATTTGCTGACCTGATAGGGCTTACCGCAGCTATTTTTATAACTTATGTTTTCTTTACGTAGGCTGTACTGTAGAGGTAGTATTTGACTTCTATTGCTTACACAAGAAAATCCTCTTTTTTAATACAAAGTTTAATTTTTTGTATCCTAAATAGCATTTTGGCTGTATATTGGCATAGTATTTTATCCGAAACTATAAATTCATAAGCACTCAGGCATTTATGCTCCATAAAAAAATCATTTTAGGTATTTTGAGTTGTATGGTATTTCAGGTAGGCCTTGCACAAATGACCACGCTGAGTAATACAGCCCAAACTTACAGTATAGACCCGCAGATGTTCCTCTACATTGATTCAACTAATCAAGCCACTTTTGAGGATATTCAGCAGACAGATAT
>CAYZQI010000022.1:0-44650 GCA_964480455.1 uncultured Cytophagaceae bacterium
TAGATTTCCAAAGCCTGCTTGTACAAAGGCTCCGCCTTGGGGTAATCGCCCTGCGCCTGATACAACAATGCCAAATTGTTGAGGGAAGTGGCATAATCGGGGTGTTCTTTTCCAGATTCTTTTTCCGCTTGGACTTTAGCTTTTTCAAGGAATTCAATGGCTTTTTGATAATCACCAATTTGATATGCTTGCATTCCAGCTTGGTTAAGTGCCCCCCAGCTTTCAGGGTCGAGGAAGGATTCTTCGCTTACTAATTGTCCATTTTTATATACTTGCTCTGCTTCTTTTTTGCCTTGGGCATCATAGAAGGTAACTGTGCCGTCCATAATGTCTTCGGGTCTGTCGGCGAGGAGGGTGGCTTCCATCTGTACTGTGCCGTTGCGGTAGTGGTCAGTTACGGTGCCTGTGGGCTTATCGTCTTTGTATTCTATGAGGCGATAAAACACTGCTTTGGTAGCATCAGTGATGATGGTCCAGTTGGCATCATAGAGAATCGTCCATTTCCCCTGTCTTTTGCCCTCTGAGTCGGTGAGGTTGGGGTTTTGAGGTATGGTTTGGGCTTGGAGTGATTGAGTAATGCTCAGTAAGCCAAATGTTACCAATAAAAGTAATGTTATTTTTTTCATCACGATTGAAATTGAATATGAAAAGATAATTCAAAGATAAAAAATAAGGAAGAAGAAGACAATATTTGGTTCAGAAAATACGCAAATTGTTAAAGAAACTTAAAAAATTTAGGGATTACCTCATTCTTATTTATTTTCGCATTCTGTAAACCATTCAAATAAATAAAATGCGCAAGGATAAAACAAAGAATGTGATAACTGATATCAAAACGCCTTCGAGCAATCAGTTAGACTTTAAAAAGCTGAATAACATTATGGGCTGGGTAGTATTTGCCATTGCTACGGCGGTCTATCTGCTTACTGTAGAGCGTACTGCTAGTTTTTGGGATTGCGGAGAGTTCATTGCTTGCTCTTACAAGCTAGAAGTACCTCACCCTCCGGGCTCGCCTTTTTTCTTACTTTTCAATCGGATTTTTTCTATGTTGGCGCATGATGTCTATCATGTTGCTTTTTGGATAAATGTATCTTCTGCTTTGTGCAGCTCATTTAGTATTTTGTTTTTGTTTTGGAGCATCACTATGCTTGGCATAAAGCTTACCCCTGAGCGTAGCATCAAGGCATTGAATACGGCTCAGACAATAGTTTTGCTAGGTGCTGGTGTAGTAGGCGCATTGGCATATACCTTTTCAGACTCTTTTTGGTTTTCGGCAGTGGAGGCAGAGGTATATGCCATGTCCTCGTTTTTCACGGCTTTTGTGGTGTGGGCTATGCTCAAGTGGGAGCTGATAGAAGATGAAGCGGCTGCCAATCGCTGGCTTATTATGATAGCCTACACAATGGGGCTGTCTATTGGTGTTCACTTATTGAATTTGGTAACAGTACCTGCACTTGGCTTGATTTACTATTACAAGAAATACAAAGAACCCAATGCGTTTGGCGTATTCTCTGCCCTTGCCATTAGTGGTGTGATTGTGATGGTTATTTTGGAAGGGATTATCCCAGGTTTGCCTACTTTTGCAGGAAATTTTGAGATTTTCTTTGTCAATACCTTGGGTGCGCCCTTTGGTGTAGGCATTGTATTTATCAGTGTGATATTAATAGCAGGCTTAGTTTATGGCATTATTTACTCTCAGAGAGAAGGCAAAGAACATTTTAATGTTGCTTTGCTTTCCTTGGCTTTTATTTTGATTGGCTATTCTTGCTATGCTATTGTGTTGATACGCGCCAATTATAACCCTCCCATCAATGAAAATGACCCTAGCGACATCATCAAGTTTGTATCTTACCTTAAAAGAGAACAATATGGCGACCGCCCGCTACTCTATGGCCCACACTTCAACTCTGAGGTAGCCCGCAACAGTGATGGGAGTCCGAAGCAAATCAGCAAAGGAAAGCTCTACAGAATGAACCGTGAGGAGAAAAAATATGAAATTTATGATGAAAAGCGCGCGTACGTCTATGAAGATAATATGCTGCTGCCACGCATCTACAGCCGTCAAGACAACCATAAGCAGCTATATATGCGAAAAATCTATGGTGAAGATGTTTCTCCCGAAAATTACGAGCCCACTATGGGAGATAACCTCAGCTTTATGTTTAGCCACCAGCTAGGGCACATGTATTGGCGTTATTTCCTCTGGAATTTTGTAGGACGCCAAAGTGACATAGAAGGTGCTGGAGCACTGCTACCTCTAGATAGCACTGCTGGTATGCCCGATGTGCTCGCCAATAACAAAGCCCGCAATCAATACTATATGCTACCGCTATTACTCGGACTTTTGGGGCTTTTTTATACTTATACTAAAAGCAAACAGACTTTCTTTATCAGTGCCTTACTATTCTTTTTGACAGGAATGGCTTTGGTGATTTACCTAAACTCTCCGCCTGTAGAGCCTCGTGAGCGAGATTATATCTATGTCGGTTCTTTTTATGTATTTGCCATCTGGATTGGGCTAGGGGTGATGTATATGACTGACCTACTAGAGGGACTTCTTAAAAATGGCAGGACGGCAGCCATTGCAGCCTCTAGTGTGGCATTGGTAGTGCCGCTGATTATGGCAGTACAAAACTGGGACGACCACGACCGCTCAAACCGTTATCATTCTGTTGATTCTGCTAAAAACCTATTGAACTCCTGCGCCCCCAACGCCATTTTGTTTACGGGGGGAGATAATGATACCTTCCCGCTTTGGTATGTTCAAGAGGTAGAAGGCTTCCGTACTGATGTGCGTGTTTGTAATTTGAGCTTGCTAGGCACTGATTGGTACATAGACCAAATGAAGCGGAAGACCTATAAATCAGATGCCTTACCTATTTCGCTACCTCAAAAACAGTATTTTCAAGGTACGAATGACCAAATTTTGTATCCTCCTGCCTGGCGCATCACACCTAACCTCTCTCAGAGTGAGCTTAAGGCACTTGATGAGCGAGGAATGGACTTAGAAGGCTATATCAAGCTAGTAGCTCAAGGCGATAGACGCATCAAGGCACGTGCTCAAGAGGAAGAACTGACCATCTTCCCAAGTAAGAAAATGGTGCTCAAAGTAGATGTAGAGAAGGTAAAAAAACTGGGTTTTGTACCCAAAGACAAAGAAAATCTACTTAGTGAAGCAATGACTTGGGACTTGAACCGAAATGATTTCTATAAAAGTGATTTGATAATCTTGGATATGATAGCTACCAATCAGTGGGAACGCCCCATCTATTTTTCTACGACCTTGGCAGGCTCGAGTTATCTTAATCTGAAAGAATTTATGCAGCGTGAAGGCTTGGCATTCCGACTGATGCCCTTCAAAGTGGAAGGTGCTTCGCAGGGCTTTGTCAATACAGAGATGATGCACAAAAACTTGATGGAAAACTTCTTCTGGAGAGAGCTTGACAACCCCAATACTTATTATGACGAAAATTATCAGCGTTTTACCATTAATCTTCGAAATGCTTTTGCCAAACTTGCCGAAGAACTGGTGATAGAAGGCAAAAAAGAAAAAGCCAAAAAAGCAATTCACTACTGTTTAGAGAAAATGCCTGATAATGTCATTCCTTATGATGTCTATACCACACAGTTTGTAGATATACTTTTCAGTGCTGGAGATGAAAAGACTGCCACGAAAATTGCAGAAACGATGGTAGCCCGTGCAGAAGATATGCTTGATTATTATGCTTACATAGAGGAGTTTAATGAAGTAGAGCTTTCTACCAATTTTGCTATCTTAAGCCAACTCTCCAATGCCTACCAACGTGCAGGAAAAGAAGAAGAAGCAAAGAAATACAAAGCAACCTTAGACAAATACTACAATATGTTGAGTGAATAAACGTAGTATGCAAGCCACCATAGCTTCACTTACTTTAGCTGTAGCACTTCTGAAGTGCTACAGCTAAATTTGTTAAAAAGCAATAGATTTCTATTCAGTTAATAGAGCTTTTCTGTTTTGACTGTGCAAAAAAACAACTAAATTTGTCAGGAAATATTTTTGAAATAATATAAAAACCTATCTAAACATATGGAATACCGCATAGAAAAGGATACTATGGGCATTGTAGAAGTGCCAGCTGATAAATATTGGGGCGCACAAACACAACGCTCTCTACAAAATTTTGAAATTGGAGAAAATAAAATGCCTATGGAAATCATCAAGGCATTTGCTATCCTCAAAAAAGCAGCCGCCCTCACCAACCAAGAACTCGGCGTGCTGAACACCGAAAAAGCACAATTGATTGCTCAAGTTTGTGATGAAATCTCAGCAGGCAGCCTTGACGACCAGTTTCCACTTGTAGTTTGGCAGACAGGCTCCGGCACACAATCTAATATGAACTGCAATGAAGTGATTGCTAACCGCGCTCACGTGATAGCAGGAGGGCAACTTACAGACCAGAAGAAAGCAGTACACCCCAATGATGATGTCAATAAATCGCAATCTTCTAATGATACTTTCCCTACGGCAATGCACATTGCCGCCTACAAAATGCTGGTAGAACTTACCATTCCTAAAATTACGCAACTCCGCAATACGCTTCACCAAAAAGCACAAGCATTTAAAGAAGTGGTCAAGATAGGTAGAACACACTTTATGGACGCTACGCCACTCACGCTAGGGCACGAGTTCTCGGGCTATGTAGCACAGCTAGATTTTGGCTTGAAAGCACTCCACAATACCTTGGCGCACCTTAGCCAACTTGCACTAGGAGGCACTGCCGTAGGTACAGGGCTAAATACTCCCGAGGGCTATGCCGAAAAAGTAGCTGAAAAGATTGCCACACTTGCAGGATTGCCCTTTATCACTGCTGAAAACAAATTTGAAGCATTGGCTGCCCATGATGCCATAGTAGAAACCTCTGGGGCGCTCAAGCAACTTGCCGTAAGTCTTATGAAAATTGGTAATGATGTACGTATGCTTGCCTCTGGACCACGCTCAGGCATTGGCGAAATCTTAATCCCTGAAAACGAACCTGGTTCTTCTATTATGCCTGGCAAGGTAAACCCTACGCAGTGCGAAGCACTTACTATGGTTTGTTGTCAGGTAATAGGTAATGATGTAGCCATCAGTACAGGAGGGATGACAGGGCACTTCGAGCTAAATGTATTTAAACCTTTGATGATTTATAATTTGCTACATTCTGCACGCTTACTTGGTGATGCTTGTGCTTCTTTTGATACGCATTGTGCACAGGGAATAGCACCCAACCATGCACGCATCAAAGAACATTTAGAAAATTCGCTGATGCTTGTTACAGCACTCAACCCTCATATTGGCTACGAAAACGCAGCTAAAATTGCAAAAAAAGCGCATACAGATGGCTCTACACTCAGAGAGGCAGCCATTGGATTGGGCTTGCTTACCTCAGAACAGTTTGATGAATGGGTAGTGCCACAAAATATGGTGGGCAGCCTAAAGAAATAGTAGCGTTTTGGTGAGTAAATCTTAGTCGCCTTGTATAGCTTGTCCTCAACCCGCAGTAGTAAGTTTATGATAACGAGGCTGTGGGTTGAGGTATCCTTTAACAGCAGAATGAATTGCTTATGTTTTAGCTTCTTGTTATTTTTGTGAATTAGTACTAACAAATTACTCTCTATAATATGAAAATTAAAGGCACAGTAACCTATCAAGCCCTAGGCACAGGCTTTTGGGGCATAGAAACTGCCAACGGCGAGCAGTACAGACCTGACCAGCTCCCTGCCCAATATCAACAAGAAGGCCTGAAAGTTGAAATTGATGCAGAAGAACAAGCAGGGCAGATGTCCGTATTTATGTGGGGGACAGCCATAAAAATTAAGACAATAAAGAAATTAGCAAAATGAGTGCGTAAGAGAGTATCCATTCGCGCAAGGACTTACTAAACCAAAAATACTATGATTACAAAAATGCTCTTGGAGATATTCCAAGCCCTCATTGATGACCCTGCAATCAAAAGATTGTTAGGAAATTACGATTTTACACGCAAAAGCGACCTTGACCTTGAGCAACTCATGGACGACCTAGAGCTCAATGCAGAAGAACGTGAGAAATTCAAAGCAGCTTATCAAGATTATCAGGCAGATCCCTACCAAAGCTACGACCAATATACCTATAAGTATGAGCCAAAGTCTGATAGTCCTTTTGACAAGTTTGATGCTTATTATCAGAAATTTGAAGACCAAGCCCGCGAAACCGAAGAAAAGTATGGTAAAGGAACAGGCGACTATCGACACCGACAATACCAAAAGTATCGGACAGGAGGAAGCAGCTCTTTTGACCCTACCTCGCCTTTTTCTGATGAAGAAAAAAGACATTTTACTACGCTTGGGCTACCCATAGGAGCTACTTTTGAGGAAATCAAAACCGCTTATAGAGATTTAATGAAAAAATACCACCCTGACCGTTTCCAAGATGCAAGTCAGAAAAAAAATGCAGAAGAACGCTCCATGAAAATCAATGATGCCTACGATTATTTTAAGAAGAAATTTAGAAATGATTAGTTTCAAAAATAAGGCTGTCCTGTACTTTGGTAAAGGCTAAAAAATAATTTTGATAATTAAAAATTCATAATTCACTCAGTGGGTCTTTTCTGCTTTAAAAAGCCTCTCCAATGGTAAAATAAAAACCACTGGTGTTTTTGCCTATGCCTATATCAAAGCGAATATTGATATGTTCTTTACGGTTCAAGATAAAGCGCAAACCACCTCCTGCAGTGTATCTAAAATTACTGAGCTGAAAATTGCTGAGGTTGTTGGCTACACCTCCATAATCTGCAAAAACAGCCCCACCCAAACGCCAAAACAGCGGAAATCGGTACTCTGCCTGAAAAATAAGTGCGTTTTTGTCCCTAAAACGTCCCTCATAATAGCCTCGCATACGCCTTGTGCCGCCTAGCAATGCCATTTGATTAAACGGGGGATTGCCCGACACAAAATCCATCAACCCATTCAGAGCGAGTACGTGGTCTTTTTTCCAGGAAAAATAAGTGGCAGCATCTAGCAGATAGCGCGTGTAATTGAAATCACTAAAAATAGTCTCATTGTTCCAATGCACTGTGGACTCTACAAAAACACCCCTGCTAGGGTAAAATAGATTATCTCTTGTATCGTAGTTGGCTATTAGCCCCAAGCCCGAAGTAAGCCCCCCTCGGCTGCCTGCCACCTCACCTGTTGAAAGTTGTAGTCCTGCTGCGGTTTCAGTGATTTTAAAATCTTCAAACCAATACCGTAGCCCAACATACAGATTTTTTTGAACCTTTTTGAGTACATTGAGGCGTATTCGGGTGAAATCTACACCATACAATTCTTCATAGTCGGGGTCTTGGTTGTTGCCCACTCCATAGAAAAAGTAATTATAAATGTAATAGCCCAGCTCGCCATAGAACAAATACTGCTCATCTTTGAGGTAAATTCTGTAAGGTAGATAGACCAAAAGTTGATTGTTGATGGTGTAAGCAAGCCCTAGTTGTACTTGTGAAGGATATTGCTGCAAGCTATCTTTTCTGAAAGCATAAACCCCAGCCCCCCCAAACGCTAAACGAGTCTCGGGCGTATAAAAAACAACAGGCAATGCAGAAAGAGTACTTTTTTTGAATGGCTTAGTAGCAAGGCTATCTGTTTGAGCCAGCAACGTAGCATCGCAGAAGCTTACTAACAAGTACAAAAGAGCAAATACAACGAATAGACGTATCATTTTCTGGATAGTGTGAGAAAATCTATTGTATAAAATTGATTTACGAAGTTAGTAAAAAATCAGATGTGAAACCAATTATCTTTTAATATGTCGGTAAATGGACTTTCTTTTTTACAAAGAATCTGTTTTGTAGGCAGTACAAAAATATAAATTAACTTTACCTACATACATTTACCATTATGAAACATTCTTTGCATTTTATTTTTTTTCTTGTCTTGGTATCGAGTTTTTTCTCTCTTGGCAATGCCCAAACGCCTAATTACAATGCCCTTTCAGAAGATTTTATTAAAAGTCTAATGAATAAATCTTCAGTAGAAAGCCACTTACAAAGCCTTGCAGAAGCCCAACCCAAAATCCTAGAACAGCAATTAGATACTGACCAAAAGCGGAAAGCATTTTGGATTAATGTCTATAATGGATTGGTTATCAGTAAATTAAGCCAATCTCCTGAGCTATTTGAAAACAGAGGTTCTTTTTTCTCTAGCAAGCAATTTGTAATTGCAGGCAAAGAAGTAAGCCTAGATAAAATTGAGCACGGCATTATCCGCCGTTCTCGCAAAAAGCTAAGTTTGGGCTATCTAAAAAAATGGTTTCCCTCGAGGTTTGAAAAACGTTTCTGGGTAGATGAAATAGATGGACGAGTACATTATGCCCTCAACTGTGGAGCAAAAAGTTGTCCTCCCGTAAGAATTTATACTGCTCACGGTTTTGATGCCGAAGTAGATGCCTCTGCCAAGACTTACTTACAAAAACACGTAAAATTTGAAGAAGCACAAAAAGAGGTCTATGTGCCTGTACTTTTTAGCTGGTTCATTGGCGACTTCGGTGGAAAAGATGGAGTCCGTGATTTTTTGGTGCATTATGAACTCCTGAATGAAAACAACAAAACGAGCTACGCACTCAAATACCTTAACTATGATTGGACACTAGACATCAATAATTTTCAGACTATACTACTCAGTACTGAATAATTGTATTTAGGAAAGTGTAAATTGTGAGTTGTAAAATGTGGGCTTTTAAAACACTCATGCTTAGCAACTTATAAATCAAAATAACCGAAATTATTATTTACGTTTTCCTTATATTGTTTTTTAATGGTCTATGATTGCCCTGATTTTTAATCTTCAAAATCTCCACCTTACAATGCTCACGTCATCTGCGGCCTGAAAGCCATATTTTTTGTCTAAAATATTGAACTTGCGCACAAGCATATTTTCCATCTTGGCAAAGCTTTCTTCAATCATAAAAAAAATTGGAATGTCTAGTTCCTCTGGAGTGTCTGTAAGGGCAGTTCTGAAAGACTCCACTCCATCGCTTGCGATGGCTACATTGCGAGGCGAGCGTACTGTAAAAAAATTAGATTGGGTGGTATACCATGCTTCAAAATCTTTGGAAAGGTGATAGGCAAGGTAATCAGGTGTATTATTTTGGTCTATGCTTTTAAAAGTATCATTTACTGCTACACAGCCATCACCCGTGAGGTGTATAAAAACTTCTTCTCTGTGGGCATCATATATCATTAGATTCAGTGTACTCAATAGTTCTTTCTCTTCCAGCTCTAGCTGTTGTTGTGTGTGTCTTAAATCAATAAATATTTTTTCTAAGAGCCATTTGCTAAGCTTTGCAGCTGTAGGTTGTTGTGCTAAGTAATCTTCGTGAACTGCTGCTAATTGGTGCAGATATTTCTTTAGCAATTTACCGAGCAGGGCAGAAGCAAAATGTGATGCGATACCTGAGGAGCAACCGTCCATCACGGCACCTACTTGATAGCCTTTTGTAAGAGGTTCATTGATTAAAAAGTCTTCACAAAAAACAGGGTGAAAAACCCCTTTTCTGATAAGTGTGTAGCTTTGTATCATTGCTTTAAGATTTTTTGTATTTAAAATACTGTATTTTACGAGAAATACGCTTGTTAAGCCATTGATGGTAGAGTAAATGGGTACCAGATAAGCACTTTTATTTGTTTTCGTGAAGTTTGATTAGGTTTTTTACTAAAAATATTGCAATTTTATGACTGAAAGACAACATAAACCTCAATACCATGACGCATCTTAGCACCGCACACATCAAAAAAACATTGAATGAAATACCTAGCGATAAGAGGCTGCCCATCATAGGCGGAACGCTAGATTTCTTGAACAAACCTGTAGTATTTCTACAAGAACAATACAAAAAACACGGCAGTATTTTTAAAATGACAATCCTTGCTAAGCCTGTGGTGTTTTTAGTGGGTACAGAAGCCAACAAATTTCTGCTCGTAGAGCAAGCAAAATACATGTCAAGCCACAAAGGTTGGGAAAGCATAGACGAGCTTTTTCATGATGGATTGATGCTCAAAGATGGCGAAAACCACCAGCACCACCGAGGAATTATGCAGAGTGCCTTTCGCAAAGAATCACTCAAAGGTTACATGGAGGCTATGCTACCCAAAATAGATGAATTTTTGCTCCAGTGGGCAAATCAATCTAAGCTATTGGTGTTTCCTGAGATGAAGAAACTGACATTGTTTCTGGCAGCCAAGGTTTTTTTTGGTTTAGACCTCTCCAAAGATTTAGAAAGAGTAAACCAAGCAATTATCCAAGTAGTAAAAGCCTCTACTGCACTACTCCCTTTCAAAATTCCGTTTACTACTTATTGGTATGGCATCAAGGGTAGAAAAGTACTCGAGGAATATTTTAGAGAAATCTTAGCAGAAAGGCGCAAAAATCCTACGTCTGATATGCTTGGTAAGTTGTGTGTGGCCGAAAATGAAGAAGGCGACAAGCTCACAGATGAAGACATCATCAATCATCTTATCTTCCTGCTGATGGCCGCCCACGATACTACCGCCAGTACGATGACAAGCCTATTTTATGAACTAGCACAAAACCCCGACTGGCAGGAAAAATTACGACAACAAAGCCTTGAGTTTGAACAACACCGTGCGCTTACTTTTGAAAACTTAGCAGAACTCTCATATTTAGACTTGGCTATCAAAGAAACACTCCGACTGCATCCACCCCTCATCTTAATACCCAGACAAACTACGGAAGAAATCGAGTTTGAAGGTTACACCATTCCTGCCCAAACCAATGTTACGGTTTTGGTGCATCACAATCATTATGAAGCTGAAAATTTTAAGAATGCCACAGCTTTTGACCCTCTGCGCTTTGAAGACCCTCGCGCCGAGCATAAAAAATGCCCACATAGCTACACGCCTTTTGGTGCAGGCAAGCATCACTGCCTAGGATTTGGTTTTGCAGAGATGCAAATTAAATTGGTTATGCACAAAATTCTCACTCAGTTTGCTTGGAATACACCGCAGGGCTACAAGGCAGTATATAGGCATATCCCTATCCAAGAACCCAAAGATGGACTGCCTGTGATGCTCAATAAATTGAGTGCTTAGGCTTTTTGATACACCCATCTTGCTTGGAGAAGTCTTGTAAAAGTGCATTATGGGTAGCATTGCTATCCAAATAGCTCTGCAAACATCTCATCTAATTTGCTGACGGGTATAATTTTGATTTTGAACTGCGCTACCACAATACTTTTGAGGGCAAACTTAGAAACAAATATTTTTTTAAAACCTAGTTTTTCGGCTTCGCCAATGCGTTGCTCTATTTTATTGACTGCACGTACTTCGCCTCCTAGCCCTACTTCGGCAGCAAAGGCAGTATCAGGTGAAATCACTGCATCTTCATAAGAAGAAACAATCGAGGCGCAAACGGCTAGGTCTATGGCAGGGTCTTCTATCTTAAGCCCTCCTGTAATATTGAGAAATACATCTTGCGCGCCAAGCCTAAAACCCCCACGCTTTTCAAGCACTGCCAGCAGCATATTGAGGCGTTTGCTATCATAGCCCGTAGAGCTACGCTGTGGCGTACCATAGCTTGAAGGGCTAACCAGCGATTGAATCTCTATCAGTAAAGGACGGTTGCCCTCAAGGGTAGCTCCAATGGCAATTCCTGTAATGTCTTCTTCACGTTGTGAAATCAAGATTTCAGAAGGATTACTCACCTCGCGTAGGCCATCGCCTAGCATTTCATAAATGCCTAGCTCAGAGGTAGAGCCAAAGCGGTTTTTAGTAGCACGCAAAATTCTATAGACCAAGTGCCTGTCGCCTTCAAACTGCAAGACCGTATCTACCATGTGTTCTAGCACCTTGGGGCCTGCTAGGCTGCCCTCTTTGGTGATATGCCCTATCAAAAATACAGGCGTACCACTTTCTTTGGCATATTTCATCAGTTCTGCAGTACACTCGCGCACCTGCGACACACTGCCCGCCCCCGACTCAATGAAAGCCGACTGTAAGGTTTGAATAGAATCTATCACTAGCATGTGAGGTTGAAAAGTTTCTATTTGTTTGAAAATATTTTGAGTAGAGGTTTCTGTCAAGATATAGCAACCTGCTGTGGCTTCTTCGTCCACGCTGAGGGTAGGAATTTTTTGATTGAGGCGTTCGGCACGCATTTTTATTTGCTGCTCGCTTTCTTCTCCTGAAACATACAATACCTTATGACTGCTCAACTGCAGGGCGATTTGTAGCAGCAGGGTAGATTTACCAATGCCTGGTTCACCTCCAATTAGCACCAAAGACCCTGGCACAATACCCCCTCCTAGCACACGGTTGAGTTCTAGGTCGGGTGTAAGAATACGGTCTTGCGAGAGCGGGTCTATTTCTTGAATGAGGCGTGGTTTGGCAGCCCTTTTTTGAGAAGTAGAGGTGCGCCATTCCCCTTTTCTGGCGGTATCTTCTTTTTCTAGGATTTCCTCTGCAAAAGAGTTCCATGCTTCGCAAGAAGGGCATTTGCCCATCCATTTGGGCGATTGATAGCCACACTGTTGGCAGAAGTATGCCGATTTGATTTTAGCCATTGTTGTATAAATAATCTAGAGGTATATCATTGAAAATTTAGCCTACTTTGCGCTCATTGATAGATAGTCAAAGTATTTCCCACGTAAATTACATCATTTTTTAGATTATTCCAAGCTTTGAGTTGCATTACGCTCACATTGTACCTGCGGGCTAAGAGCGAAAGGGTATCACCTCTTTTGATGGTATATTGCAAAGATTTCTTCCCATCTGTTGCCACAGTTACTTGGGCAGGAGTAGAGGGCTGATAGACATAGCCGTACTTGGCTTGGGCAGTCTTGAGTGAATCTGTTGGCAAAATACGCTGTACGTCAGGGTTGGTTTCTAGCCAACTGATAAGGTCTGTTAATGCTTCAAAAAGTAAATCTCCTTTAAGTTGGTAGCCCTTCCAAGTAAGGTGTACGTTGTCGGTTTGGGCAGTTTTGGCTTGAACCCATTTTAGCATCGCGCGCTGCCCCCCTGCCACCCAGTACCAATCATAGACCATACAGCTAGTTTCTTGGGCAATTTTATGGATTAATTCAGAAAATTGGATTCCAGAGCGCACATTCACACGCTTCCAGTAAAGGTCTTGGGCTGTGGTCAGTAAGATGCTCGTATTGGGGCAAACATCTCTGACCGTTTGGATTACTTTTTTGATTTCTTCCTCCAATTCAGGTTTGATTTTATCATCATAGAGATAATCATTCGTACCAAAATCTATGATGACCAAATCGGGGTTGAGTGAGGGCAGTTGTGCCTTAAAAAGTTTTTGGTATAGCACAGCATGCGAGCGTGCGGCACCCACCCCTGCATTGTGCCAGACTGCGCCGCTGTCTTGGCTTGTCTCTAGGCTCATGCCATAAAACTCAAATTCGTTCTGCTCGGGTCTATTTTTGATGGTTTGGAGGCTGAGGTTCTTATCTGCGGTGGGCAGTTGTATAGCTACATAAGGGTTTACATTTTGGGCAGTATCAAGCAATACTTCTAAGGTTTGAGTGCCTATTTTTAGGCGTAAGTCATAAGTATTGGGCGTTTTCTTATAAAATATTTTCAACATATCGTAGTGGTTTGGCACTTCGGCAGCAAACTGAAAACCCAGACTTGCCCCTGCTTGCTTGGTATTGCAGGTCATTCCGCGCACACCCAGCGGTAGTTTAGGAATAACCGTGATGCTTCGGGCGGCAGTCCAAACGCCTGTATGGGTAGATTTATAATCTACAGATGAATATGTCTTGGCAGTAGAAAAGGCAAACATCAGCCCTCTTCCTCCATCTCCGTGAAGTTTGTGCATTTTCTTACGAATTTGTCCTGGGTAGATGTCGGCTTGTAAGTGAGAGTCTCCAAGGTGTACAACAGAAAGTTTGTTTTGATTGCTTATTTTCCATTGCTGGTAAAAACAATTGGTAGCATTGCGGTCGTAAAATTGTATTTTGTTGAATGCTCCTAACATCCAGGGGTAGGCAGAGAGGTCGACTGAGTCAGGTTTTTCGGGCAGTTGTGCCTTAGTAGGTGTATTACAAGCAAACAATACTAACAACGCCAGTAAAATTGTGAGTGTGTTAATTTTGAAATAAATGCGGTAATTCATGGGTAGAGTTTTAGTTTTTTTAATGTATTTCGCCACAAAGTTAAATCTTATTCTGCATTATTAGGAAAGTGTAAAATATGAATTGTGAAATGTGATTTTTTAATATTCTCATTATCAAAGACTTAACAAATAAAAATGTCAAAGTTGTTTTTTATGCTTTACTTAGTAGCTTTATTGTGCTATTTGGGGCTGATAGATTGTACGTGCTCTTGTTTAGGGTTCGTCAATAGCAATTTCGTCTCCTAAAAACTTAGGCTGTGTATTGAGGAGGTGGAGGTCTAATAGAACTTTGACTCTTGCCATTTTTTCTCTGATTTGCACTTTTAGCCCTGAGGTAAAGCCCACGTCTTGGGCATTGTAGGCGATGGCATCTATGCCTTTCTTACGTGCAATGTAGAGAGCTCGTTTGTTATGAAATGCCTGCGAGATGATAGTAATTTTATTTTGTCCAAATACTTTTTGGCTTCTCACTACGGAGTCTAGGGTTCTAAAACCTGCAAAATCCAATACAATTACAGAGTCGGGTACTCCTTGCGCAAGAAGTGCCTTGCGCATATCCATGGGTTCATTGTATTCTTTGAGGCTATTATCGCCACTCACCAAGAGATAGCGCACTTTGCCTGCATAGTAAAGCTCGGCTGCAGCTTTGATGCGATATTTAAAATAAAGATTGAGCTGCCCGTTTTGTATTTTTTTGCTGGTACCAAGTATCAATCCTACCTTGTTTTGAGGTATCTTTCTTGTATCATCAAAGACATACGCTTGGCTGTATTGTTCTATTGCTTGATTGCTGTAAAGTATCAACAACATCATCAACACAAATCCCAGCAAACAAGCGTAAAAGCTATAAAGCATTATTTTTTTTAGCAAAACACGTGATTTTATGACTTTAAATGGACTATTTGCCTCAATTCAAAATACAAATTAATAAAAGTATCTTGTTTTGACAAATTACTGCTCAAAAAAGATTTGAGTTTTACATTTCAATAAGAGAATTGATTTTCAGTTTTTTTGCCAAGCTGTCTAAGTCTTCTTGTACTTTTTTAAGTAAGGGTATTCCAGTTTTTAGTCTTTCGGCTTCTGCCATTCGCTCTGGTTCTCCGGGTATTAGCACACGTTTGCCTGGTAGAGCTTTGGCATTTTTGAAGGCACGAATCCAAATATCCATATCTCTCTTAAAATCCTCGGCAGGGCGGAACCCATCAATACGCATAGCTCCAAAAAAATGCCCTGTGCCTATGCCCACGGGAGGCTGCCGCTCTGAAGTGCTGCCCGCTGTAGCAAAAGGAGGTACCCAAGGGCCAAAATTTGCTCCTGAGAGTACGCCAGACAGAATATCTACTGTAGCTCCCAAGCAATAGCCTTTGTGGCTGCTGTGCAGCTCATCACTGCCAAGGGGTGTAAGCGAGCCTCCTTCTTTGGGTGCGTGAGGGTTGTTAGTAGGTTCGCCTGTGGCATCTTGTGCCCAGCCGAGGGGGGCTTCTTCTTCTTTGCGTTGCAAAATTTGTAGTTTCCCATACGCCACTGTAGTAGTTGCCAAATCGGCCACAAAAGCATCTTCTTCAAGGGCGGGAATGGCTACGGCTATGGGATTAGTGCCAAGCATTTTTTCTAAGGAGTAGGTAGGGGCAGATAAGCTAGTAGCGTGGGTGAGGCAAATCCCAATCATATTGTGAGGAAGTGCTAGCATGGCATGGTAGCCTGCTATGCCAAAATGCCCTGAATTGCGCACCGCTACCCAACCTGAGCCTACTTTATGGGCTTTTTCAATAGCTACTTGCATAGCTGCTTGTGCTACAATCAGCCCTAGCCCGCTGTCGCCATCTATGGTGGCGGTGCTGGGGGTTTCGTGTACTATGGCAATGTGGGGTGTAGCATTTAGCTTTTTGAGTTCCCATTGCTTTACATAGCCTGAAAGCCTTGCTACACCGTGCGAATCTATGCCGCGCAAGTCAGCAGCTATAAGTACATTGGCGGCTTTGTGTGCTTGCTCGGGCTGATAGCCTATGGCAGTAAATACACTTTCACAAAATTGTTGTAACTGTGAAGCAGAAAAGTGCTGTTTTTTATCGCTTATCGTCATTTGTCAAGATAGATGATTAAAAAAATTAGCCTCAAATTTCATCAAAAAAAAGGAAATATAAGCCAGCTACTCTAAGTATTTTTTAATATCTTTACTTTGAGTAAACTAAATTTTGAAAATAAAAATATTGCCTTGTGTACTTGAACAGCGTGTTTTTGTTGGTAAAGCAGTAAAACTTAAAGATGGTAAAGTCAATACCAATATTTCTTTAATTTAGCAAATGTTAGAAAATAACTTTTGTATTTTTATCATCTAAACCGCTGATAATGAGTGTGTTAAAAAATTACAACTTATTGCTAACTACTTACCTAGTGATAGATTTAGAAGAACTTTTTTGCAGATTAAACACAAATGAGCAATTTAGCAACATCAAATATTATTATAATGGATATGAATACACTAAAATTTAAAACCAACATCAACTGTGGTAACTGCATTAATTCCGTAACTCCCTTTCTCAATCAAGAGTTAGACATTGAACATTGGGAGGTAGATATTGAAAACCCTGATAAGATTTTGCTAGTACGTGGCGAAATCAGTAATAAGCAAGTCATTGGGATTATAGAAGAGGCAGGATTCAAAGCAGAGGCGTTGGAAAGTGATGCAGTTGAATAAAAAACTAATACGAATCTGTAAATTATCCTATTTATAGGATAATATTGTTAAAAAAAATGTACTTTTGCCACAAAACTATACCCTCAAAAAGGGTAATTAAATGCAAGATTATGTCAAATAAAACTGTAAAAGTAGGCAACATCACTTGTGGAGACAATACCCTTTTCTTGATTTCAGGACCTTGTGTGATTGAGGAAGAAAGCATCATGATGCGTACTGCCGAACACCTCAAAGGAGTTTCTGAAAGGCTTAATATTCCTATTATTTTTAAATCTTCTTATACCAAAGACAACCGAAGCTCTCTGGAGTATTATCACGGACCAGGGCTAGAAGAAGGCTTAAAAACGCTCGAGCGCATCAAAAAAGAATTTGGATTTCCTTTGCTTTCCGATATTCACCACCCCCACGAGGCAGCTGCAGCTGCCGAAGTGCTAGACATACTCCAGATTCCAGCCTATCTTTGTATGCAAACCTCGCTTGTAGTAGCGGCTGCCCAAACTGGCAAAACCGTCAATCTGAAGCATGGGCAGTTCTTAGCTCCAGAAAATATGAAGCATCCCGTAGCCAAAGTAGAGGCTCAGGACAATTATAATATCATCCTGACAGAGCGCGGCTACACCTTTGGTTATAATGACCTTGTGGTCGACCCACGTAGTTTTTACCATCTTAACCAACTAGAGTATCCCGTAGTGTTTGATATTACGCACTCTATCCGAAAATATGGTATCCCGAGCAAAGACAGCAAAGGGGGCGCAAGAGAATACCTACCCAGCCTTTCGCGTGCGGGAGTAGCCGCAGGGGTAGATGGCGTATTCATAGAAACGCACCCCACGCCCGATATGGCACTCTGCGATGCTGCCAGTCAGTTGTGTGTCTTTGACTTGGAAGAGTTCATCAAACCACTTTTGGAGATTCATGCCATTGTAAAGAATTTATAAATTAATGCACTGGAAGATGTCTAAACACAAAGAGTTACTCATTCATATCAAAAATGCAATTGAAGCAATTGAACCAAAGGCAGAAATTATTTTGTACGGTTCAAGGGCAAGAGGAGATGCAAAAGAAACCTCCGACTGGGACTTACTTATATTGGTACCTTTCGAGGCAGGACTTGAAGATGAGCAAAAATTTAGACATAGATTATTTGATTTAGAACTACAGTATGGTCAGGCAATCTCTACTATGGTAAAATCTAAAAGAGAATGGGAAACAAAGTTTTGCGTTACGCCTCTTTACAAAAATATTTTACGAGAAGGGGTTGCCTTATGAATCAAGATGAGAAAGAAGAATATATACGCTACAGAATTAACAAAGCAGATGAAACACTTGAGGTAGCAGCACTTCTTATCGAGAACGGAAAATGGAATTCATCTGTGAATCGCCTTTATTATGCAGCTTACTACGCTGTAAGTGCTTTATTGACTGAGGCAGAATTACATACAAAAACGCATACGGGCGTAAAAACCCAATTCTTTCTTCATTTTGTAAAGCAAAATATAATTGAAACAAGATTAGGTAAAGTTTATTCTGATTTATTTGATTGGAGGCAAAAAGGAGATTACGGTGATTTTTTTGAATTCACAGAAAAAGATGTATCATCAATATTGAATCCTACAAAAGAACTAATACAGAAATTCAAAGAAGAAATAAACAAAAATACTTAACTTAAGACAAAACAAAAAAATCAAAAACTAAACCCTCAAAATAATGGAATTGTATCTTGACTCCGTGGACTTTAAAGAAATAGAAGAAGCTTTTCGTCTAGGTTTTTTGGCTGGGCTAACTACTACGCCCACTTTTATGCACCGACAAGGCATCACTGATATTGATGGAGCTATCCTCAAATTGGCGCAAATGGTGCCTGTGCTACAAGTAGAAGCACTCGGCGATAGTGCCGAAGACATCTTGAAAGAAGCACAGCGATTGCTGGCACTTGGGCTTGACAAAGAAAAAACTGTTTTCAAAATACCTGTTTCTAATGAGGGGGTAAGGGCTTGCCGTATGCTTCGCAATGAGGGGCTAATGGTGAACGTACACCTTATTTATACCCTTAACCAAGCCTACATGGCTATGGCAGCAGGTGCTACCTATGTATGCCCGCTTGTGGGTCGTCTGCAAGACCAAGGGCATGACGCACTCAACCTCGTAAAGCAATGCACCGAAGTAGTGCAGCACTATGGCTACAATACCAAAGTAATGTTTTCTTCAGTACGCTATCCCGACCATATCCGTGAGGCATTGCTTGCCAAAGTACACACCATCACAGCCCCTTGGAAAGTAATGAAAACACTCACCGAAAACGTGTTTACTACCGTAGGTACTGACCAATTTGTAGAGCATACCCGCCTACTAACAGTGAGCGTAAAAGAGGTAATAAGCAAGGCCAACCCTACTGTAAAAATGAACGAAACTGTTTTTGAAGCCTTAACACAAATGACAGAGTCGGGCTTGGGGGCTGTTACAGTACTTAAAAATAATGGTGAACTAGCAGGTATTTTTACTGATGGCGACCTAAGGCGCAACCTACGCAAATCAGGTAAAAATCTGCTAGAAAAACCCATGAGTGATGTAGTTGGTGAAAAAACTCCAATTGCTATTCCTTCCAATGCCTTGCTTCACGAGGCTGTAAAGGTATTCAAAGAAACAGGCGTGGACAATATCATCATACTTGAAGATAACTTACCCATAGGCATGATAGATATTCAAGATTTTGTGAAGATGAACTTGGTAGGCTAACAAAATACTCCCAAAGAAAGTGTGAAATGTGAGTTGTAAGCTCTGAAACATATTTTTTTAATTTATCATTGTCAGCAACTTACAGTTAGAAATAATCTAAAAAGTGGTTTTTATGCTAAAAACCACTTTTAAATTATGTTATCGCATCTAATTGGGAAAATTGCCCATTGAATCAATGGGGTGTAAGTCAGATTTGCTTCCCTAAAGGTGCTCTCGAGGAGAAGAAAAGGGCTGAGCAGCTAAAAAGAGATGTTTGAATTACATTCAATTAGTATTTAATTGTCTTTGAAAAAAAATTATTGTAGCATGTGGCATTTTAACTCATCTTTTGTTTTTCTTATTTTATTGATTTTTGGATTATGCCAGTGTAGTGGTTCTCAAAACAGCAATGAAACGCTGAACAAAGAACTACTCATCTCTCACCAAGAGTTTGTGCAAGACCAAGAAGTGCTCAAAAGCGAACACAAAGACTGGATAGCCGAGCTAAAACAATGGAAAACACAGGTAGAGCAGCTAAAAGACCTCAATGACCCTCTTTTTGTAGAACATAAAACCTCGCTTGAAGCACACACCAACGCCCTCATAAAACATGATAGCCTTATTACTGCACATCAAACTTTTCTAAAACAACAAAATACCCTCAACGAAGAGTATGCCCTTGGCAAGATGAGCGATGAGGAGTTTCAAAGAAAACATGATGAAATACTTGCAAAACACAATAAGGTACTTGATGAGCATAAACACATCAGAGAGTTGCACAAGTTTATCAAAGATGCACACGAGGCAATTTTAAGTACACAGAAGGATTAAATCCTAATTTTGCCTAATTTGCTCAATAAGTATTAAAAAGACTCAAAACTCAAACGCAGGTATCTTTGTTAGGCATACATAATAGATGTATAGATTAGAATATTTTTTATCAATATGAAAGAACAACAAGCAACTCTTGCTTTTGATGTATATAAAATACGTGAGGATTTTCCGATTTTGGCACAAGAAATCAATGGCAAGCGATTAATTTACTTTGACAATGCGGCTACTTCGCAAAAACCCAAAGTAGTGATAGAAGCCTTAGATACTTATTACCTAAAAAATAACGCCAATATCCACAGAGGAGCGCATTACCTTGCTGCCAAGTCTACAGGCGATTATGAAGACACCCGCACAGCAGTTCAGACTTTTCTCAATGCCCAGTTTGTGGAAGAAATCATCTTTACCCGTGGCGTGACAGAAGCTGTCAATCTTGTAGCTAACACTTGGGGGCGTGCCAACTTGCAGGTTGGCGATGAGATCATTCTTTCAGAAATGGAGCATCACTCCAACATTGTACCCTGGCAACTCATAGCAGCAGAAAGAGGAGCTATCATCACAGTCATTCCCATCACAGATGAGGGAGAACTTATCTTAGAAGAATATGAAAAATTACTCTCTCCAAAGACCAAATTGGTGTCAATAGTACACGCTTCTAATGCACTTGGCACTATCAATCCTGTGGAGGTAATTATCAAAAAAGCACACGAAGTCGGAGCAGTAGTTTTTGTAGATGGCGCACAGTCAAGTGTACACCTCGAGATAGATGTTCAGGCAATGGATTGTGATTTTTATGCCTTCTCAGGACACAAAGTATATGCTCCCACAGGCATTGGTGCGCTCTACGGTAAGAAAAATATTTTGGAAGCGATGCCTCCCTACCACGGTGGCGGAGAGATGATTAAGGAAGTGAGTTTCCAAAAGACAACCTACAATGAACTGCCCCACAAGTTTGAAGCAGGTACGCCCAATATTGCCGATGCCATTGCTTTCAAAAATGCCCTCGAGTACATGAACCAATTTGGTAAGCAGACCCTCGCCCTGCACGAACACGACCTACTTGTTTATGCTACCGAGCGCATGAAAGAGATTCCGCAACTAAAGGTTATAGGTACTGCCAAAGAAAAAGTCAGTGTGATTTCTTTTGTAGTAGAGGGAGCGCATCACAGCGACATAGGTACGCTTTTAGATGCACAAGGCATTGCCATCAGAACAGGACATCACTGCACTCAGCCCTTAATGCAGCGTTTGGATATACCTGGCACTTCACGGATTTCTTTTGCTATGTATAATACCCGTGAAGAGGTAGATACTTTTATAGAAGCCCTCAAGAAAGTACTCAAAATGTTGGTTTAGCTTTTCTTGAGTGAAAGAAACGCAGGGTAGGGGCAGAAACAAAAAACTTCGGTAAAAATTTGAGATTTTACCGAAGTCATTGAGTAAAACATTGCATTATAGAGTAGATAGAATGAGAACAGCTTAACGTGTACCAACAGCAGTATAAATCTTAGCATCTTCTTCGGTGATTTTTTCTTCACTCATAATGATTAACCGCTCTACGACATTGCGTAGTTCACGTATATTTCCTGTCCAGCTGAGTTTTTGAAGGTATGCCATAGCTTTTTCTTCAATTTCTTTGGGTGCATCACCATATTCTTCGGCTATGTCGTTCAAAAATTTATTAACCAAAAGCGGTATATCTTCTCTACGCTCATTGAGCGGGGGCACGTGAATCAAAATGACTCCAATACGATGGTAGAGGTCTTCTCTGAACTTATTTTCTTCTATTTCAGTACGCAAGTTTTTATTGGTAGCGGCTATCACACGCACATTCACGCTGATTTCCTTGTCGCCTCCTACACGGGTTATCTTGCCTTCTTGCAAAGCACGTAGTACTTTTGCTTGTGCTGAGAGGCTCATGTCGCCTATTTCGTCTAAGAAGAGCGTGCCACCGTTTGCCTGCTCGAACTTGCCGATGCGCTGTTTGATGGCAGAAGTAAAAGAGCCTTTTTCGTGTCCAAATAGCTCACTCTCAATGAGTTCGCTAGGAATAGCAGCACAATTTACCTCCACAAGCGGCTTGTCGGAGCGATTGCTTTTGGCGTGCAGCCATTTGCAGACAAGCTCTTTTCCCGAGCCGTTGGGGCCTGTGATGAGTACACGTGCATCTGTGGGAGCTACTTTTTCAATATCAGATTTCACACGCTGTATTGCTTCTGACTCGCCTACGATGTCAAAAGTACGGCTTACTTTTTTGCGTAGTACTTTGGTTTCTGTTACAAGGTGTGATTTATCAAGGGCATTGCGTACACAAAGCAAGAGGCGGTTGAGGTCTGGTGGTTTTTGGATAAAATCAAAAGCTCCTTTTTTGGTGGCTTCTACGGCAGTTTTGATAGTACCATGTGCCGAAATCATAATGAATTGCGTATCTTTACTTAGTTCACTTACTTTCTCGAGCACCTCCATGCCGTCCATTTTGGGCATTTTGATGTCGCAGAGTGCTACATCATAGTTATTTTTCTTGATTTTTTCATAGCCTTCTTCGCCATCTTGGGCTTCATCTACTTCGTAGTTTTCGTACTCTAAGATGTCGCGAAGGGTATAGCGAATGCTTTTTTCGTCGTCGATGATAAGAATTTTTGCCATGTATTTAGTGGTAGTGTCAGTTTTGTAAAATTAGCCCATATTTGTTTTTTGAATCATCAATAATCCATATACGACCAAAAACAAAAATAGGCTAATTTTTTTAAATATTTTATTTTTTTTAGACTTGTGATAAAATTATTTTATACTTTGGTTTCTTGGCAGAGTTCTACTAATACGCCATTGGTAGATTTTGGGTGTAAAAACACCACTAACTTGTTGTCAGCCCCTTTTTTGGGTGTTTCATTCAGGATAGTAAAGCCCTCGGCTTTGAGGCGTGCTACTTCTGCCCCTATGTCGGCTACTTCGTAGGCAATATGATGTACACCTTCTCCTTTCTTTTCTATGAATTTTGCAATGGCACTTTCTTGGCTAGTGGCTTCTAGTAGTTCTATTTTGGTGCTTCCCATCATAAAGAAAGATGTTTTTACACCTTCGGAGACTACTTCTTCGGCTTTGTAGGGGGGGCTGCCAAATAATTTTGTAAACAAAGCATCTGAGGCTGCCAAGTCTTTTACTGCAATTCCTATGTGTTCTACTTTGAGCATAGTATTTAATATAGATTTTTAAGTGATAATTTTTTAATTTGGAAAAATAAGAAACTTTTTAGACTTTTGGGAAGTTTACTATAGTGATTTTAAGAAAATAAGTAAAAATTCATTTACACTTACATTCAGTAAATTTTAATACAATACAAATGATAACGATTTCAGAACAAGCTAAAAATAAAATACAAGAACTCCGCAGCAAAGATAACTTAGACATAAATCACCACATCCGCGTGGCAGTCAAAGGAGGAGGATGTTCAGGGCTAATGTATGGCCTAGAGTTTGATGCAAGTATTCACGAAAACGACCAAGTTTTTGAAGACAAAGACGTGAAAATATTGGTAGATAAAAAAAGTTTACTCTACCTAATAGGCACTACTCTAGATTTTACAGACGGATTAAATGGCAAAGGCTTTCACTTTGTCAATCCTAACGCAAGCCGTACTTGTGGCTGCGGAGAGAGTTTTGCAGTCTAGCAGGCTTTCAAGCAATGCCTGCACAACAACTAAACATCTTTATATCTACAAAGCCTTTGAAAGCAATTTCAAGGGCTTTGTACTTTTTTGTGGGCGAGTAGGATAAGAAGTACACAAAATACTTTTGTTCGTTTGTCTATACCCATTATTTTGATTATTATTGTTGAGAGAATAGATTCACTTTTATTAAAAGGCTTGGTTCTCAGTCAGCATACAACTTCTCAATGCGATAGGTGATACATTTTTTTGAAATATTTATTAAGGAAGATGTAAAAGATAATCTCCTATAATTTCAGTTCTAAATCATTGATAGGTAATTAATTGACTTAGCTAACAACTGACAATTAATAACTAACCATTACTAAACTATTGATTATGAATGAATTAAACCATATTTGGCAAGATTTGCAAGCATCTTGGAAACGAAATCTTGAAAATACCAACCTCTGGGAAAATATCAACCAAGAATGGCGTAGGCTTTTCGAGCCAAGCCAAAATTGGTGGAATCAACTTAACCCTGAATGGCAACAATTGCTCAAAGCACACATTGGAAATTTTGAACCATCTCATAATATCACGGAAGATGACCTCAAAAAAATCATCAGTCTGCAAGAAATCAATGCCAGTGATTGTAAAGTAGTGAGCCTAGCACCACTCAGACAGCTTAGGTTTTTGCAATCTATTGACCTGAACAATACCAACATTACACAATTAGACGATATTGCCTTTTTGCCCAATCTGATGCGCTTATCAGCAGCTAATACGCCTATCTATGACCTGACACCTCTCAAAAAACTTAAAAATCTGCGCTATTTGGAGATAAGCCTCACTGATGTAGATTCGCTCAAAGCATTGGTACGGCTATCTAACCTGAAAGTGCTTAAATGCAATCATACTTACATCAAAAACCTCAGACCGCTCTACAGGCTTCAAAAATTGCAAGAGCTACATTGTGAGCAGACACCACTGAAAGACCGACAGGTACGCCGTTTTAAGCAGCGATTTCCAGCTACACAGGTGGTATTTCGCTTCAAAAAAAACCAAGCCGAGCGTACAAATTGGTTTTGGTAAGAGTACTTCTCACTAACCGAGCGTGGTAGCATCTATTATTCGAGATTGATTTGCTTTTTTAGTACAAGTTTTGCTCTTTTGCAATTCAAACGAGCGTAAGAGCCAAATGCTACTACCTAGATAGACCATTCACAACCAAAATTGTATGGAATCAGAAATTAAAGACCTCAAAATAGATTATCACGCTAAAATAAGGCAAGCGTTCAGGGAAATGCGCAAAGTGGTCATAGGGCAAGATTATATGATTAATCGCCTATTGATTGGCTTATTTACTAATGGGCATGTACTCCTAGAAGGAGTGCCAGGCTTGGCTAAAACCCTCACAGTCAATACCCTTGCAAAAGTACTCGACCTCAAATTCCAACGCTTGCAATTTACCCCTGACCTGCTCCCCGCCGATTTGATTGGAACAATGGTCTATAACCAAAAAGAAGGTGATTTTCAGGTCAAAAAAGGGCCTATCTTTGCTAACCTTATTCTAGCTGATGAAGTAAACCGCTCACCTGCCAAAGTGCAATCTGCCTTGCTAGAAGCTATGCAAGAAAAACAAGTAACTATCGGAGAAACCACTTATCTCTTGGATAAGCCATTTTTGGTATTGGCTACCCAAAATCCTATAGAACAAGAAGGCACTTACCCACTGCCCGAAGCACAAATAGACCGATTTATGATGAAGATACACGTAAGCTATCCTGGCAAAGAACTAGAGCTAGAAGTGATGCGCCGTATGTCTAACATGAACTTCAAGGCGGAGATTAACCCCATTCTCGACAAAGAGGATATTTTTGCTATTCGTGATGAAATCAACCAAGTAAGTGTTTCTGAATCATTAGAAAAATATATGATTGAGCTAGTATATGCCACACGAAACCCCGCTGAGTATGGACTAAAAAATGAGGCAAACTATGTGCAGTTTGGCGTTTCTACACGTGCATGCATAGACCTTCATCGTTCTGCCAAGGCTCTTGCTTATATGGACGAGCGAAACTATGTGCTTCCTGAAGACATCAAAGAGGTAAGCCATGATGTGTTTAATCATCGCGTCTCGCTCAACTACGAAGCCGAGGCCGAAGGCATCACAAGCACGCAAGTGATAGAAAACATCTTACAGAATGTCCCTATTAATAAAGATTAAAGCCTTTCTTATAGCTGTACTATCATTAAAAAGAAAGGCGCAGTGAATCTCTAATCTGCACCTTTTTATTTTATTATGGTAGGGTTATATTTTGGCTAACTCACCTTTGAGGTAATTGATGACATCAATCTCAAACGAATCTACTTGGTTAAGTTCAGCAAGGTAATAAGATACCCAATCGAACAAGTGGATGAGGTAGAGATTTTGTGCAATGAACGAAGTGCCTTGTGGCTGAATGGTAATCACATTGGCGGCCTTCTTTGCAAAAATTTGGTGGCAGATGTCCATTCTGTGGCTTACGCGGGGGTGGTCAAAGTCGCTTTTTACCATAATCACGGCAGTATATTGATATACCTCGGGCAGCAAGCCCCAGCCTACTAATTCATTGTGGTTCATTTCGGGAAATACATTCACGTGGCAAAGCTGCTTGGCGTTTTCATTGATTTGC
Source organism: uncultured Cytophagaceae bacterium (assembly GCA_964480455.1). Taxonomy (GTDB): domain Bacteria; phylum Bacteroidota; class Bacteroidia; order Cytophagales; family Microscillaceae; genus JAABSX01. The sequence goes on from CAYZQI010000022.1 coordinate 26,702, forward strand.
TGCTGGAAGCGCACCAAATTAGGGCCAAAAGGAATATCACTATAAAGAATAGGGCTTTTGCCGTAGAGTTCGTGGGCAAGTGCTTTGGCTTGAGTCTGAATGTCAGTTTGGCTACTATTAAGTAACTCTATGGCTTCTTTCAAATCTTTGCTAAAAAAACCATTGATGAGCTTGTAGCCTTTGAGTACAAAGAGCAATTGTGTGAGTGAAAGCCCTAAAAACGCCCTTGGGCAGGGTGCTTCATTGGGTACTTGCACATGGTCATAACCTTCTTTTTGTGCAATATCGAGGGCTTTGCCTCCTGAGGTAAGACAGAAGATATGCGCTTTTCTCTTCTGGGCTTTCTCTAATGCAGCCAATGTTTCTTCGGTATTACCCGAAAAACTAGAAGCAATAAACAGCGTATGTTCATCAACAAAGCGCGGGATGTCGTAAGTTTTTGTAATACTGTAAGGCACTTTGAGTTTATCAGCTACAAAAGCCTCTACAAGGTTAGCACCTATGCCCGAACCTCCCAGCCCTGCCACTAGCACATTGTGGATTGCGTTTTTAGGTTCACTAAACTGAATTTTTTGTCCAATTTTGACGGCATTTTGCAGTTGCTGCGGAAAACCAAGAATCAAATCGTGCATCATAATCAATTTTTATTTTGTTTGTTATTAAATTGTGGAGTAAGTTTTTATTTTTATCAGAGTTTTTTAAGACAGACAGGGTTTATAATGGTTTTTAGATGGTTTTGAGGGTAAGAAGTTAGCTGCTTACTTACTGCGATAAGGACAAACATACCACAAATATTATCTAGCAATCAGATTTTTTTGCTTACAAAAGAAACAATATTGCCTAAATCTCACCTGAGTACAATAAAACATTATTTATTATAACCTTTCGCAAAGATAATCAAGTTTATGATAACCGTAGATAATTCTTGTAAAAATACAATTAACACTCAAGAGGATTTAACAACACTTTTTCTCAAAAATACGTCTAAACTCAGTATGACAAAACAAATTAATACCGCTGAAAAAGGATTACGGGGAGAGCAAATTGCTACTGAATATCTCAAAGAGAAAGGCTATCAAGTCATTTTAAGAAATTATCGCTTTAAGCGTTCAGAAATTGACTTAATTGCTTTGAAGCAAGATATATTGGTTTTTGTGGAAGTAAAATTTCACCAAGATAAAGGCTATGGCTTCCCTGAAGAAGCTGTAAGCCTTGCCCAACAAGCACGTGTAGCGCACGCTGCCGAGCACTATATCTTTGAAAGCAACTGGCAAGGTGATATACGTTTTGACATCATAGCCATACAAACCAATGAAGAAGCAAATTTTTTTGATGTGCAACATTTTGAAGATGCTTTTTATTAGGTTGAGCAAATCCAAGCAGCCTCTGGCAGTATCTACTCAAAGCTGCTATTAGTAAACTAATGATAGCCATTTGTAAAATTAAATTAGATTATTTTACGTTTTTCAAATCATAATCCCTAACTTTAAACTCAAGTTTAACAATCGTTGCTATCAGACAAAGCAAAACAAAAGTGCATCAAAACAACCAATCATATACCTAAAATGATTGTAGAAGATTCCTTTTGACATTTGGCTATCAAATAATTATGAAATCTAAACGACTTTTTCTTGTTGTATTTTTTTGCTTGCTTACTTCTTACAATCAACCAGTTGTGAGTCAATCACTTGCAGGGCAAAAAGTAGATAAAACTGAGCGTGTGAAAGCAGATTCACTGCAAAATCAACGCACAAAACTGGAAAAAGCTCAGCAGGATACTCATCTACAAGCTTATCAGCAAGCTCAGATATTCTGGGTTTTTACTTTGCTGCTTGCCTTGGGGCTTGTGGTGTATTTGCTATACAAGTACTTGCTGCTTCAAAACAAATTCAAGCAGCTTTCTGAGGAGCTTCGCCTGCAACAAATGCATTACAAAACCATCTCTACTGAAAAAAATACCTTAGATAAACTCTACGAAAACCAAGAAGACCTTATGAGGGGAGTAGCCCACGACCTCAAAGCACCCCTTAATAGAGTTTATGGATTGGTAGATGTTATATTCTTGCAGGCAAAAAACCTCAGTAAAGAGCAAGAAAAATACCTGAACCTCATCCAAAGGGTTGCCAATGAAGCCCGTAATATGATACAAAATTGGTTAGATGTAAAAGCCATTGAAAGCCAAAAATTACAAATTCATCTCGCTGAAACTGACCTGAGGCAACTTCTGGAAGATTTGATAACTAGCTACCAAGAAACTGCACAAAAAAAATCTATTAAAATAGATTCTCAAATACAAATGGCAGTACCTTTGTACGTTACGGACAGTAATTTATTGAGCAGGATATTAGACAATTTACTCTCTAATGCAGTCAAATTTTCACCGCTCAATGAGGTGATTAAATTTAGTGTAAGAACAGAAAAAGACCATCTTATTTTTGAAGTAGAAGACCACGGAATAGGTATCAACGAACATGAAAAGAGTAAACTTTTTCAGAAATTTCAGAAACTGAGTGCTAGACCTACAGCAGGAGAAAGCTCCACAGGGCTAGGACTTTCTATTGTAAAAACTCTCGTTATTCACCTAAAAGGTAGGGTAGAAGTAGAAAGCGTAGTAGGAGAGGGGAGTATCTTCCGAGTAATACTACCCAAAAAATACTCTCCAGAGCAGTTTCAAGACACCAATCTGGTGGAGGTTCGCACTTGAGATTTGGTTTCAAAAATTTCTGAAAGTTCACTATATAACATATATAAGGCAAAGCAAATTGGCTAGTTTTTGTCCTAAATAGGCGCAGGGTTCAAATGAGCAACACTCAGATACTTTCTTAATAATTGGGACAAGTAATGAAGATAAGTTGGTACACCTAATTTATGCCTAGCAACGCACCTCCCACTAGCACTAGCAAAAAATAAAAACCTTCTTTTTGAGCTTTTTACAAACTTATTGAGTGATTGTTAGTTTAGAAAATATTGGTGCTTTGCGTGCATCAAAAAAGTTCCCTATTTGGTTGCAATAAACACTTCTTTGATGAACTCAATGCCTTTATAGCGCAAAACAAAAAAACCTTAAAATTATGTTGGAATTCAAGATTTATAAATTTGATTTTAAATGCGATTGTTGTGGTGAAGAAACCTGTATGGGTATCATAGGATTTACCAAACTTGTCCCAAACATTTGCGATTTGTGCCTCATCAACGGATTTGATGGCGAAGAACAGTTTATTGAAGATGATAAAGCAAGGCAAACCTCTACCGTGAAATCAGAACAAAATAACTCCAACGACACCACCCTATAAAATAAAATGCTTGACTTTCTCAAGCAATTATCATTTTCTTTCAACAATAGTAATTTTTGAATAGTGTATTAGATAATGATGATGATACTGAGCCAATCATCAGTTTAAGGTTCGTAATGTCTAAACTTGAAACATTGAGCAGCCCAGCTTTTGCTCAATGTATATCTTCTAAAAAACTAATAGTGTTGAGGTGTTCCAGCTCTTTCTCGTGTACGCTCACATGAATGGAAGTCAAAATTATTCCATTCTTTTTTTATCACTATGCGTAAAATAAAAGCCTTTTTTTAGTATTTTTGCATCTGAAACAAGTCCAATTTATTTCAAAGACTTATGATGGAAAATCCTCATTTTTCAAAAATTGCTAAAGAGCTCAATATCAAACAAACACAAGTAGCGGCCGTAGCCTTACTTCTTGATAATGATGCAACTATCCCATTTATAGCAAGGTACCGCAAAGAAGCAACCGGGAGTGCTGATGAAGTGATTATTGCTCAAATCAGAGACCGCCTAGCGCAACTTCGAGAGCTTGATAAAAGACGCGATACTATTTTGAAAACCATACAAGAGCAAGGTAAACTCACCGAAGAACTCAAAGCCCAGATTGAGCAAGCAGACACAATGAATGTGCTAGAGGACTTGTATCTGCCCTACAAACCCAAACGCCGTACTCGTGCTACGGTAGCCAAAGAGAAAGGACTTGAACCTCTCAGCCAAAAAATATTTGAACAAGAAAACTTCAACTTAGCCCAAGAAGCACAAAAATACATTAGCGAAGAAAAAGGGGTCAATACGCTCGAGGAGGCACTCGCTGGGGCAAGAGACATCATAGCAGAGCGTATCAATGAAGACCAAGTAGCAAGGGCAAATATCAGAGATTTGTTTGAGAAACAAGCCTCATTCGTAGCAAAGGTCATACCTGGGAAAGAAGAAGAAGGACAAAAATATAAGGATTATTTTGAGTGGAATGAAAAAATTACAGATGCTCCTTCACACAGAGTACTAGCACTCAGACGTGCAGAAAAGGAAATGATTATCTCACTTGACCTAAGCCCCGACGAAGACGAAGCAATCGCTAGATTAGAAAAATATTTTGTCAAAACCAACAATGAAGCAGGCACACAAATCAAAATTGCTGTCAAAGATGCTTACAAACGCTTGCTCAAATCTTCTATGGAGACTGAAATCAGGGTGCTTACAAAGCAAAAAGCAGATGCCGAAGCCATCAAAGTTTTTGCAGATAACCTCCGACAGCTACTACTTGCCCCCCCACTCGGTCAGAAAAGTGTGCTTGCCATAGATCCTGGACTGAGAACAGGCTGCAAAGTGGTATGCCTCGATAAACAAGGGCAATTAGTATTTCATGCGGTTATTTTTCCTGATAGAAGACGTGTAGAAGCAACTGATACCATCAGACAACTCTGCGAGCAGCTCAAAATAGAGGCAATTGCGATAGGCAATGGCACAGGTGGGCGCGAAACTGAGCATTTTGTGCGAGAAATAGGTCTGCCCAAAGAAATCACGATTGTGATGGTCAATGAAAGTGGTGCCTCTGTTTACTCTGCCTCTGAGGTAGCAAGGGAAGAATTTCCTGAACAAGATATTACCGTGAGAGGATCCGTTTCTATTGGGAGAAGGCTGATGGACCCTCTTGCCGAATTGGTAAAGATAGACCCTAAATCAATTGGTGTAGGGCAGTATCAGCACGACGTGGACCAGAGCCAACTCAAAAAAAGTCTTGATGATGTAGTAGCAAGCTGTGTAAACTCCGTAGGCGTAGAACTCAATACAGCAAGTAAAGAATTGCTTACTTATGTCTCGGGTCTGGGTCCTCAACTGGCTAAAAATATTGTAGAATATCGTAACCAAAATGGTGCTTTCCCCTCACGCAATGCACTTAAAGATGTAACAAGACTAGGCGATAAAGCCTTCGAGCAGTCAGCAGGCTTTCTTAGAATCAGCAATGCACAAAATCCGCTCGATGCAAGTGCTGTACACCCCGAGAGCTACCCCATAGTGGAGAAAATGGCCCAAGACCTCAACTGCTCAGTAGCTGACTTGATGCAAAAGCTTGAACTTCGTAAGCAAATCAATATAAAAGAATATGTAACTGAGCACGTAGGGCTGCCCACCCTCACAGACATCATGGCAGAGCTTGCTAAACCCGGGCGCGACCCCCGCGACAAGTTCGAAGCTGTAGAGTTTGCGGAGGGTGTCAATAGCATAGAAGATTTACAAGTGGGTATGCAGCTCAATGGCATTGTTACCAATATTACTAATTTTGGTGCTTTTGTAGATGTGGGCGTACACCAAGATGGCTTGGTGCATATTAGCGAGATGACCAACCGTTTTATCAAAAGTCCACATGAAGTAGTGAAAGTACAGCAAAAAGTACTCGTAACGGTCAAAGAAGTAGATGTAGCCCGAAAACGCATTAGTTTTTCTATGCTTAACGAAAGCGAAGCAAAGCCTAAAAGAGATAAAAAACAAGGCAATACAGAGCGAAAAGGAGAAACCCAAGTCAATGAAAGCCATCAAAAAGAGGGAAGAGCTAATAAATCAGCGTATTTCAAGAAAAACAAATCTGAAAAGCAAAAGAATCATCAAAATAAGCCTCAAAACAAATCCAAGGCAGAGCCTAAGCCATCAGACATTGAAGATGAATTTCAAGCTAAATTACAGGCATTAAAAAATAAATTTCGGTAGGGGGGCTTCCGTGTTTAGTACTGATTGATAAATTGATTGACTCATACATATATCTAAAAACTAAATTACAAACCTATGAAAACATATACCTTTACTTGTTTAATGATAATGCTTTTCTTGGTAGCCTGTGGTCAAAAATCTAACGAACCATTAACAGAGAATCAAAAAAATAATGAAGTAACTCATATCAATCAAGAAAAAGAACCCGAACAATACCCAAAATTTAAGCGAATTGTTTGTCTAGGAGAGCGAGTGATAGAGGCAGTGCATGCGCTTGGCGATAGTAGCAAGATTGTGGCTATAGACCGCTCTTATGATGCTTTTCCGTATTTAGAAGTGCCCAAAGTAGGTAATAAAGCCGTACTAAGAGCTGGTTATGTGCTCAAACACAAGCCAGATGTAGTTTTTATGGAAGAAGATGCAGCTAATGAAGAGGAGATTAAAAAAATAAAAGAAAAAAATATCCCTTGTTTTGTATTCAAGAAAGGTGAAAGTTGGGATGATGTCAAAGACTTTATTGCCAGTATGGCAAAAAAACTTAACCGAGATAAAGAAGGCAAACGCCTTTTAGCACAATTGAACGGAGACTTAAAAAAGGTTGAAAAAATTATTCAAAAACAAAAAGACTCCCTTAGTGTGCTCTATGTTCATGCACGCGGAGCGCAAGCACTGATGTTTGCAGGAAGCGAAACCACCACCCACCAACTCCTACGCTTGTGTGGAGTCAAAAATGCTGCCTTCGACTATGAAGGCATGGAGAGACTTACCCAAGATGAAATGGCTTACATCAATCCAGATTATATCGTACTTAGTCAGACAAGTTTGGATAGTTTTGAAGGGAAGATTTATGAAGCCACTCCGCTTACATCGGCTTTTGCTTACCGTATGGGACGTATTATTGTACTTGATAAATCAGAAAGGATTAATTTTGGGGTCAATACCGGAAAAACTGCCTTGAAAATAGCAGAAAGACTCTATAAGAAACAAGTTTATAATCCCTTGCCATTCAGTCCTCAATACGACAATGAAGCAACTGCCAATGCCAATGAGAACAATAGCGCACCTATCATCACCAAACCCTCTACCGAAATAGAAATTATAGAACAAAACTAAAATAAAGTACAAACTTTAAACTACTCCCAAATCAAAACCCATAACACATGGCTACGGGTTTTGATTTAGAGCAGCTAATTCATTTAGGCATCTGCTTTCTTATTCTTTTCGTAGCGTCTAACTATGGTTTCGGCTTTGGTCATTTGCACCTTGCCGTAGTTGAGCTGTTCTTTGTTTTTTAAGATTTTTTTGGCAATTCGTAAGGTCATAAGTATATCTTTTTGGAGTAAAAACTTTGTGTTAAAATCGAAACGCAAAGGTAGTAAAATATTCGCCAAACTGAAAATAAAAAATGAGTACCAATCAACTAAGTGCTTTTTTCTGGGAAGAAAAAAGCTGCCAAAAAAGAGGGAAATGCTGCCACCTGTACAGATAAAGTGCCTTTCTACGCCCTAAGCCCCACAACTTATGACAAGAATTTTTGCTATTTAAGGCTTAATGGCTATATTTACACAAAAATTACCAATTACCGAAAATTAGAGTCTATTCTATGTCAAAACGCACATCATTCTTTTGGGGTTTGCTCACTGGTGCAGGGCTAAGTACACTGCTTACACTCATCATAACTCCTTCCGATGGTCAGCATAATCGCGATATTGTGAGCTATCAACTCAGTAACTTACGTAACAAACTCCTTGGGCTATGGAAAAATAAAGAAGTATTCCAAAATGAAGCTCGTACCGAGGGAGAGGAGCATATCAATTTTATCAATCAAGAAGCCCAACGGTTGAAAAACGAAATTGATGATATTCAAAAGCAACTAAAAGGAATCTCTAGACAATCTAACCAAGGTAAAGGCTAAGTTTACGAATCAAAATCTAACTATTTTATGGCTTTGTAGTTAATCAAGCAATTAATTGATATTTGTGTTTAGTTAAAAATTTAATTTATTAATCAATATGAATCTATTTAAGTTAATAAGCATCAACACCTTAGCCTCTGTGCTATTTTTGTTCTTACTATCAGTTGCTTGTACTTCTTCCGATGTGAAAGAAGAAGAAGAAGCACAAATTATCAAAAAAAGTGATGTCATCACTACCGTCAATGCACCTCAAGAAAACAAAGAAGAAGGAACAGTAAGCAAGGTAGAAGAAGAAGTAGTAGCTGCTGTGCCTACCGAAATAGACGGTAAAACAGCACAGTTTACTTTTGATGAAACCGAATTTAACTTTGGAGAAGTAAAAGAAGGGGCATTGGTAAGACATACCTACACTTTCACAAATACAGGCGCAATACCCTTGGTAATTGAAGGTGCTTCAGCCTCTTGCGGATGTACTGTGCCAAACTACCCAAAAGAACCCATAGCACCTGGTGCAAAAAGCAAAATAGATGTGGAGTTTGATACCAAAGGAAAAGCAGGTATGCAAAATAAAACCGTAACTATTACTGCCAACACCAACCCAGCTATTTTTACGCTTAAACTGAGTGGTACAGTAAAAGGTAATGGCACAAATACCAAACAACTCATGGGCCCCGTAAGACAGTAAATGCTGATTCAATTCATTAAATAAACTTTGTCTTAGTTTTTGCAAGTCTTTTGGTAATCAATGAGATAACATAAATTAAGGCAAAGCTATCCCAAGACCAACAATTCATTGTAAAACCTTAACAAATCATTACTAACAAAAAAGTATGTCTATATTTTATATTTTTATGCAAGCTGGCGGAGGCGGTATCCCTCTTTTTGTAACCTTAGCGGGTATGCTGCTCATCTTTTACCTTTTTATGATACTACCACAGCAGCGCAAACAAAAACAACAGCAAACATTCAGAAACTCGCTCAGCAAAGGAGATGATGTAGTTACGATTGGAGGCATACATGGCAAGGTTCATGCAGTAGATGAAAATACTGTAACGCTGATGATAGACAAAGTAAAAATTGTTTTTGATAAACAAGCTATCTCTTCAGATGCAAGCCAAAGAATCCAACAAGAAACCACAACACTCTAACAACAGTGCTGACTAGATTCATCAAATTAATTGTAGTTTTTGTGCAAAGAACTTCTACATTTATGAGAGAAGTTCGAAATACTAATGTGCAAGTTTTTTTTACTTGCTTTATCTGTGCCACTCTCTTATGGTTTTTCAATGCCCTAAATCGTAGCCGTAGCGAAATCATAGACTATCCCATCGAGGTAGTCTATGATGCGCAAAAATATATTGCATTAGAGCAGCCACCTCGCTCAATTCGTCTTAAAGTAAATGGCACAGGCTGGCAAATTTTATGGAAAATCATCGCCTTACAAACAGAACCGATTAAAATCTCTACAAGCTCTTTGCTCAACACCAACCGCACCTACTTAGTCCTCAACGATTATCGCGACGAAATCAATACCCAAACCAAAGGAGTTATATTAGAGGGCATCATTACTGATACTATTCCGCTAAAATTAGATAAGCGCATCAAAAGACGCTATTTTGTCAAAGTTAATCCTTTTGATATTGACCTCAAAACAAATTACAAACTCATTGGAGGTATTGATATTTTTCCAAAGCAAATCACCCTTGAAGGACCCGAAACTTACTTAGAGAAAATAGCCAATCCTTACCCACTTATCATTCCTGAGCGCAATATTTCAAAAAATTTTGAGCAAAATGTTACATTAGATTTACCCGTGCAAAAACCTGAGCTAATCAAGACAAGCAGCAATGTCATCAATGTAAAGTTTAAAGTAGATGAGTACCTTCACAATACTACAAACCTAGTTATCAAACTTATTAACTTTCCCGAGGAAACAAAATTTACACTACACAGCAACCATAGGCGTGTACCAGTACGGTATGCTTTTAGAAAGCAAGACATAGGAAAAATACGCTTAGCAGATTTTTCAATTGTTGCTGATTTCAAAACCTTCAACATACAAGACTCTACTGTGCATCTCTTTTTAAAGAAAAAACCTGCTTTCATTGCCAAAGAAGATGTAGATTTTAAGCCAATTGTAAAGCTAGACTATGATAACTAAAAAGCCATACCTTGTAGGGATAACGGGAGGAATAGGTGCGGGCAAAAGCACAATATGCCAAATATTTGCAACACTCGGCGTGCCTATCTATGAAGCAGATGCGCGTGCAAAATGGCTCATGACCCAGCACTTACCTTTGATAGAAGCCATCAAGCAGACTTTTGGGCAAGAGGCATACCTTGAAGATGGGCAACTCAACCGTACTTATTTGGCTGCACAAGTGTTTAATGATGGTAATAAGGTGAAGCTACTGAACCATCTCGTACACCCTACCGTGGGCAAAGATTTTGAGGACTGGGTAGCAGTCAATGCACAGGTCTCTTATGTGCTCAATGAAGCAGCACTTATGTTTGAGTCGGGGCGTTACCTTACCCTTGATAAGGTCATAACGGTCTATGCCCCCGAAGCCCTCAGAACTAGGCGAACACAGCATAGGGATAAACACCGCAGCCCTGCCGAAATCAAGGCAATCATGAGTAAGCAACTTTCTGAAGAAGAAAAAATAAAGCGTGCAGATTATGTCATCTATAATGATGACGTACAGCTTGTGCTTCCACAGGTTTTAAAATTACATCAGTATTTTATTACGCAAAGTAAGCTGTGAAAAATGTGCTAAGCTTCTCAGGTGGCACTTTCTATGCTCATCATCATCTAAGTTCAGAGGTGCTCAAGTGCTTCGCGATTGCTAGCATATAGTTTTGCATTGACTGCCTCAAAATTAGCTTCTTCACTTCTTCTGAAAAAAGCATCAGTGGAGTAGCGTGTAGCAGAGAGGAAGTATTTAGCAGTATTGGCTTTCAAAACTTCAAAGTAGGCGTGTTCTGCATCTTTGCTGATGTAAAAATTATCGTAATTGACCACAATATTAAATTTCTTTCCTATTTTTTCATATTCTTCTATAAAACAAGCTTGCAAAGGTGGCACATCTGCCTCTGTAAATATACTAATACCCTCAAGGTTGAGAAAAAGTGTATTCTTAGCAGCGTTGTAATGCACACGCTCAGAGAAGTCTAGCTTTTCCTCTCTGCGAAGTTTCATAAGTTGTGGTAAGAAAATACGGCTATCCATAGTTTTTAAATTTTTTGAAACGAGTGGGCGGAAAGCCATTTTTGAAAGTACATCACGTTCTAAATCTATTCCCTTAGCAATTTCTATCAGCACTAAGCCCTCTTTTACCAACCGAAATACCGCACGTTCGGTGATGTAAAAGACCACTTGTCCTTTTTGCTGGGCATACGCACCACTAAAAGTAATTTGAGTTACCTCTTTCACAAACTTGCAATGAGTGCCTTCTTCTTTGATATTCAACTGCCCCGCATCGATAGTTATTTGGGCTTTGGCAGCAAATAATCCTAAAAAATAGACTGCTTTGGCATTTTGGCTAATGTTGATAAAGCCCCCCGCCCCAGCCAATTTGTTATGAAAACGGCTCACATTCACGTTGCCTGCTTGGTCGACCTCTGCCATACCCAAAAAGGCTTGGTCTAAACCTCCTCCATCATAGAAATCAAATTGCGAAGGCTGAGCAATGATGGCATGGGCATTAGCAACTGCCCCAAAACTCAGCCCTCCGGCAGGAATCCCCCCAATGCCGCCAGGTTCTACGGTCAAGGAGATAAAATCTAAAATATTTTCTTCATTGGCTACAGAGGCTACGCCCTCTGGTACACCTATGCCTAAATTGACTACAGCATTGATTTTGAGTAACATGGCTGCACGCCTTGCTATGACCTTGCGCGCATCGAGGGGTAGGGGATTGATGCGCGAAGTAGGTACGCTGATTTCGCCTGTATAAGCTGGGTTATAAGGCTCTGAAAAGGTCTGCTGATGATTTTCAGGCTGTGCTATCACCACAGCATCTACCAAAATACTTGGTATGACTACCAGCTGGGGGTGCAGCCTATGGTGTGTAGAAACGCGTTCTACTTGTACAATCACGATGCCCCCACTATTCTTGGTGGCTTGTGCAATGGCAAGCGATTCTAAGGAGAGTGCTTCACGCTCCATAGTGATGTTGCCCTCTTCATCAGCAGTAGTACCTCTGAGTAAGGCTACATCTATTTTTTGTGCTTTGTAAAAAAGATACTCTTCTCCAAGCACTTCTACCACCTCCACCATATTTTCTTGGGTGATTGTATTCATTTTACCTCCTTCAAGCCGAGGGTCAACAAAGGTATGCAAACCTACTTTTGAGAGAGTACCTGTTTTTTGGGCGGCAATATCTCTAAAAAGATGAGAGATTACCCCTTGAGGTAGATTATATGCTTCAATTTTGTTTTTTAAGGCAAGTCTGCCCAGTTGTGGCACTAAGCCCCAATGCCCACCAATCACACGTTTTACCATGCCTTCGTGCGCAAAGTGGTTGAGTCCACGTATTTTACCATCACCTTGCCCTGCGGCATAGAGCAGGGTAAGATGATGAGGGCTTTGTGTTTCAAGATAGCGTTTTTCAATTGCGATGGCGAGTTCTTCGGCAAATCCGATGCCCACAAACCCACCCGTTACGAGGGTATCATTGTTTTTGATAAGTTTGGCAGCATCTTGAGCGGTTACTATTTTGTTTCGGTTCATAATTGTTGGGTATTTATTGGATAATATTAAAAAAGAATAATCAATTAGATGCACTAACTTGTTAATTAAATATCAATGAACAAACAACTTATTACTGATGTATCTTTTTATACTTTTGGAATGTATGGAATGATGCTGTAAAGAAAAAAAATAGTTTTGTATTTTGATAAGTTAATCCATAAAAATTTTATCTAACCAAATGAGAAGGAGTGAGTCTGTTGAGTGAGTGCAAAAAAAGATAGTGTTTTAAAGATTACTAGGTTGGTATTGGATAGAAAAGGTGCAAATGGAAACCACTTACACCCTTCTACAAATTTTGTTATCATAACTTGGCAACTTAGTCTTTAATCGGGTACAAGTCAAATTGACTTCCTTATGCCTTCTCTTGAGGAGAGGGAAGGGGTGAGGTGGCTAAAAGGGAAAATTTGACTTGCACCCCTTTAATCTTGCATGACAAGGTATTGGAGTTGTTCTTTAAGTTCTTTTCTTGCTACGTGGATTCTGTTTTTGACTGTACCCAAGGGCAAGGAAAGTTTTTCGGCAATTTCATTGTATTTAAAACCTTGAAAGTGCATCAAAAAAGGTACTCTGTAGAGTTCACTCAACTGCTCAATAGCACGGTTTATTTCTTCTAAATTGAAGTTGGTGATAGCATCATTTTTGATATGCACCGAGGAGTGGTTAAGATAATGCAGATTATCAGTAGTATCTAAAAAAGTCTGACGGCGTTTTTCACGGTGGTATTCATTGAAAAATTGGTTTCTGATGATGGTATAGAACCACGCTTTGAGGCTAGTACCTTGTGTGAATTTTTCTTGATTTTTGACGGCTTTGAGCAAAGCCTCTTGCATGAGGTCGTCTGCGCGACTTTCGTCTTGAGTCAGCCTGAGTGCATACGGTTTCAGAGAATGTGAAACTTGATTGAGTTCATTGAATTCGAATGTGTTTACGGGCATGGTATTATAGGTTATTTGAAAAAATGTAAATCTTAATGTGTACTAAGTTTGGCACAGGCAAAAAAATAGAAAAAAGTTAATGTTTGTTAAATATCTACTAAATCTGATAAAATTTAGATGTTGTGGAGGCTGAAATTATAGCGCAAAGATTTACAATCTATTGATAATCAGCGAGTAATATTTTTATTTATGATTTTGTTTTCTAAAATAATTATTTTTTTTGAAAACACCAACTTTTCTTAAAATCACATAAGCAAATATATTTAATATATTTACATAAAAAATTAATTACTTTACTATTAACATTTTGATAAATTTTCATGGTACAAAAACTAGATAGGGCTTTTTACACGCAGGCAGATGTAGTAGGGATTAGCAAAGCACTACTAGGAAAATTTTTGGTAACCTGTATTGATGGTGTATTATGTAGCGGTATGATAGTAGAAACTGAAGCCTACTGCGGTGCTACTGACAAAGCCTGCCATGCACACCTCAACAAGCGCACCAAGCGCACAGAGGTTATGTTCAGAGAGGGTGGTTGTGCGTATGTTTATCTTTGCTATGGTGTTCATGCACTTTTTAATATTGTAACCAATGTTCAAAACCATGCTGATGCCGTGCTTTTGCGCGCTATTGAACCCTCAGAAGGTATAGATGCAATGCTACACAGGCGCAAAATGCAGTCAGTTAAAAGAAATCTAACTGCAGGGCCAGGCCTGTTGAGCCAGGCTATGGGTATTAAGACCCAGCATTACGGCATAGACCTTACGGGAGACACAATTTGGATAGAAGACCGTAGCCTCAGCTTAGGGGAGGAGGCAATCAGTGCCAGCCCACGTGTAGGCATAGGCTACGCCGAAGAAGATGCGCTATTGCCTTGGCGTTTTAGGATAAAAGGCAATCACTGGTGTAGCCCTGCTAAGTAAGTAGTCAAAGCCTGATTTAAAAATTTGTAAGATTATCTAACGAACCATTGGGCGTAGATTTTTGCCCGCCACCTTGGGTGTTGATGATGTAGCCAAATATGCCTCCGCAGATACCTCCCATGATGTGTGCAAATTGAGAGATTTGGTCGGCTGCTTGGAGTGCAGTATAAACTTCTTGCCCTAAATAAAGCAGCGCAACCAGAATGAAAGTCAATGGGATTTTACCTTTTTTGACATTGGCAAATGATACCAATAAAATCATCATAAATACAATGCCGCTTGCACCTAGTAGTGCATTATTGAACAAAATAGCATTCAAAAGCCCAGTGGCAAAAGCCGTAGCCAAGATAAGCGTCAGTAATGTCTTAGAGCCATATTTTTCTTCTAAAATAGGTCCTATGAGCAAGATGAAACTAAAATTGCCTACCAAATGCGCCCAGCCAGAGTGCCCCATAGCATGCGAAAATAGCCTAAAATAAGCCAAAGGGTTGTCTAAACTCATGAACGCTGTTCCGAAAGGATAGACAGTAAAAAAGTTTTGCGATACTGCGCCTATTGAGCTAGTGCCACCCGTAGTGGCAGCCGAAAAAATAGTAGTATCTAATACCGTAATGACTACACAAATCAGTGTATAAGTAAGTATAACGGGAGCATTGTAGGTGATTCGCATGGGTATATCAATTGATTAGTAAATTAGCTTTAAAGGCAAAACAACAATTTGCATATAAAGATATTAAAAAAAAGTATAGTCTCAAAGAAAATCTTGTATTTCTTTCCAAGTCATGCCTGCCCTAAGCTGAGGCTGGTAAAGTTTTTTAATGATAATTTTGTCTAATGGGCTATAGTGCTGAGTGCGTGTCCAGCCTTGGTAGAAGATACTATCTCTGTATTTCCAAGAGTCATTCACCAGCCCTAAGACCTGTGTAAGTTCTTCTCTGAGTAAGTGTTTTTGTACCCTCAGGTCAAGTGCTAACGAGGTATCTATTAAAATACTTGCTCGCTTAATGCTTTTATCTTCTGACAAATGAATGTAAAAAAAACCTTTGTTCCTTTTCAGTAAATGTCTTGCACTAGGCTCAATAGACTGCCAATAGCTTTGAGCCTTTCCTGCAAAAATCAGACAATTTGCTTTGGCACTGTCTTGTATTATCTCGAGGCGAAGTGAGGTAAGCAAGGTTAATTCATCTGTTATCTGGTAGAGAGTTTCCAATAGCTCTGCACTAAAATCGCCCATAGGGCAAACGTACAGCGGCTTTTCCCATTTACTGAGTTGCCTACGTGCAGTGCCCCACTCATTTCCGAATACAATTTCTTCAAAGTAGGCATTTATTACAGCTTCTTGGCTATTGCTGGTATTTGATTGGTAAGTGATTAGGTAAATAATACTACCTAATAAGATAACAAAGCCACACATTAGGCCACCTAAAGAGAGATTCATAAAAGAGTTTTACACAATTTTTTGTAAAAATGAAACCTTTTACTTACCTTTGTAGTTCATTTGAAACATAAAAAGTTATTTGAAATATTGGGGTCGACTGGATTTGACGGCATGAGTAGGCTCGTATAAGCACGTCAGGAGTTGAGAGCACTTCCTGTAAATAAGGCTTTCAAACAATACACGGCGAAAGAAATTACGCCCTAGCTGCCTAATCAAGGATTAGAGCCTTTGCTAGTGTCCCGCAAGCCCTTTGTTTTGCTTGGCTTGCATCAGGGGCATCGAATGTGCAAAACTAGTAAGAGCAATGCTACGTGGCTTTTGCGAAAATAAAGTAGATAAGATTAGGTTTAGGTCTGATGTGAACCTTGCCTAGTACGAAAAACCAATCACAGCTAAACGTGTAGAAAATACGCTGTTTTCCTTGACCGGACGAGGGTTCGAATCCCTCCGACTCCACAACATTGTTACACAACTCAGAATAGTATTTGAGTTGTGTTTTTTTTTGTACTCAATACAAATACCAGCAGCACAAATGGCGAAGTACTTAATGAGTAAACTGAGAAAATTATTGGGAAATTAAAATAAATGTCAAGCGATTCTTAAAAAATAAGAGGATAGCCTTATATTTGTTGTAACGCATAGGTAAAAATCTGAGTAACTATTTTTTTAATCCAATAAAAAAGATGATGATAACCGCCAACTTACTCAAAAATACACTTCTTTTAATGAGTCTTGTATTGTTTTTGGCAATTGCCTGCACCCCAAACCGCATCTTGAGCAAAGCATACAATACAAATAGTATCTCGCGCAGCGAACAAGGGCTAGTATATTATTTGCCTAAAAAGATTTTGGTACTAGAGCTTACCTTTGATTTTTACCATAAGGTCAAAGTTAGAAAATATGAAAAAAATGCAAAGCCCGAAGAATATGCGCTGCTAGAAACTTATGCCATACTCAAAAATATCAAAGTTGATGATACGCAGACCGTGCCCGATATGACTCAGGCAGTTTTGCTCACTTTTACCAATCCACGCACCCTTAGCAGCAACCTCAATGCTACTTTTAACTTCAAAAATGGAATGCTTACCTCCGTCAAGACCAATAGCAAAGACCAAAGTGGGGAAGTATTTTCCTCTCTTTTCAATACAGGTCTAAGCCTTGCACGTTTTGGCAATCCGATAGCCAGCCTTATTTCAGGAACTCGTGGCGAAGAAACCAGCGCAGGGCCAAGTTACAGAGAAGAATTAGCTATTGATACCCAAAGCAATGTGGTCATCAGGCATATCGTAGAGCCACAACCAACCACACTCAAACGAACCGACTATGGTTTTGACCTCAGCGAAGTTTTAGGTGAAGACATTAATCACTTTGATACACGCATCAATATTACGCTCAATAATGGACAGCCCATTGCGGATTACAGTAATTCTAACCCTTTGTTGAAAGATAGTCGAAGCTATGAAGGCATTGTCTATCGTAATCCGCTACCTGTGCGTACTACTGTTTCGGTAGAAAGTGGCAAAACAGGTGCGTTGAGTATTGCACGTGAGGCTGTCCCCACCCAAGTAGTGTCTGATGGCTATGTTTATTATTCACAATTTGGCACGTATGGCGTAGCACAATTTGATATGAATAAGGGCAGAGATTCAGAAATAAGCATGACTTTTGACGCTGAAAATAATACAGGATTGGTGCTGTATTCCTATGATGTAAAGGAATCCCGTACCCGAAAACTCAAAGCACTTGCGCAGTCAGTTCAAAATACAGATACTACTATCAATTACTTGAAATATGGCAGACGTAGAGAAGCTATGCAACGCGAAATACAAATGATGCAATCAGAAACTACCATGCAACAAGCATTGCTAGAATTTGAAAAAATGAAACTAGCACAAGAAAAAGCAGCCCTCGAGCTGGAAAAAGAAAAAGCAGCTTTTGAAGAAGAAAAAAGAAAATTAGAGGAAGAAAGAAGAAAAACAGGCAACT
>CAYZQI010000023.1:0-44333 GCA_964480455.1 uncultured Cytophagaceae bacterium
ATAAATGCCAGCGGACTGGAAGTCCGCTGCTACAGATTTCCACAAAAATTGTCAGGCAACCAAAATGATACTGCTGTGCCTAGCTTTTTACACAGCGGTATTTTGTTGGGGCACAGTTAGGTAATTAATAGCAGAAAATCATAATCTTGTTCTCTCACTCATCACATCAAATACAACATGAAAATACACATTTATTTATCCTTAATTTTCTTTATTTTCTTTTGCCAGCTTCTCAAACTCAATGCCCAAGAAATAGAGATAGAAAAAAGAAAAGCACTGCTGGTAGGCTACTGGAACATAGAAGACAAAGGCACGCTAATCATAACGCAAGACGGGAGTGTGCGCATAGATGTCAATGGGGAGGTGCTCAATACTGGAAATTGGAAACTCAATGACCAAGGAACAGTCTTTTACATCTTAGAAGACGAACGCATAGTAGAAACCATGAACATTGTGGAGGTCTCTGATACTCAATTTATATTCAAACCCGAAAATAGCAAAGAAGTAACGCTAAACCGTACTAGTGCAGAAGCAATAAAAATGCCTGATGAACTTACAGATGCAGTTGAATCAAAAGCAACATTAAGCTCAGAAGAAGTAGCCCAACGCAGAGCACTGCTGGTAGGTAGCTGGATAGTAGGTGATGACAATACACTCGAGATTCAGGCCAATAGCACTATTCAAGAAAAAAAGAAGGGTAAAATAGGCAAGACGGGCACTTGGCAACTTAGCGAAGATGGCAATACATTTTCTGTTTTTGAAGAGGGTGAGTTAAAAGAAGGTTTGACCCTTTTTGAGGTTACTGAAGAAAAAATCATAGGTAAAGTACCCAATGGAATGGACATTATCATCGTCAGAGAAAAACCTCTCACAAAAATTGATGTGGCCGAGCGCAAAAAACTCCTCATAGGCACCTGGGAGGTAAATCAAATTGATGTTAGGGCAATAGAAAATCCTGATACAAACCTCCAGCTTATCATCAAGAAAGATGGCATCATTATCTCTAAAAAAGAAAAAAAATTTGAGAGAAAAGAGCGTTGGGAGTTAAGCCCACAAGGTGATTACCTCCAAATAATCTCAAAAGATGAACCTGAGCAAAAAATGCGTATTTTGCAATTGGATAAAGAAAAAATGCAACTAATGAGTGGCAGCCAATCAGTTGATTTTATCCGAATAAAATAGAAAAATAGCAATTTCTTCTATATGGAGATGTGTTAAACTTTAAACTGCAGCTCATTTTTCTTCTACCTAACCCGAGGACTCAGAAAGTTGGGTGCTGGGTCTTGAGGTAAGCTATGTACGCCCTTAAATTACCCTTAAACTTTGTTTCATAGTCAGTGTTAAAGTCTTCTTGCTTGCCCCTGTAGCGTCTGTAAGCCATAAAAAAAGCATTGTTGGGCAGTTCATCTTCAAAGGCGTTTTGGTAGCGTTCAGGATTTTGGAAAGCAACCGTGTCTAGGCTTTGCACAATTTCTTGGATAAGGGCTGTTTTTTCAGCCTTTTTCTTTTTCTCGGAATAGCTTGCTGAGAAGCCTTGGTAAAGCGAGTCCAGTTTTTCTGCCCCTCTAAGAATGTGCTGGTAAAACTTTGCCCCGTCAGCAGGGGCAGTAGTGTAGTATTGGTATTGTTTAGAATCTTTACCATATTTTTGTGTGAGATAAATTTTTGCGCCCTCATCACCTATAAAATCTGCTAAATTTTCATTGTAATCTACATCCCCTTTTATCCAGATAGTGCCGTGGGTCATTTCGTGGATAATGAGGCTTGCCAATCCTCCTTCTGACCAATAGAGCATATCCGAGAGAATAGGGTCGCGAAACCAGCCCAATGTCGACCAAGCAGCAGGGTTATACATATCTACATCTAATTTTTTTTCTTCTAGTTCTTTCACCAGTGCATAAGCAAGTGTAGAATCAAAATATCCTTTATAGGGCATTCTACCAAAAGGGCCATAGTTCCAAGTGTAAGGTTCTAGGGCATAAGGTTGGCTTGCCGTAACTGCCCAGAGGAGGGGTTTTCCTTTTTGGTCAAAGATACGTTCATAATTTCCATTATCTTCTAAGCCAAGCGAATCAACGGCAAATCGTTTTATATCTTTGATAAGTGCTAGTTTTGTTTTGAAGTAAGTTTTCAAAGAGTCGGGATAGGCTGATTTTTCTAAGAACTCTTCGGGCGTTTGTGTATTCCAAAGAATGTTCATCTGCCCTATGCCTTGCCTAATTCCGTAGACAATCAGGTTAAGATATACAATCACCAAAATCAGCAATAGTATCAGTATTCCCCTAAATATCTTCTTTCGCATGGTATGTTGTTTTGTAGCTTGTAAAAATAATACAATTACTTTTAAAAACGGAGAAAACTACTCAAAAAAGTATTTCATAGAAAATAAATGTAAATATGAGCTACAAGATAAAAAAGCACCCTTTGTATTTTTACAAGGGGTGCTTTTTCTAAATTGCTCATTTAGTTAATTTATTCACTTTCAGGTTTCTTACAGAGCAATAAGCTTGTATTGTCTGTTTTCCAGTGGTAGCCAAAAGTAAAATCAAGTGGTCTTATGTCGTTTCGGGTTTGGTAAGCATCACGCAGCGCAGGCTGGAAGGTATAAGCTCCAAAATCTGCTACTGGCCTCGCATATTTGCCGTAGAGGGTAATGTCCCAGCCTTTTTCTGCCAATACTTTATAACGTACACCTGTATCATCTTGTAAGATGGCATCAGTATCTTCTAGTACTATGTTTCTGATAACTGAGAAATTAGTATTGTGCAAGATGTAAGAAGCCGATTTGATAAAGGTAATTTTTTGAGGGAAACTTTTGATAAATGCTACTAATTCCATTTTGCTTTGCATTTTATCATCTTGCACATCTGTTCCAAAGTAATAGACACGCTGAGGTTTGGTTTTATTCACATTCAGAAATTCAATCATAATTCCCTCTAGTTTGCCTTTGCCTGTTTTTTCGTCTTCTAGTTTGAAGAAGGTAGGTTTTCCGTCCTTATCCAAATAAAAACGCTTCATTTCTACGATTTGGTTGTTGGTGCGTGCCATAAAAATATTGATGATAGGCAATACTCCTTTACCCCAGAGTTTTCCACTCATGTAGCTAGTAATGAAGTAGTTACGCTCAAATATTTCTGCTAGTGCACTGCGCAAGCCGCTCAGATAGTTGGGAGGCATATTTTCTAAGTCGACCAATTTGCCGTTGGGTTCTAGGCCAAACATGAGGTAATTGTCGCAGTTAGGAAAGAAGAGATAGGCATTAAGGAAGTCGGGACCGCTGAAAGGATAAAATAAATTTCTACCTTCTTGGCTCAGGTCAGCCAGTTCTTTTTTTCGCCAAGGCTCTATTTTGCTGAGGCGTTGGGCTTCTAGTTGTGCCCATTGCTTGTTAAATTCTGAATAGTGCTGCTGTGTAGCAACAGTATTGATGAGCGAATCATATTTGCCTAGGTTTTCTACCTTGACGGCTGCCATAATTTTTGCCCTGGTGGTTGCCATTTCATCAGGCTTTACGGGAGGGCTTTGTGCATCTTCTTCCTTTTGTTGAGCGTTGGTACTATCAGTAGTGTTTATGTCGCTATTATTGTCGGGTTGTCCTTCGTTGCAAGCTGTAAAAGTAAAGACTGCACCCATAAAAGTAGCTACAAGTAAGTATTGACGTATTTTCATGAATATTTAAGTATTTTGATTTTTAGATTTAAGCCTTGCAAAGTAAGTTGATTCTAGCAACTAAATCAAGTACTAGGGTTGATTAATTTAGCCTTTAGATGCCTCTTACCAAAGCACCACTAATGCGTAGCAGTTCTATTTCTGAGAGTTTGAGTTGAAATTGCAGTGAAATCAGCCTATTTTCGGCTTGGAGTGCTACTAGCTGTGCATCTCTAAACTCAATGGCAGAGACCAGCCCTAGTTTGTAGCGTTCTATGGCAATGTCAAGATTTTGCCGTACTACTTCTACATTTGCTTGCTCTAGGCCTAGTAAGTCTTTTTGCCTGAGATAATTTTGATAGTTGATTTCAAAAGTAGTATTGGCTGCGAGCTGGGCATTGCTTAGTTGTTCTTCCGATTGATTGAGCCTGATGCGTGCATTCTGAGTTTCTCTTTTTCTATTAGCTCCATTGAAGATTGGATAAGTAAGCGTAAGCCCATAAGTAAACCCTTGATTGCGGTTAGAAACCACAAAGCCTGCATCTGAAACAGAGTTAAAAAAAGAGTAGCCTGCATCTAGTGCTAATGTTGGCAGTTGATTTCCTTCGGCAAGCAAGACTTCTTTTTGCCTGATGACTTGTAGCTGCCGTGCCGCCAAGGTTTGTGTATTTTCTGCTGCTAAATAGGTTTTAAGTTCTTCATAATCTAGGGAAAGATTGAAAAGAATGGTATCGGTAGTAACAAAAACATTGGAAGGTTGCTCGCCCACCAGTTGATTGAGGGTGGCTTTGCTCTGAAAAACAAGCTGTTCTTGGTTAATCACTTGTGCGCTATCGCTATTAAAATCCACTTTTGCTCTCAGCCAATCTGCTTTTGAGAAAGCCCCCAACTCATAGCGGTTGTATGCTACTTCTAGCCTTTCGCGCGAAACTTGTAAGTTTTGTGCAAGTAGTTCCAGTACTTTTTGTTGTAAAATGATTTGATGATAGGTTACATACAATTCTCGCAGAGCGTTTTCTATGGCAAAGCGGAGGTCTATTTTTGAAAATTGATGTGTAAGCTGCAGCAGTTTATAATTATTAAACATTCTCAATCCATCAAAAATGACCCAGTCCAATCCTAAGGATACATTTTGCTGGCGTGTTTGCGCGCCATTTACCTCTTGTGTGCGTCCATCAAGAAATAGCAGGCGAGTATCATTGAGGCTTCCATTGGCACGCCCAGTGAGGTTGATGTCGGGCAGAAAACCTGCATTTCCTCTGGTGATGTTGTTTTCACTGATAAGCGTATCTTTTTGCGCAATACGAATATCAAAGTTATTGGAAAGCATTTTTTGAGTGGCTGCCTCTAAGGTGAGTAGGTCTTGTGCTTTGAGTGTTGCAGTATTAAGTATCAATAAAAAGGTAAAGGCAGTATAAAAAAAATTCATAGCAACTCTAATGTTTTATCTTGTTAGATTTTAATGCTAAACTAAACACTAGCAAGGGCAATCAGACTACTCAGCGCATTTTTAACAAAAAATTATCTAAATATATTTTTGATAGTGCTACCAAGCAGCTAAACACTCCTCAGTTCAAAACAAGGTAGCTTTCAACAAACAGAATCCCCTCACTCTCACCTACCAACTATTAGATTAGATAGGATAGCTTTTGAAAATACCTCGAGCATGCTATCGTATTGATTTTGTATCTGCACTTATTGGCTGAGATTATTTCTCTGCCACTAACTTGAGGGTCTGCGGGCTCCATCTGATAGCTTCTTGCTCATCAGAAAAGCTGCAACAGAATAGCTACGAAGTTCGCGCTTTTGGGTAGCTTCTTCAAAATTGATAGTATTGTAGATATTTTCTCCATAAACCAGCGACAATCGCTGAATACCTACCTGAGCAATGGGTGTAAAAAACGCTTGGGTTAGCCAATTTTTAAAGCTTTGTGCAATACTCATTTTGTATTCTTTGATGTTGAGCACCAGTGTTTGAGGTTGCTTTTTGGTGATATGTTGCTGAAGCAGTAAAAATTCATTTTCAAGCTGTGCCTCCTCTACATTGCTTGGGTGTGCCTGAACCCAAGCGTGAATGTAGTTTTTTTCTTGGTGATAGAAGAAATTGATGCACTTTCCTTCTTGTAGTTTTCTTGTAGTCTTCATTGATGAGGTAAATATTTATAGTGTAAAATTTTGGAGATTTTATTTACAGAGACATTTCAAAGGTCTGACTTGCATCTTTGAGCCAGTTCTGGGCATCTGTTTTATTATCAAATTTTACTACATTTAATTTGCCCTCTGGAAAAGCAGTTTTTAAAAATTGATTTTGGTTAAATTCACAATAAAAATTTTGAGGAGATACCAAGGCACTACAAGACTGTGCGTTAAACAAGTTGGCGTTCTTAATGCTCCATTCTTCTAAAAACAACTTGTAGTCTTCTGAATAAACTGACATGGCGCATTGGTCTATGAGCCAATATTTTGGTTGGTGAGCCTGAGCATAGGTCTCAATTTTTTCCAAGCTGCTCTAAATACCTCACTAGGGATAGAACCCGTTTGAGTAACTTCTATTTTCTTCCCTTCGCTTTGTGCTTGTATTTGCTGATGGTTATTTAATATATTCACGAAAAATTCTAGATTAGTTGTAAATTTTGAAAACAATACGATTTTAATCAACAAGGTAATGGTGAGGTTTTTAAGGCAATAAAGAAGAGGTGTTAGCTTTTAGGAAGATATGTAGAAAATAGCCAATTTCTCAAAATTATTAATTTAGAGCCATTTTATTTAGAAGTATTTTAGGACTTAGAGTATTGATTATCACTGAATTACAATCAAAAAATAATACTACACTCAATCTTTATAAATTCATTCCTTACTTTGTATTTAGTCGAGGGCTAAGCGACAGCCATCTAAATCTCTTTTATTTTGTCTATAAAAATATCCTGTTTACCGAAACAATCAGCGTAGGTTTTAGAGTGTGGTGCAAATTTGAGTGTTAATCACTTTTTAAATTGACAAAATAAGGTTTCGCCTAAAATTATGATATCTTTTTTTGTACTTTAGTCAATTTGTTTAATTTCAGGTTGAAAAGCACTTACCACGAGTGGGTCATACGAAAGTGAAACTTTGGCAGTTTCTTTTCCGACATAATCTATCTTTGAGAGTAAATAGCGCATACTTTCTAGCCTTGCTTTGCGCTTGTCATTTGCTTCTACCAAAATCCAGGGTGCGTGGTTTGTATGGGTTTGTGCTAGCATTAGGTTTTTGTAGTGGGTAAAGTCGTCCCATTTTTGCTGCGCTTTTTCATCTACTGGACTGAGTTTCCAATGTTTGAGCGGGTTATTGCGGCGGTCTTCAAATCGTTGTACTTGCTCTTCTTGGCTGATAGCAAACCAAAATTTTATTAGAATTAAGCCTTCTTCGCAAAGCATCTGCTCCAAGCCATTGACTTGCTGCATAAATCGGTGGTATTGTGCTTCGCTACAAAAACCCATCACAGGCTCTACTACGGCACGGTTATACCAGCTACGGTCAAAAAAGACCATTTCACTAGGGCTAGGCAGTTGGGTTACATAACGTTGAAAATACCATTGCCCACGCTCAGCATCAGAGGGTTTGGGCAGTGCTACAATGCGCATTTCGCGTGGGCGCAGGTGCTGCGTAAAGCGCAAAATAGTGCCGCCCTTGCCTGCTGCATCGCGTCCTTCAAAGAAGATAGCGATTTTCTTCTGCTCGTCCATTGCCCATTTTTGCAGTTTTACCATTTCTACTTGCAGGGCTTTCAGTTCATCTTCATATTTCAACTCTTTCAAGATTTTCTTTACTTTTATTTTTTTCTTTTTGAGCATTTTTTTGAGTGCTTTTGAAGAGTTGAGTTTGAGGAGTTCTTCTTTGTTGAGGTGCATATTTTTTGTTTTTTGTAATTATGTAAGTAGTGATTTTCACGACGTCAATGACCTAAAATCTTTTTAGCAACAGAAAAGCATTTGTACAGGGGCGATTTAATGATACTTTCGTTTACATAGGCACAAAAGCCAATAGAAAATACAAATATTCTATTTAGCTCGTCTGCTCGTCTTGCCAAAGATACACTGTTATGCCTGTTTCGCTAAAACTCAATCATTATTTTCTCTACTTCTTCTCTAGCTTGTTTGCGAAGCTCGAAAGAATAACGGACTATTTGGCTGATTTCCTTCAAGATTTTTTCTTCGGGTAAATATACTAAGATTTTGCCTAAATCGTCATCTGAAATATTGGGAATAGCAGCCCCTGTCCGGTACATAAAAACTTGTTTCAAAAACATCTCTGTCCGTAAGTAATAGAGCAAATAATACAAGTCTATTTTGCAATTTCGTAAAATCCTGAAACCATTGGTACAAATATTTCCTTCGTAATCTTTTGTTACTAAGGCGGTTGCGTGTTTGCGTGTACCTATGGAATTACCTGCCACTGCCGTCAAAATATCGTTTTCTTTCACTTCATAACTTGCTCGACTTGGCAGTTTATGCACTAAATAACTTGTTGTATTGATGATTTCGTAACTGTGTGTATTGATGTCTGAAAGTTCTATGTAATCAACTGTTCCGTTGGCTTGTGATAGTTTTTTACTTTTTACTTTCACTATCTCGCAAAGGTCTGCAAGTTTTACAGCATTTTGACTTTTAAGCTTGTTGAGCAATTTTCGGTTTTCGGGTGCGTAATAATCAAAGTCAAACCTTCCATTGAGTTCGGCAGTAGGCAAAGCAAAACTATTTTTAGTTACTAACTCGGTTGTTGCTTGAAAATCCTTGTAATCTTGAATGATTTTGCTAAAATCTTCGTCTAAAATTGGTTCTTTGTTTTTGTCTTTCAGTAAGTTACCAAATTCATCTTTTTGGTAAATTGGATTGCCGTTTTTATTGCCTTGATAACCCAACTTGGTAACTCTGCCAAAAAATACTTTCGGCTCAGAAACCTGTAAGGTTTTCAAAACCTTACAGGTTTGTTTCTCTAAAAACAAAATAGAGGTTTTTACGCCTGTACCAAAAGGTATAAAAGTTTCTTGTGGCAAATTGACTACTGCCAAAACGCTAGCTTTTTCTTTGATAAAATAGCGTAAATATTCCAAAGATGGATTTTCAAACATTCCGTTAGGCAAAACGATTGCCATTCTGCCACCTTCTTTCAAAAGTTGTAAGCACCGCTCAATAAACAAAATTTCAGGGGTTTGCCCTGTATGTAAAGTCTTCGTTTTCACATATTGAATTCCCCCTTCGGAGGTTAGGGGGCTTCCTTGCCATTTATAGCCTAATTCATATTTTCGCAATAACTTTTCATTGGTTATTTTTCCTAATGTCCCAAAAGGCGGATTTGCCAAAACAATATCCATTTGATTTTCAATAGGTTGCCCAAAAGATAAAGCCAATTCGTCCAAATCTTCTAAGGAATTTTGAGCAATAACGTTTAGATTGGTGTTACACTCTAAAAGCAATTTCATTTTGGCGATTTTGACAATCGTCTTATTGATGTCAATGCCAAAAAGGTTTGGGATAATTTCTTGTTTAGAAACCTGAAAATTATCTAACAAATACTGATAAGCGGAAAATAAAAAACCACCACTGCCACAAGTAGGGTCAATAATTTTTTCGTGAGGCTGCGGTTGTAAAAACTCTACACAAAAATTTATTACTGGTTCAGGCGTGAAAAACTGCCCTCTGTCTGCTTTTTCGGTACTTGCCAAAAATTTTTGAAACGCCAAACCTTTGGCATCTGTGGTATCTGAGAAATCTATATTTTGTAATTTATTAACTGCAAAAGCCAAACTTGCAAGGCTTAATTTTATCTTTTCCGAAGGCTCAAAAATATCCGCAAAATCTTTTTTAGATTTTTCCCAAAGTTCATAGGTTCTTTCTGTGAAGTTGTTAGATACATTGTCGTTTAGACACAGTTTATATTCTTTCTCATCAATCCAGAACCAGTTTTTACGCAACTTTTCATTAAACACCTTCATAAACAATACTTTCAGCATCTCATCTAATGCCTGCTGCGCCGAAAGTCCATCATTGGCATAGATGCTATTGTGGATTTCAGAAAACTTTTTGAGAAGGGAGGTTTCTTTTTGAACTTCAAAGATGTTAGGTTGATCCATTGTATTAGTATTTTTGTTCTCTTTTTTTAAATGCCTCTTTACCACCTTCAAGATTGATTAGTTTTTCTCTTGTCGCTAAATTTTCTATTGTAGTTGGTGTTATTTGCGTTACGTTGTGTTCGTCCATTTCCAAAATATGTATCAACTCGGCATCACCATTGATTACAAAATTGGCATTGTGCGTAGCGAAAATAATTTGACGTTCTTGCTTTTTTTGCTTGATGATATCAACTAAGTAGTTGGAAATAAGCATACTGTCCAAATGCGCTTCGGGTTCATCAATGATAATAGGACTATTGCCAAGTGTTAGCAAAATCACCAAAGCAGCGGTACATCTTTGTCCAAATGATGTTCTTTCTACAGAACGTCCATCATAGGAAACATTAATTTGTTTATAATTGAAAGTACCCCATTTGTGTTTTTTCACTAAGCAAAGAAAAATATCAAAATTCTCCTTGTCTTCAAGCACTTTCAATAAAGCATCACGGGCTTCGCTTTGGTCTTTATTTTTTCTGATTTCATCAAGTAGTTTTGTTTGATAGTTGTCGTTTCCAACAAACTCAAAAGGTTCTGCGATAGAAAACAAAGCCTCACGAATGGTATTACTATTAAGTTTGCTTGGCAACTCGTCATTGGTCTTGAATAAATCTCTAAATTCCTCAAAAAGTCTATTTTTGGCTGTTTGAGTATCAAAAGTGTATTTCAAAGTGATTGGCTTTACTAAAGCAGTAGAAGTGCTTATGCTTTGTAGTTTTTCACTAATTGGCGTAATTTGCCTTTCAAGTTCTTGCCTATAAATTTCACTTGTTTGGCTAACCTTTTCAAAATTAAATGAATTAATAAAATTTTCAAGTGTGTTAATTTCCTGTTTTAGAGCAGTTATTTCCTGTTCTATTTTAGCAAGTTGTACATTAGCATTGCTAATGTCTTTTGAATCTGCCTCTGTTGCAAGTCCCATTGAGATTAAATACTCATTCATTTTATCTTTTTGCGTTTGCAATTCGGCCTGTAAAATAGAAATTCTGCTTTCTACCTCTGTGAAATCTCTTACTTGTTGCTCTATTGCTCTTAATTGCTTAATGATTTCAGCCTTTGTTGTGGCATAAGCATTTTGGACTTCCGTATTTTCAATTTCCGTTTTTAGGATTTCAGAAATTTTAGCAAGTAAAGCATTATATTGAGCTTTTGATTGCTCTATACTTGTAAGTTCCTTTTGAAGAGTATTTATTTGGTTACTGATAGTTTGATATTCCTCGCTTTTATCATAGTCAATTTTTGATTTGTGGGTTTGTAAGTCTTGTTCTTTTGATTTTACTTCCTTTTTCTTTTGCTGTAAATCCCTTTTTTTCTTGACTAATTCACTTAAATTTTTTAAGGATTGAATTAGCGAATTTTCAGCATTCTTCAAAATGCTATTATTTTCTCTTTCGTCGTGTTTAATAAGACGATTGTATAGGGCAAGCGTCAAAGCATCGCTATTTTTAGCAAAACTTTCTATTTCGTTTTGGCTGATAAATTCAATAAATTGTGTATCGACACTGGAATCAATTGCGACATAATCAACTACCTTTAGTGATTTGTCTTCATTGGTTATTTGTAAGTTTTCTTTCTCAAAAAAAGGGTGACTTTCTGGCTTAATATATTTTTCAACCAATCCTAAAAGTGTACTTTTTCCTGTACCACGCCCACCGATAATGCAGGTTAAATTAGGGCTAAAATGCAATTCCCTTTCTCCTTTCAAACAAAAAGTATGACTACCATTTTGATTGTTTTTCTCAAAAACAAGTTGTGTAGTTTCAGGAAAGTTTAGGTTGATTTTTTTGATTTGATATAAAGGTTCTGAGGGTTTAGTTTCTTGTATTTTTACTCTATATTCAGGCTCAAAAATAATCTGTCGCAAGCCCTCAAAGGTGGGGTTGGCTTTTATCCAAGTGAAGCTACCTATTTCTTCTACTTTATGAGCATCAGAAGCAAAAACTACTGCTTTTGAAACTGCATTTTCATATCTTGATTCATTAAGAAAATGATTTTTGTCTTGACTACGCCCAAAGAAGAAATTTGCTTTTTTATCAAATATCTCAGCAATGGCAACACTTCTACCTTCTTTATTATTTGAGCGAAAACCACCGTAACCGTTTGGACAACAAACTATAAGATAGTCCTCATATTCTATAAAATCTTTTTGAAGTTGGTTTAATAAAGTTTCGTCATTTACAACAGATGTACTGAAGTCGTTGTTACTTGTCAAATTATTACAATATCTACCTGTTTTAGTTTGCAACCTACCTAAAAAATTATGAATTAAAGTATTATTAACTCTATCAGGATTGAAAATGATATGCATGTTGATATATTCACCACTCTTGTTAGGCTGTGCTATACGAAATTCCAAATTTGGTAAAACTAAGATGTGATGCTGATTAAGCTTTGCCTTCACTGTGTTCAATTCATTTTCTGCAAAACGGAAGTAGTTAGTCAAGCCAATAACCCTAACTCCACTATCTACAATTCTCTGAACCCAATTATCCCATTCATTATTGAATTGGTTGTTCAAGTGAGTCATTGGGCTATGCACGTGCAAATCCCACTTTGCCCATTCAGAGCCTTTTGGATACTGGTTGTAATTTTTCATTTGTTATTGATTTTGTATGTTTTTCTTTAGACTACAAATATACCACACATATGTGTAAAACAGAAACTTAGCTGTGTTATTTTCTTGTATCCAACTGGCTTTCGTCAATTTCTCGTGGTATTGGGTTCGTTTCTCGGATAAGTTTTTCAAGGTCGTTGTACCAAGGTGGTGTAAAAATGGCTTGTGTTTTTTTATCTTTTACCAAGACATCAATTGTATAATTTTGGTAGAGGTGTTCGGGTGAGGTGGGCGAATGGCTAATTTTTTCGCTGTTCATAAAAGCAAATTCGTGTTTGCCTGTTCGCAAAAATAAATTTACTGCCATCACATTGAAATCTTTTACCAAAGGGGCAGCTTGGTTAATTTTCGTAATTTCACCCATTCTTTTGCTGGGTTGATGGGTTTCCAAAATAGCGATAGCACCCTCTACATTTCGGTAGGCTTGCTCTGTAAAAACTTCCTTAGGCTGGCTGTCTATCCAAGTTTTTAAGTCTTTTTCAGTTTTCCAAATTCCTTGCAAATCGGCATTAACTGCTCCAGCAGTTTCTAAATTCCACGCAAAAGGCGGAAAAGTTTTGTCATGGTTTATCTTTTCCCAATCTTCTTTGGCTTTGGTATAGGCTTTCAGCCCTTTGTTGTAAGTTTTTTGTTTGGCATCAGGTTTTGGAAAAGCCAAAGGTTTCAAAAAACGGAATAATTTGTCTTTGTTGTCTAGTTTTGAGCCTCTAAATTCCGAATTGCTTTTTAGTCCTTTGCACTCAATTACCAACCATTCATTTTTGGTTTTGCCTTTTTTGCGAATATAAAAGTCGCCTCTTGCCTCACTATTTTTAGCATCATTCCCTCCTGCGGGTTTCTCTTTGATACGTAAAACTTCGTAACCCAAACTTTCCAAATACTGTTTCAAAAGTAGTTCGCTGATTGCTCCCATGATATAGCCGTTGGCACTTGGACTACGCTGCAAAGCCCACAAAAATACCTCAGTTGCTACGCCAAAGTGGGTGGCTATAAATTCCTGAATTTCGTCTTGCATTCGTTGCTTGTCAAAGTTTTAGTAAAAACGGTTTTTCTTTCCAATCAGGCACAAGACTAATACAAGTGCATAAAACCCTTGTTAGGGTATCATCTTTGGATTGATGTGCTTAGATAATTGTTTTTTTTAGTATCAATCAGAACTTCACGCCTATTACCACAATGTCGTCAGTCTGAGGATAATTGCCACGCCATCTGTCCAAGGCTATGCCCAGTTGTTCTTTTTGGTGTACAAGCGGAAGCGTACTGAGTTGCAAAAGGAGTTCTCTGAATTTCCTTTTCATGAGTTTTTTTTCATTTTTCCCTCCAAATTGATCTTGAAAGCCATCAGAAGACATATAAAAAATATCTCCAGCTTGTACGGGGATTTGTTCTTGGGTAAATAGTTTATTCTTATAATAAGATGAATATCCAATAGAGTATTTAGAGGCTTTGAAGGTATCTATCATTCCTCGCCTTACCCTGTACAGCGGATTGGTAGCCCCCGCAAAATAGAGCAAATTGCTTTCTTCTTCAAATACCATCACGCTCATATCCATGCCGTCATAGAGTTGGCGTTTTGCACCTTGCTTGCTGAGTGTAGAGATTACTTTTTTGTCTAACTCAGCAAGGATTTTGGCGGGCTCGGTGATTTTTTTTTCGTGCACAATTTCATTGAGCAGGGCATTGCCCATTACGGTCATAAATGCCCCTGGCACGCCATGCCCTGTGCAGTCGGCAGCAATCACAATTTTGAGTTTAGAGCTAGATTGAGTAGTGTATTGAGGTACTTCGGGTGTACCAAAGCGCATTTCAGGTGCATCATAATAACCTTTTTGTTCATAGGTGGCAGCTTCTGCCAGTTGTTGTTTGGCTTGGTGGCTTGGCGGGGCATCTACTTCTGCAAACCAATAAAAATCACCCGACACGATGTCCTTAGGGCGATAAAAAATAAAAGCCTCCTTGAATTTTTGCTCTATCTCTTGGTAATCGTCCATGATAGCCGTTTGGATTCGGCTTGCATAGATGATGCTATCAGTAATGTGCTTATTTTTATCTTCTAAATCATCTTTTTGTAGCTCTAATAAATCTCTTTGGGCAGAGATTTCTTCACTTTGCACCAAGATTTCTTCGTTTTTCTTTTCTATCTCTTGAGTGCGTTCTTTTACTTTGTGTTCTAGTTCTTGGTTTGCCTCGGCTTGCAGGCGTTGGTTTTCTTGGAGTTGTGCGATGAGTGCTTTTTTGGCTTCTTGTACTTCTTTTTCAGAAATTTTGTAACGCTCACTCAAACCTAGCGAAAAAAGCCCTAGTTCCAATACAATGCCTAATTGATACCACCATACATTGTTGGCAATTTTATAGACACTGGAAGAGCCTAACAAAAGCACCATAGTGCCCAGAAGCATACAAATTGTGCCAAGAACAAAGTAGCGAGAGAGGGCATTGTTCTGAAACAGAATGAACAAAATCACCATCAGCAATACGCCCATAATGCCAGCATTTACATACTTCTCACCTTTCATATAAAACTGATAATCGAAAGTAGCCAATACCAGCATCACACCCATCATCACAATAAAAAAGCCCATCAAAAACCGAATCCATACGTCCCAATAAGGCATAGCGGTCTTGCTACGGAGATAATCGCGCATAAATTGAAGGTAAAATACAAAAGCCAAATAGCCTGTGAAAGGCATATAAAGGTAGTTGAAAACAGCAAAATTACCCATCACAAACTCACCCCAATAGCCGTGAAAATTGAGCAAATAGACCGAGGTAGCCAATAAATAAGTTAAATAGAAAAAATAAGCCCTGTCACCCACCCTCAAGAAAAGTAAAAAATTATACAAAAACATCATACCTAGCAAGCCGTGAAAAAAACCTTGAATAAGATTTTCTTGTATGTTTTTGTCTTGCCATTCATTTTTGTTGATGAGTTGTAGCTTGGGGTCGGGCGTAAAATTTACCTGATTCTGAAACCTCACAAAAACAGTGCGTTCGCCCTTAGCAGGTAAAAAAATATTGACATAGTTGAACCTACCCGTTTTTACATCTTTTTGAGCAGTATTGACAAATTGTCCTGCTTGTTTTTGTGTCATTTTGCCTTCCGAATCTGGAAGATAGACCTCTGCATTGGTCAGCTTACCAAGGCTCAGAATCCATTGCGTATCAATCGTTGCTTCATTGCTAAGGATAAAGGCAATCCAATAGACTTGAAAAGGCTTAAGTGCTTCACTGGTTTTTAATGGTTGGAAAAACTGTCTGAATGAAGGACGACTTACTGTTTCTATAGTCCTTAATCCATTGTTATCTTGCCAAAAAACCAGTTTTGAATTGTCTATTTTCAATACTTTTTGATTTGCCTCTGCCCTAAAAGATGGCAACAAGACAAGCGAATCTTGCACCGTATTTTGTGCAAAGCCTGAGGTGCTAAGTAAGACAAGTAAAAATACAATTAAATAATAGTGCATCTTTTTGGGCATCTGGATTGTGCGTCTAAAACTTTATAATGATGATTGCAAACCCAAAAATAACAAATTTTAGCATATTCTACTTACATTAAGCTAATTTTCAGAAGGTATTTGAACAAGAAGTATATTTTTTACTTGCTATTTGTTGAAGCTTACGCTCAAATAATAAATTACAGCAGTAAATACTTCTTCAAAATATACTGCTACTAGCTTTTAAAATGCTTGAAAACAAACATTCTGCCTACTACGGAGCAAAATTCTAAAAAAAATACCTAAAAAAAATGACAAAATGATAACAGTCTTGATATAATCTATATTTTTGTGAATAAATTGATAAATTATAACCCATAAATTTATTTTCAATGAAACAATTTTTAACTATTTTTTTACTGAGTTTTTTGGGCTTATGGCAAATAGCTTTCGCCCAAACTACCATTAGTGGCAAAGTGCTTGATATGCAAGGCGAGCCGCTCATAGGAGCTAATATTGCTATAAAAGGCACAGTAACAGGTACGGTTACTGATACCAAGGGTGCGTTCAACCTAAGTACTTCTGCTGCTGCCCCCTTCACGCTTATTTTTTCAAGTGTGGGTTATGTAAGCCAAGAACTCGAAATCAGTGGTAGCCAAAGCAACCTCGAGGTGAAGTTAGAAGAATCTAACTTGCTAGGACAGGAAGTGGTGGTTTCTGCTTCAAGAGTAGAAGAAAGTATTATGCGCTCTCCCGTAACGGTAGAGAAAATGGACATTATCGCCATTCGCCAAACGCCCTCTGCCGATTTTTATGATGGCATTGCCAAGCTCAAAGGCGTAAGTGCGCAAAGTGGTAGTTTGACTTTTACCTCCATCAATACACGTGGCTTTGCCACCATTGCTAACACACGTTTTGTGCAGTTGATTGATGGTATGGACAACTCCGCTCCGCTGCTCAACTTCCCTACGGGCAACATTGTGGGTATCTCAGAGCTTGATGTAGAAAGTGTAGAACTTGTACCTGGTGCGGCTTCTGCCCTCTACGGCCCTAATGCCTTCAACGGTATTTTGTTTATGAACAGCAAAAGCCCCTTCGACTACCAAGGCTTGAGTGCCAATGTAAAAATAGGGGTTACTAGCTCCGACAAATCAGAAGATGGCGGCGTAGCCCACGGCACTAATCCTTACTCTGGTATTTCGCTCCGCTATGCCAAGGCATTCAACAACCGATTTGCCTTCAAAGTCAATTTCTCTGCCCTCTATGCCGAAGATTGGCGCGCCAACCGCTACAATACTTTCCGCACCAACCGTGTAACACTCGGGCGCAACGACAACCCTAACAATCCCAATGACCCCGCTTTTGATGGTCTTAACTTGTATGGTGATGAGTTTAGCTTGGTGGATTTTACCGATCCTGCCACAGCCCTTGCCGTTGCCAATAGCTTTGTAACCAATCCTGATTTTGCAAATTCTGAGCTTGGCGTAGCATTGGGTGCAGGAGCGCAAGGCATCATTGCCAACGCTTTGCAGCAAGCAGGACCACTACCTACGGTGGGTTTCCGTGAGGAAGATTTACTAGATAACAACAATGCACGAAGCATCAAGACAGATATTGGCTTGCACTACCGCATCAACGACAACCTTGAGTTGATTTACAACTACCGTTATGGCACTGGCTCTTCAGTGTATCAAGGCAGCGAACGTTATGCCCTACGAGATTTTAGCATACAATTCAATAAGCTAGAACTCAAAGGCAAAAACTTTTTTGTGCGTGCCTATGCCTCTCAAACAAGTGATGGAGATTCTTATAACATGACTGCCCTAGGTACATTTATGAATGTGCGTACTGCCAATGATTATGTGGGCGTTTATACCACAGCACTCCTTACGGGACTTGCCACAGGTGCAGACATCGAAACTGCCCGTACAGGTGCTACTCAAGCCATGCGTAATGTGCTTCAGCCTGGTACAGAAAATTTCAATACCTTACTAGAAAGTGTGAGAAACGACTTATTCAATCGTACACCTGCGGGTGCTGGTTTTGATGATAATTCACGTCTCTACCATGCAGAATTCAATTATAATTTTGCAGATGTAACTGATGTTGTAGAGCTACAAGTAGGAGGTAATGTACGTCGTTATGACTTGTTTTCTAATGGTACTATCTTCTTAGAAAACCAAGGTGGTTCAGAATTCGAGCGCATCACCATTGATGAGTTTGGCTTTTATGGACAAGTAGCCAAATCATTCATTAATGACCGTTTGAAACTAACGGGTTCACTACGTTTTGATAAGAATGAAAACTTTGATGGACAAGTTACACCCCGTGTTTCAGCAGTGTTTTCGGCAGGTTCAGACCGTCAGCACAACTTCCGTACTTCGTTCCAGACAGGTTTCCGTAACCCTGATACACAAGCACAATTTATTTTCTTTCCAAGCTCTGCGGGCAACTTGCTAGGTAGCACACGTTCTAATGCCGAGCCTTTTGGTATTCATGAAGGCGGTGCTTATTCTGCTGCGTCAGTATTGGCTTTCCGTCAGAGTGGCAATCCAGCCGACCTGCAAACTGTGAATCTGCCTTACCTTAGCCCTGAAAGACTGAGTGCTTTTGAGATTGGTTACAAAGGCATTATTGGTAAAAAATTATTGCTTGATATAAATTACTATTATGTAAGCTACGAAGATTTTATCACTGGTCAGACGGTATTCTCACAAGAGGCGGTTACTACCAATGCAGGTTTTTTCCCAGCCTTTACTGCTTTCCGTCCTTATGTAAATGCCTCAGAAGTAGTTACTTCTATGGGTGTAGGCGTAGGCTTTACGGTCAGGCTGCCCGAAGGCTTTAACCTGATAGGCAACTATGACTGGGTTACTTTCAATGCTGACCTACCCGCAGGCAGCGAGCAGGAGATTCAGTTCAATACCCCTGAAAACAAGTTCAACATTGGGCTTTCTAACCGTGAGGTAGTCAAAAACGTAGGTTTTGATATTTCTTATCGTTGGCAGCAAGCCTTTACTTGGGAGTCTTCTTTTGCACACGGGCCCGTACCTGCTTTTGGGCTGCTAGACGCACAAGTATCTTACAAAGTAAAATCCATTAAATCAATCTTTAAAGTGGGTGCCAATAACTTATTGGGTAAAGATTATTACACCAACTTTGGAGGCCCTTGGCTTGGTTCATTGTATTACCTCTCCATCACCTTTGATGAGTTTTTACGCTAGTCAATTTTAATTTTTTAACTCTAAAGAAAATCAAATAAAAATATGAAAAATATAAAATTATGGCTAATAGCTTTGCTCTTTGTGAGCTTTACGGCTTGTAACATTGAGCCAGACCCAACGCCTACAATTACCTCACCCCCAGTGCCTACTGTACCAAGTGCAGGAACGGCAGACTTTACAAAGTATGTTGCCATTGGCAATTCACTCACAGCAGGCTTTGCCGACAATGGGCTATACCGTGCTGGGCAGTTAGTATCGTATCCTAATTTGCTTTCACAGGAGTTTGCCCGTGCAGGTGGAGGTGTCTTTATTCAGCCTTTGTTTAGCGAAGCAGAGGCAAATGGTTCAGGTTATCTGCGTTTAGTAGGTCTGCCCTCAAGCATACCTAACCTTGAACCTGTTACCACCAATTTAGGTATCTTACGTTTTGTAGATACTGCCCTGCCCTATACAGGCAATAACAATCCCGCTGATGGTGATAACACCCCTGTATTTACGCAATTTACAGGTGCAAACAATAATTTGGGCGTACCAGGGCTTTCTATGGCACAAATAGATGACCCTGGGCTTGGCTTAGAAAATACCACAGGTTTTAATCCCTTCTTTGAGCGATTATTAGCTGATGAAAGTCCTGCCAACTTATCTAACTATCTTCAATACGTTACACAGCAAGCTGCAGGGGCTACCTTTTTTAGTGTATGGCTAGGCAACAATGATGTACTCTTTACGGCTGCTTCGGGAGGCTTGATTCCTTCTACTGATGCTGCTACTTTTGAAACCAACCTTGATGCACTACTAGATGTACTCACTGCTGGGGGTGCTAAAGGAGTAATTGCCAACATTCCTGATGTTACAAAAATTGCTTTTTTTAATACCATTACAGAAAATGCTATTTTATCACCAGTAAATGGAGGAGCTCCCATTGCAGAATGGACTATCACAGAACTATATATCCAAACTGGGGCTGGCACCCGCGCGATGGATGCAGGCGATTTCTTACTGATTACGGGGCAGTCTAACTATGCCAACATTGGAAGTACAACCTTTGGTACTGGAGTGGGTCCTTATGGTCTAAGTCCTGCTAATCCTATCACTACCCAATTTGTCTTGGATAGTGATGAAGCCACTGCGGTAAGAAATACCATTGCTTCTTTTAATGCACTCATCGCTGCCGAGGCAACTGCGCGCGATTTGGCATTGGCTGATGCTTTTGCCATCTTCAATGATTGGGCAAGTACAGGGGCTACTTTTGCAGGGGTTACTTACACTACGGCCTTTATCACTGGGGGCATCAATGGCTTAGACGGCGTACACCTTACCCCCGCAGGCAATGCCCTGATAGCCAATGAGTTCATCAAAGTAATCAACACAAAATATGGCTCTACTTTTACACCCATCAATGTGTTGAACTACTCTACATTGCCAAATTTACGCTATCCATAATGCGTTAGCAGCATCTTAAAATTTGATAATCAAAGCCTTTGAAACAAAAGTTTCAAAGGCTTTTTTGTAGTGAAATTTTATTGTTTTTTTATCTTAGATTTACACCAAAAAACCGAACCAATACAAAATGATTACCTTTCAAAGAAAACACTACACAGATGAACAGTTAATTTACATTTATAAAGCCTTACTAAAGCCCCGACTGATTGAAGAGAAAATGTTGATTCTCCTCAGGCAAGGTAAAATCAGCAAGTGGTTTTCGGGTATTGGGCAAGAGGCAATTGCCGTAGGGGCTACCCTCGCCCTAGAAGCCGATGAATACATCTTCCCGATGCACCGCAACTTGGGTGTATTTACGAGTAGAAATGTTCCATTGATGAATTTATTTGCACAATTCCAAGGGAAACCTGATGGATTTACCAAAGGGCGTGATAGGTCTTTTCACTTTGGTACAAAAGCACATCATATTGTAGGTATGATTTCTCACCTAGGTCCACAGTTATCGCTTGCTGACGGCGTAGCACTTGCCGATGTTATCCAAAGAAAAAACAAAGTAACCTTGGCATTTACGGGTGATGGTGCTACAAGCCAAGGTGAGTTTCACGAGGCACTCAATGTAGCGGCTGTCTGGCAATTGCCTGTGATTTTTGTGATTGAAAACAATGGCTACGGACTCTCCACCCCCAATCAAGAGCAATTTAGATGTAAGCAACTCGTCGACAAAGGCATAGGCTATGGCATAGAAGCCGTCAGGATAGATGGCAACAATGTGCTAGAGGTGTATAATACCATTAATCATTATGCAGACCAAATCCGCTACGACCCGCGCCCCATTTTGATAGAAGCCATGACTTTCCGTATGAGGGGACACGAAGAAGCCTCAGGTACAAAATATGTTCCTCCACACTTGCTTGACGAATGGGCAATGCGTGACCCTGTAGGCAATTATGAAAGCTACCTGATGCAACATAACATTATAACTGAGAAAATGCTTGGCAGTTTTAAGGAGGCATACCGTGAAGAAATCAATAAGGCAGTTTTTGATGCTTTTGATGCGCCTTTAACTGTAGCAGATACAGCACAAGAATTGAATGATGTCTATGCGCCCTTTGAGCCTGTGCTTACCTCGCCCACAACAACACAAAAAAGCAATAAACGCTACATAGATGCCATAGCAGAAGGACTTAGGCAAAGCATGGAGCGATTTCCTGAGTTGGTACTGATGGGGCAAGACATAGCAGAATATGGAGGTGTTTTTAAGATTACAGAGGGATTTGTAAAAGATTTTGGGCGTGAGCGTGTCAGAAATACACCCCTTTGTGAGTCTGCCATTGTAGGGGCAGGGCTGGGGCTTTCTATTAAAGGAATGAAAGCCATGGTAGAAATGCAATTTGCCGATTTTGTAACATGTGGCTTCAATCAAATCATAAACAACCTTGCCAAATCGCATTACAGATGGGGGCAAAATGCTGATGTAGTGATTAGAATGCCCGCAGGTGGGGGCGTAGCAGCAGGTCCTTTTCACTCTCAATCCAATGAAGCGTGGTTTTTTCACACCCCAGGCTTGAAAATAGTTTATCCTTCTACGCCTTACTATGCCAAAGGCTTGCTCACTGCGGCCTTAGAAGACCCTAATCCTGTGCTGTACTTTGAGCATAAATTTTTGTATCGCTCATTAGTAGAGGAAATTCCAGAGGAATACTATACTTTGCCTATCGGCAAGGCACGCATTGCTGAGGAGGGAGAAGAAGTATCCATCATTACTTATGGTATGGGGGTGCATTGGGCTTTGCAGCTTGTTCAAGAAATGCAATGGCAAGGCAAAATAGAAGTGCTTGACCTTTGTAGCCTGCTGCCTTGGGACAAAGAAGCAGTACAACAAAGTGTAGCCAAAACAGGAAAAGTACTGGTAGCCCACGAAGATTGCCTTACGGGAGGAATCGGGGCAGAAATTGCCGCTTGGATTGCGGAGCATTGCTTCACCCTGCTAGATGCACCCGTGATGCGTGAGGGCGGTTTGGATACGCCCATTCCTTTTACACCAGCCCTAGAGCAGAACTTCATGCCTAAAGAAAGAATGAAAGAAAAGATAATACAGTTGATGGCGTATTAGTAAATTACGAGTTGCTAGTTCACTCACTATCAATGACTTATGAACTAAAATTATCAAGTTTTTTTTTACCTTTTACCCCACCTAGTCCAAGCACTGCTTCGCTCATGCTTGGACTAGCAATTACTAGAAGTGGACGCTTCTCACCGAAAGTGTAAGAGTTGGTATATTGGTGAGTTTGTGTAAGATGTGAATTGAGGGAGATTTTATTTTTTTGGTAATTTAGTAATTCAAAGTCCTTCGCCTTCGGTGGAAAGCGGACGCTTTCGGAAATGAATGGCACAAGCATCGCTTCGCTCATGCTTGTGCCAGAGGAGTCTCAGTATTCCCTTACTATTTGAAATCCCCTACTCTACCCATTTGAGCCAGTACATTTTCTCTTTGGTAAATCCTATCCATTCATCTTCTTTTAGGGCAAGTACAAACTGCCAGTTTTGCCCTTTAGGTAGCCC
Source organism: uncultured Cytophagaceae bacterium (assembly GCA_964480455.1). GTDB lineage: Bacteria > Bacteroidota > Bacteroidia > Cytophagales > Microscillaceae > JAABSX01. Next base: position 23,071 of record CAYZQI010000023.1, read on the forward strand.
GATGCTCTGCTCTTGATTTTTATACAAATCTTTGATTATCAGTTGATTGTTTACAATTGTAAAGATTTTCTCCTTAAAAAAATTAAAAAATTGCCAGTCTTTTGCACCTAAGGTTTGCTGGTAGTTGCCTAAGTTATCAAATACCAATATTTCTTTTTTTTCATTGAGAAGGTAAAGCCTATTTTGGTATTCGCGCATTTGCGAAATGGCATAGTCGCTAGGGTCAAGCACGAGGTCTAGGGGGGTATCTAGCATGAGCACATCAGCTTGGGGGTTATATTTTTTGAGTGTAAAGCGAGAGTTATCAAAAATCCAGAAGTTATTATCTGCTCCTAGAGCCATTGCCTGCACGAAACCAATCTCGGGCGTATTGAGGCAATATTGGCTTTTTTCGGTCAGAAATCTATTCAGAAAGGTGTAGCACTGGGGTTCTCGGTAGAAAACAAAAATGCGTAATCCTGCTTGTGCTTCTAGTTGGCTCACCTCTGCTACTTGCGGCGGTGCAAATACAAGGTCTTCTTTTCCGAGTGAATCAAGCCGCCTGACTACTCCATCTGCATTGCCTAAAAACACATTGCCTTTGCGGTCTTGCGATACACAGGTATAAGCTGGAATTGCTGCCTCGCGCATTACTTCAAAATGCTGTGCACTGAGTGCATCTGTCAGTATGACAAAAGAAAATAGCAAAATCAAAAATAACATATTTTGAGGTCTAATTATAAAGCCTACCATGAAGAACGACATCAAGGCAGGTTTTACTTTTATTTTTTGCTGTTTTTTAGGTATTTCTCTGCAAGGCGTAGGTCGGCTTCGGTATCTATGGCAAGGGTTTCAAAGCTGGTAATGCCTACTTTGATGCGATAATATGCCATCCATCGGAGCTGCTCCAGTCCTTCTGCCTGCTCAAGAGGAGAAGAAGGAATCTTGGAGATATTTGCCAAGATGTCAGCTTTAAAGCCATAAATACCAATGTGCTTGTAGTAGTCAAAGTGCTGTATCCAGTTGCTCATTGCCACTCCACGCAGGTATGGAATAGGGCTACGGCTCATAAATACTGCTTCTGAGCGAGTATTGAGTGCTACTTTGGCCTCTTTTTCGTCTATTAGCTCCTCATAAGTAGTAATCTTTTTGGCAAGAGTTGCAATTTGTGTACCTTCCTCATCAAAAAGTCTTGCTACTTCGTTGATTTGCTCAGGGTTAATAAAAGGCTCATCTCCCTGAATATTAATCACAATGCCATATTCTGCTCCCAGTTTTTGTGCTACCTCAGCGCAGCGGTCAGTGCCTGTTTGGTGCTGTGAAGAGGTAAGCATTACTTCACCTCCGAAATCTTTGACGTGTTCAAATACTTGTACGTGGTCGGTGGCTATTAGTACTTTATCCAGTAATGCAGACTTACTTGCCTGTTCATAGACACGCTGCACCATGCTTTTACCACCTATATCCATCAAGACCTTGCCTTTGAGCCGTTGCGAGTCGTAGCGTGCGGGAATAATGCCGAGTATTTTTTTCAAGTATTTTATATGATTTTCAACAATTCAACAATTTACAATTTATTAGCCCATTTTAAGTTCTTGTTCTAGCCTTTTGGCGAGCATGTCGCAGAGGTTCTCAATGTCCATGCCCATGATTTCATCTGAGGTGGCATTGCGGGCGGTATTTGCCAAGCCCGACATAATCTCGATGATAAAACGTTTCATTTCAGGTACTTCCATGTCTTTGACCCACAAATCCATCTTGAGTGTACCCTGCTCGCTTCCGTCCCAAAAAGCCAAAGACATGGCTTTCACTTCTTCGTTGCCAGCGGGGGTAATGTCTGTGGCACTCCACTTGATACCATCAGGTATGTTCTGGTCGTCTAGCATTACTTCTATGTTGATTTCTGATTTTTTCATTTTTTAGAATCCAAATATTAAATAAAATTAAATGTAGTCTGAAACTTTAAAAAGTGTTTTGTAAGATTGTGCATAAACTTTCTTAGTTACGGAGTAGTTTCATACTGTAAAACTAATTGATTTATTTTACTTTTGAAAAGTAGAAAAGTGAACTGTGGTTTTTTGTACTACTTTTTGTTGTCTTGTATCAGTTCATAGCGCAAAACAAGATGATTGTAACATCTTTTAAAGAAACCAAAAAATGGCTTTATTATATATCAAATCTATTCATATCATCTTTGTAGTAAGTTGGTTTGCTGGGCTTTTCTATATTGTTCGGCTATTCATCTATCATACAGAAGCAGAGGAACGCCCCGAAAGTGAGCGTGAAATTCTGCAAACACAATTTATTTTGATGGAGAAGAAGCTCTGGCAAATCATCACTACTCCTGCTATGGTGCTTACAGTGCTGAGTGGCGTGTTGATGCTCACACTCTATCCCAGCTATTTACGTCAGCCTTGGATGTGGGTCAAAATTGGTTTTGTGCTAGGCTTATTGGTATATCATTTTTTCTGTCAGCGTATCCTTTTTCAACTCAAAGACCGTATATTCCGTTGGAATTCTTTTCAGCTACGTATGTGGAACGAAGTAGCTACTTTGTTTTTAGTGGGCATTGTTTTCGTGGTAGTACTGAAGAGTGCTACCGACTGGATTTGGGGCTTGGTAGGGCTAGTGCTTTTTGGGCTTACACTAATGGTAGCCGTAAAACTCTACAGACGTGCCAGAGAGGCAAAACAAAGCAAAGCTGCCTAGCAAAATTACTTACTTAGACAATATGACGAGTGTAAGTCAAATTGACTTCCTTATGCCCTCTCTTGAAGAGAGGTAAGGGGTGAAGTAGCTAAAAGGGGAAATTTAACTTGCACCCCCTAAAAACCATTCAAAAGGCTTAAATGTGCTATAATTATTTTTTAAATACCTCTCACGATTTTTTAAATGATAAAATCTTTCTTAATTTTGTTGAATTACACGCTGTAAGTATCGAGTAAATCTAGATTTGGCGGTCATATCGTTTTAAGCTCCCTTTTTTTATCGGACTGTGTTTGTTCTTATCTTTAAGTTCGCCTAGCTATGCCCAGCAATCTATGAAAGGAAGTCAAAAACTACACATAGAAGAAGAAAAAGATGCAGCAAGCTCAATAAAAAAGCAGAAAAAAGCAAAGTAAAGCCGATAAAAAAACAGGAAAATCACTCGTAAAGATAAAGCCCAAGTGCCTAAGGCAGCTCAAAAACTCTCTGCGGAGGGAGCTGAAGTAAATCAGGTACGTACTCGAAGCCGAAGAGGAAATCGAAGACTTACCAAAGCAGCAAAAATTCAACAGCAATCAGAGCGCAAGTGCCGTAAATCACTCCGAAGGTAGGCGAATTGATAAAAGAAGCATTCATTCTTTTCAAATTTTATGTATCTTTGAGAGGCCTCAATAAAAATCAATACTCAAGATAGATAAAAACACTTTTTTTATGGAAAAACACACTTATCCCTATGGGCTTGTTGGAAATTGTGCCTTTTTAGCACATATTGGCACAGATACCAACATTGCTTGGCTGTGCTGGCCTCGCTTTGATAGTACTTTTGTATTTGGTAGTATGCTTGACTCAAAAAAAGGAGGAAATTTCACAATCCTCCCCCACGAAGGCACTGATTTTAGCACACGTCAATACTATGTAGAAAACACCAACCTACTTTGCACAGAGGTAAGCTCGCCCGAAGGGGTTTATAAAATTACTGATTTTGCACCACGCTTTTTTCAACACGACCGCTACTACCGCCCGCTCATGCTTATTCGCAAAGTAGAGCGCATTTCAGGAAACCCTCGCATCAAAGTAAGTTGCCAACCCGTAGGCAATTATGGCAACTTTATGCCGCATAGCCATAGAGGAAGTAATCACATTGAGTTTCAAGGGCTTGAAAAAATTATGCGCCTCACCACCAATGTATCTTTGAGTTATTTAGAAGACGGACAATCTTTCTTTTTGCATGACCCCAAGTACCTAGTGCTTACCTATGGTGCGCCGCTCGAGGCACCCATAGAGCGTACTTGCGAAGATTTCTTAATCAATACCACCAAATACTGGCGCAGGTGGGTAAAAAGTACTAGTATCAGCGATTTTTACCAACAGCAAGTAATTCGCTCGGCACTTACTCTAAAAATACACCAATACGAAGACACAGGCGCAATCATTGCCTCAGCCACGATGAGCCTCCCAGAAGCCCCTCAAAGTGGGCGCAATTGGGACTACCGCTATTGCTGGATGCGCGATACTTACTATACACTGCGGGCTTTTAATCACATTGGGCACTTTGAGGAGCTTGAGATGTATTTTCAGTACATTGCCAATATCTCTATGAAAGATGAAGAACGCCTACAGCCACTCTACACCATCAGCGGTGAGAGCAAAATCATAGAAGAAATTCTAGACCTAGAGGGCTACTTAGATAATAATCGCCCCGTAAGGCTTGGCAATCAAGCCTATGAGCACATTCAGAATGATGTCTATGGGCAAATCTTGGTGTCGCTGTTACCTTTGTATGCAGATAACCGCTTCACCTACAAAGAAAGAACAGACTCTGAACGGCTGATTTTTAGGCTATTGAGAAAAATAGAAGAAACCATGGAAGAACCCGATGCAGGGCTTTGGGAATTTAGGCACTTTGCACAATTTCATACTTATACTTATCTTTTTCACTGGGCAGGAAGCAACGCTGCACTCCGAATTGGTAAGTTTTTTAGAGATGAAAAGATGATTGAAATGGCCACACGCCTCATAGAACAATCAGCCCAAAAAATAGAAGCGACCTATGATACCGAACGGGGTGTCTATACACAAGCTATTGGTACTAGCAACCTAGATGCCAGCACGCTGCAGCTTATCACGATGAACTACCTTGACCCTGAGTCTGAAAGAGCCAAAAAGCACTTAGAAGTGCTTGAAAGTGAGCTAAAAGCTAAAAACGGGCTTTTTTACCGCTACAAACATGCCGATGATTTTGGTGAGCCTGAATCAACGTTCTTTATCTGTGCTTTTTGGTATGTAGAAGCCTTGGCTTGTGTGGGTAGGCTTGATGAGGCAATCGTAGAATTTCAAAACCTTATCAGATACAGTAACCACCTTGACCTTCTGAGCGAAGATGTAAATGCCAAAACAGGCAGTCAGTGGGGTAATTTTCCGCAGACTTACAGCCACGTGGGTTTGGTTAATGCTGCTTTTCGTATCTCACGCAAGCTAGATAAGCCCAACTTTATTTCGTTCGTAAAACACTCTTAGGAAAGTGTAAATAATGAGTTGTGAAATGTGATTTTCTAATTTTCCATTATCAGCAACTTCATAAGTAGAGATAACCAAAGTTGTTATTTACATTTTACTTAGTCAAGCCAAAACAAAGGCTTTGCACTTGCAAAGCCTTCTCTTTTTCAGATAAAATCTAGCATCTCAAACTTTTTTCCTATTATTTTTTGGTCATCAGCTTGGAGGTGTTTTTTGAGCAGAGTGGCATAGATACTTCTAAAATCAGTTGTGAATTTCAAATCACCGTCCTCTAATTCACTCAGATTTGGGGCAGCATTAAATACTCCTGCCTTTTTGAGTTTACCTCCTATCAGCCACACATTGTTGGCAGTGCCGTGGTCGGTGCCGTTGCTAGCATTTTGCTTTACCCTTCTACCAAACTCCGAGAAAGTCATCACCAGTGTATTTTCTAATTGATTGTTCTTTTTGAGGTCGCTTACAAAGGCTTTCATTGCTTCGGCATAAGTTTGTAGCAAGCGTTCGTGTGCTATTTTCTGATTGACATGGGTGTCAAAACCTGTCAGCGAAGCATAATAAATTTTGGTTTCTAGCCCCGATTGAATGAACTCAGCAATGGTTTTGAGCCTTCTTCCAAAGTCATTTTGTGGATAAGCTGTTTTGCTTTCTATGGTTTTGACCTTTTCACGGATATAAGCTGCCGAAGAAGTAGTTTCTGAAAGCGTTTTGTAGAGATACGCAGCAGGCGTTTCTTCGTGTTCGTGGAGGTGTACTTGTTGCGCCAAGTACTGAATGTGTTTAGATTGTGTTGTTTTATAAAGTTTTTGGGCATCTTTGAGTGCCAAACCTTTGATATTTTCCCCTTTAAGAGCTAGGCTAAGGCTATCATCTACCTCGAGAGCGGTATGGGCCTTGGCGCAAGTACCCACACAAGCCGCATCTAAGTACCTGCCTATCCAGCCTGTAGAAAGATACTGGTCGGCATCTGAGGCACTATGCCAAATATCCATAGACCGGAAGTGCGACCTATCAGGATTAGGATAGCCTACATTGTTGATGAGAGTAAGCCAGCCTTGGTCATAGATTTCTTTCAAGCCCTGCATTACGGGGTTTAGCCCTAGTTCGTCATTGAGTTTCAAGACTGAATTGGCAGGCACAGCCAAACGTGGTCTTTCACGGTAGTAAATATCGTTTTGATGAGGCACAAATGTATTTAGCCCATCATTGCCTCCGCCTAGCTGAATGATGACCAACGATTGATTGCCATTATTGCCAAGCAATGCTTTGCTTTGCTCAAGTGCTTTAACAAAGCTAGGAATCCAGAGTGTGCCAATGGTGGCAAGGCTTGAATTTCTTAAAAAATCTCTTCTTTTCATAGAATTTTGTTTTTCAAATTTAAGTTCTCTCTTCGGTGGTTAGGGGGTCTCAGCAAAGCTGATACTCGGGCATAGAAAGCAACCAAGTCGTAATTTTTTGAATTTGCTCCAGTTTGTCGTCTGCTTTTAAATGATTGATAACTTCATTGCGATTTATTTTAGGTTTTTTCTGAAGTAGAAAGCCCTCTATAAAAGTGTAGCTATCGGTGGTATCTTTGGTTTTGATATTTTTTTGAAGACTTTCCCAATTGATAGAGGCAGTGATATTTTTGAGATTTGCTCTTAGATTTTCATTCTGTACATCATCATCTTCTTTGTCATCAATGCCTATTTCGGCTGCTTTCAGGATAATTTCAGGCAAACGAAGTCTAAACATCAGCGTAGAGCTGTCAATCCAAGCCTGTCCGCCTTTCCAGCCTGCTACATTAGGTGGGTCAAAGAGCATCTGCCCTAGTACTTTTTGAATAAAAATCAAGGCTTTTTCATTGCCAAATCTTAGGTCAAGCTGTCGCATCATGCCTGCAATTAGCTCTACGGGTGCTTTGATGCGGTTTCCTTGGTTTACCTCCTCATAAAACCAATCGGCAGTAAAGATTTTTTCCATGAGGGCGGCTATGTCGTAGTCAGTTTGGTAAAAAATATCGGAGAGTTCACTCAGGCGTGCGGGCGGTAAGTGTTCGCTTACAAAGAAATGATAGATTTTTTGGGTAATAAATTGTGCGGTTTCCTTTTTTGCCAGAATTATGTCAATGATTTCTTCGCCTGAGAAATTACCTTTTTTTCCGAAAAAGGTTTTTGAGCCGAAGTCGTGAAAGATTCTTCTGAACATAAACTCATCACCATTTACGCCCCAGCCTGTAAAAGCACGGGCAGCTTCCTTAATGTCTTGCTCAGTATAATTTCCTCTACCTAGGCTAAAAAGCTCCATGACTTCCCGGGCAAAGTTTTCGTTGGGGCTATTTTTTTTATTTTGCTGATTGTTCAAAAAATTAATCATGGCGGGGTCTTTGGCTATGGCGTGTAGCAATTTTCGGAAACTACCTAAGGCGTGGCTACGGAGTGTGTGTAGGTGGATTTGTGCGTGATAGACATTTCGTTGTTTACAAGCAAAATGCCCATGCCAAAAGAGGGTCATTTTTTCTAGCAGGAGGTTATTGGTTTGTGCCATTTCTTTTATCCAAGCAAGGTTGAGCAAAAAAACATTTTTTCGTAACTCTTTGATGATTTTCTGGCGTTCGCTTTTGTCCATAGCCCTTGCTTGTTCAAACTTGGGGGTAGTACCTTCCATAACCTTGATAGGTTGCGGTGTTTGTTGAGCCTGTTTGATGAGTCGTTTTACTTCTGCCTGCAAAGAAGTAGTGCTTGCCTTTGTCAAATCTTGCCAATTTGCCCCAAAGCCAGCACGCCAATACAAATGTTGCCAAGTGTTTTGCATAGTCATTGTTTTTTTGTTATGATAGACAAGGGCGAGGTTAAATGGTTTAATAAAATTCAAAAAAATATGATTGTGTGAGAATCTGTAATGGCAGGCTTTCAGTCTGCTAGCATTTATTCTCTGAGCCGTATTCAGTTTATTTTTTTGTAGAACGCCCTCACAAAAATTGTCAGAGAGCCAAAAATATTTGTAAACAGCCATACAGTATTATAATTATACAGCACTGAGGGTTTGAAGCTGGGTTTTTGTGGTAATATCAAAATAAAACCTTCACAAATTTCTACAGTTCTTAAATTTTTATTAGTTTTGGTTAAATTACGCTTTTTAGCAAAAAGTAAAAAGTTTTTGCATTATAGAGCCAATCTATGAGTAAATCAATGAGCATATTATCTCCCAGAGGTGCACTGGGCATTTTTGTTTATGTCAATTTAGTAAGTTGGATGCTATTGTTGGTTATCCGCTTGATTGCTTTTTTGGGGTACAGCAACTCAGAGGTTTTTGATGTCAATTTTTATTTGAAAGGGCTTTTACTCAATTTTTTCTTGCTATATGTATTTTTTTACCACAACGCACGCCAAGAAAAAATAAAAGAGCTAGTTTTTTTAGACCTTATCAATAGCTTGTTTGTATTTGGATTAATAGCCACTTTTATTTCTATTATCTTACAAGTGATTGTATCTTTTCTTGAAGTAGAGCCAGTAAGCACTACTTCTGGGGTGATTATCAATGTGTTGTACCATATCAACATTGCCATTTCAACTACTTTTCTCACCAAGGCTTTTTTTTATTGGAAGCGCATGGTGTTCCATCAGAAGGGAGATACTGTTACCAAGATTTGGAATATTTTTGAATACTTGCTTTTGGTGAGTTTGCTTTTCAATTTTTTTGAGTTTGATTTGAGTCATTTGCCTTTCACTTTGGCTTTGCTTGTGCTACTTACCTTGGGCTTGGTGCTTTCTGTCAATCTTAGGTGGGTAGCTTACCTGAGCGCGAGAGAGAAATGGCACAGCATTTTGCTGCTTTTGTTGATTAGTGTGTTTGCTTATTATTTTTTCCTTACAGTAATTAACCACTCCAAGCACCCTTATTTCAGCACTGACCTAATGCACAGCGTTTATGTGTTGGCAATGTTTGTTTTTGTGATTTTTTACAGTATTTTTTCTTTGTTGGTAGTGATTTTCAACCTTCCTACAACCTCCGTATTCGAGAAAAAGCTAGAAGAAGTAACTAGTTTACAGAAACTTACGGAGTCGCTACAAAATGGCCAGGAAGAGTACCAAGTCTATGAGGTCTTGCTAGAAAACGCCATTCAGTCTGTCAATTCAGATGCGGCTTGGCTTGAAATCAAAGACGAATCAGGCAAACAAATTGCACTCATTAATCACAATATCAAGTTAGAAACCATTGATTACATCAAGAAAAACTCGCGCCGAAAACGCCTCAACCAAGTAGTGAGCAATACCTTTTCAAAAGATAAAGAAGCAAAAAATAAACCTAAAAAACCTGTTGAAACTTTTAAAACTATTTTTAAAGTACCTCTCAATGTCAATGACCGCAACCTGGGGATACTCACTTTGTTGAGAAAAAATAAAGATGATTTTGACGAAGAAAAAAAAGAACTCATCAATGCTTTTGTAAGGCAGGCTTGCCTAGCCATAGATAACTACCGCTTGCTGCGCAAGACCATTGAGGCCGAACGCTTCAAAGAAGAAATAAAAATTGCACAACGCATGCAAAAAAGCCTCTTGCCTAGCCAGCTAAAATTTGATGACTGTGTAGAAATTGATGCTTTCTCTGAATCTGCTTATGAAGTAGGAGGCGATTATTATGATGTGTTTTGTCGCAAAGATGGTCAAATTATCTTGGTCATTGGCGATGTATCGGGCAAAGGCATCAATGCAGCTTTTTATATGGCACAGCTCAAAGGTATTTTTCAAAGCCTTGCCCAACTCAACTACTCTACCCAAGACTTTTTGTTCTATGCTAACCAAGCCCTCAGTAGCTGTATGAATCATCATTCTTTCATTACCCTTACAGTGGTGCAAATAGACCCGCACCAGCAGTCAGTAGAAATAGCTCGCGCAGGACACTGCCCCACACTCTATTATCAAGCTGCCAACAAAAACGCTGCTTATATCAAAGGAGAGGGAATGGGGCTAGGGATTATGCGCAATGCAAGTTTTTCTGACTATGTGAAGCCTACCAAAATTAAATACCAGCACAAAGACGTTATTTTACTCTATACCGATGGAATATTGGAGGCACGCAACCCTGAGGGTGAACAGTATGGCTATGAAAACTTAATGGCGGTGCTTTCTGAAAACGCAGATAACGCCCCTAGCCATATCACTATGCGTTTAAGACAAGACCTAAAAGCCTTTGGAAAAGGCAATAATCCTGATGATGACTATACCGCCTTGGTGATTAAGTTCAAAATACCAATACTTAGCAACTCAAACTCCAACCCCTCACCCAATGGAATAAGCGATACAACACCTGCAACTATTGAGAAAGCCTAGAGTACTCGTTCATTGTTTTATTTATTCTACTTCAATGCTATTTGGAAGCTTTGCTAAATAGTCAAGACGTTCTTCTTCGCTGTAGTGCTGCCAAGCCAAAAACCAGTCTAATAAATCATCTATTTGCTCAAATACACAGACAGGATAAGCAATGCTTCCTTGTTCATTGGCTTCTAAGGCACAATAAGTGATGACAGTAGCTAAAAATGCCTCTGTAAAATCTCTTCGTTGGGTGTGGAGCGTTTCTTCAATTTTCTGGTAGGGTACCTCAAAAGTATATTGGTTTTGCAAACACCTAAATACGACTGCATTGATGTCAGCCTCGAGTTTGAAAACAGTATATTCAGTGATGATAGCCAGAATTTTGTGTTGGCTCAGGTAGGCTTCGGCTTGTTCGCGCGAGGCAAAATAAGATTGGTTAAGCATATCTATTCATTTTATTGAGGTAGATAAAGATTTGTATTTTCTCGAGGATTTAAACGGGCTTTGCTTGTGCGCTATCTCCATAAAAATAGTAGAGGTCGCAGATTTATATTTCCCATTTAAAAGTTTTGCGATGCCATTCTGTAGGTCCATATTGGTGTAGTGCTTCTTTATGTAAACGTGTGGGATAACCTTTATTGCTTTCCCAGCCATATTGTGGAAATTTTAGCGACAAACTTTCCATTAGCTCATCGCGGTGTACTTTGGCAATCACTGAAGCTGCCGCAATAGAATGATACAAAGTATCTCCTTTGATGATACAATGATAAGGAATCTGCCCATAAGGCGTAAAGCGGTTGCCATCTACAAGCAATAGTTCTGGGGGTATAGACAACTGCTCGAGGGCGCGGTGCATCGCCAAAATACTGGCTTTTGCAATGTTCAATTGGTCTATTTCTGCCACACTTGCCTCTGCTATTGCCCAAGTAATGGCTTTTTCTTTGATGTCGAGCGCAATACGTTTGCGTTTTTTGGCAGAAAGTTGCTTAGAGTCTGTCAACGAGGTATGTTCAAAATCAGTAGGTAAAATCACGGCTGCTGCCGTTACGGGCCCTGCCAAGCAGCCTCGCCCCACTTCATCTAGCCCTGCTTCTCTCCATTGCTTACTGTAAGATGCTTTCAACATATTCGTAAGTGCTTTTCATTCTTGAAATGTACCTCAAAGTATATCTAATTTATCCATGAAATCTGCTCTGTAAGAACGTCCAATAGGTATGGGGTTACCATTCAGGGTTACTTGTACATCTTGTACTGAGTCTATGTGTTCTACATTGATGATGTAAGAACGGTGCACACGCACAAAATTCCTGAAAGCTTCTAATTTTGAATTAATCCCTTTCATGGTAGAGTGAACTGTATGGCTTTCTTTCTCAGTATGAATGACAATATAGTCGGAGAGTGCCTCTATGTAGGCTATGTCTTTGGGTTGGATTTTTACGATTTTGTGGTTAGAGCGTACAAACAAGAACTCAGCATTGTTTCCTGCTGTATCTGCATTATTTTCAGTATTGTTTTTTTCTTGACTAAGAAGGTTTGAAAGTTTATTGACAGCTTTAAGAAAACGTGGGTAAGAGATAGGTTTGACTAGATAATCACTCACACTGTGTTCAAAGGCTTCTACGGCATAATCTTGACAGCTGGTGGTCAGTATAATTTTGACAGGCTGATTACCGAGCATTTGCACGAGTTCTAAGCCATTCATCTCGGGCATCTCAATATCCAAAAAAAGAATATTCAATTCTTTGTCTTTTAATAAAATGTTGTGAGCATCAATGGCACTTTCGCATACGTGAGTTAGCTCAAGATTTTCATTTTTTTTGATATGATGTATGATGATACTTCTCGATACATCATCATCATCAACTACCATACATCTTAGCGGCACATTTGTCATGGTTTTTTCTTTTAGGGCTACAAAACTCTACTATTTTAAAATATTATTCATCATTGGTGTCAATATTTTTTGAACATACTTGCCTATCACGTCAAACTCGAGATTCACAATATCTCCTACCTGAATCTGATGAAAGTTAGTATGTGCGTAAGTGTAAGGAATAATGGCTACTGAGAACTGCCCCATACCCGAGTTTACTACTGTAAGGCTTACACCATTGACACATACCGAGCCTTTTTCTACTGTAACATTACCGAGCGAAGCGTCATATTGGAAGGTATATATCCAGCTACCCTCTTGGTCTTCTCTTTTGATACAAGTAGCCACTTGGTCTATATGTCCTTGTACTATGTGCCCGTCTATGCGCCCATTCATTTGCATGCTGCGCTCTAAGTTGATTTTGTCGCCTATTTTGAGTGTGGCTAGGTTGGTTTTTTGTAAAGTCTCTTCAATAACAGTTACTGTATAGCTTACCCCTTCATTAAGTACTGTTACCGTAAGGCAGATACCATTGTGAGCAACACTTTGGTCTATTTTAAGGTCGGGGCTTAGGGTGCTTTCTACCTCTATGTTAAGGTTAGTTTGTGTTTTTTGAAGATTTTTTACTGTGCCAAGAGATTCTATGATACCTGTAAACATAATATATCTGAAATAGCTTATTTGTTATGATGTATATTTAATTTTATTGTTGATTGCTTTCAAAGCTAAAATGAATAAAGAGATAATTGATAGGTTCGTTACAAACCCTTACTCATTTATTGCTAAACTAATAAGTAAAACAATCAGTTTTGAGTTCTAGAAATTGTTTTAATGATTATTTAAGTTTTAGGCTTACTTAGGGTAAGACTACCATTATTTATAAAGTTACGCATATTTTTTTACCTGTCCTACAATCAATTGCAAAAATTACTTATATGAGTAGATTTTAACTTAACTTTGCATAAAATTTTGAATAAAAATATTTGAGTTTTGTTAGCAATCAACAACCTTGACTTCTACTTTGGCGGTCGCCCGCTTTACATCAATGCCAACTTACACATCAAACCCAAAGACCGTATCGGGCTAGTAGGTGCCAATGGCACGGGGAAATCTACGCTGCTTCGGCTCATTGTAGGAGAATATACCCCAGACAAGGGCAGTATCACATGCTCTAACGACTGTACAATTGGTTTTCTCAATCAAGATTTGCTTTCTTACCAAAGTGAGAAGAGTATTTTGGAAGTTGCACAAGAAGCCTTTGAAGAACAAAACGCTTTGCAAGTAAGAATTGATGAAATTATACATAAGTTAGAGCAAGAATACAGTGAAGACTTGGTAAACGACCTGAGCGCGTGCCAAGAACGCTTTGAAGCACTCGGAGGCTACACTATGGGTGCAAAAGCCGAGGAAGTGCTCGAGGGGCTGGGCTTTCGTACCGAAGAACTCTCCAAACCGCTCAAAGAGTTTTCGGGAGGCTGGCGTATGCGAGTAATGCTTGCTAAACTTCTCCTTCAAAAGCCTGCTTTGCTCATGCTTGATGAGCCTACCAACCACTTAGATTTGCCCTCTATCCAGTGGGTAGAAAACTACATCCAAAACTATGAAGGGGCCATCATCTTGGTATCTCACGACAAACGGTTTATGGAGAATGCCGCACAGATTATTGTGGAAGTAGCTAACTATCAGCTCAATTACTACGGAGGTAACTATGCTTTCTATGAAAAAGAAAAACAATTGCGCAACGAAATTCAGCAATCTGCCTATGAAAACCAACAACAAAAAATAAAGCAAACCGAACGATTCATAGAGCGATTTAGAGCTAAGGCTACCAAGGCACGCCAAGTACAATCAAGGGTGAAAGCATTGGACAGATTGGACAGAATAGACGAAGTAGATGATGAAACCATCGCAGTAAGTTTTAAATTTAATTTTGGGCAGCCCTCTGGAAAACAGGTGCTTATGCTCAAAAATATTAATAAATCTTATGGCACACTGCACATACTCCGCAAAACTGAGGCAACCATTATGCGAGGCGATAAAATTGCCCTCATTGGTGCCAATGGTAAGGGCAAGTCCACTTTGCTTCGTATCCTAGTGGGCACAGAACCTCACCAAGGCAGCCACGAACTAGGGCATAATGTACGCTTTTCGTTTTTTGCACAGCACCAGTTAGAATCGCTCAACATCAACAATGATATGCTTGCCGAGCTGATGCAAGCTGGCACAGGTAAGTCTGAAACTGAGCTGCGCAATGTGCTGGGCTGCTTTTTATTTCAAAATGATGATGTATTCAAAAAAATAAAAGTACTCTCAGGAGGCGAAAAATCAAGGGTTGCTCTGGCAAAAGTGCTTATTTCTGAGGCAAACTTCCTATTGCTTGATGAACCTACCAACCACTTAGATGTGCAGTCGGTCAATATTTTGGTACAAGCCCTTCAGCAATATGCAGGTACTTATGTAGTAGTATCGCATGACAGGCATTTCCTCTCGCAAGTTGCCAATAAAATATGGTATATTGAAGACCAACAAATCAAAGAATACCCCGGTACTTATGAAGAGTATGAACTTTGGCAAAAAAAACAACAAGAGCGTATAAAAAATATAGGAGTATCCGCTACGAAGAAAGAAAAAGAAGTAAAATCAAGAACTAAAGACCCCATCACACAACAGCAAGAAAAAGAACTCAAAAATCTTAAGAAACTATTGAGTGAAAAAGAAGATGCCATTACACAAATGGAAAAACAACAACAAGACCTCGAGAGGCAACTTGCTGACCCCCAAATTTATGCACAAAGCGAAAAACTGAGCATGCTTCAAAAAGAATATGAAAAAAACAAAACTGCATTAGAACAAGCTCAGAACGAATGGGAAGAAATTGCACTCAAAGTAGAAGACATTGAAAATTAATTATGCTTTGTTCTTTCTGTCAAATGGTTTCAACCTAAGGAAATAAGATGTTAGATAAAATATTGATATTTAATAGATGACAAACTAATGACTTCATCATCTACTAAGCGCTTATACTATGCGAATAGGTATTCAAATTTCTAATTCCTTGGAATAATGAGGTCTTTTTTTCTACAAAATACATATCTATTTCGCCTTTATTTTTGGCGGCTATTTTTCCACGGTGTGTACATTGGAAGTGTGATTTAACCAACTCATAAGTAGTTTCAGAGATATTTACTTTGCCTACCTCTCCGCTAGACTCCATACGTGCTGCAAGGTTTACGGTATCGCCCCAGATATCATAAGCAAATTTATTTTTACCTACTACTCCTGCTACAAGTTGCCCTGTATGAATGCCTATGCGTAATTCCCAAACAGGCTCTCCTTTGGCTTGTTTTTCTGCTTTAAACTCCTCCATAAATTCTTGCATTTCTAAGCCAGCTTTTACTACATCAATAGGATTGGTGCGGTTAGCTATTGGAATACCTCCTGCACACATATAAGCATCGCCAATGGTTTTGATTTTTTCTATACCATACTTTTCAATGATTTCATCAAATTTCAAAAAGCAATAGTCAAGCTCGTGTACAATCTGCTCAGGGGTGAGTTTCTCTGAAATTTTGGTAAAACCTTTGAAATCAGTAAAAAGCACAGTTGCCATATCATAGTGCTTGGGAGTAGCTTTGCCAGTAGCTTTGAGTTCTTGGGCTACTTCCTGAGGTAGTACATTTAGCAGCAGTTGGTTAGACTCATCACGCTGTTTGCGTATTTCTTGGTTAAGCCCTGCCAGGTTATCGCGTTGGGTTTCTATTTCTTCTTTTTGCTGCTGTAAGATGGCATTTTGGTACTCTATATTGTTATGTTGAGCTTCTATTTCTTCTTTTTGCAGATTGATTTCCTGATTTTTGATAGATAGTTCTTCTTTTTGCTTGATAAGTAGTGTATTCGCTTTACGCTGTGTCCACCAGCTCCACACAATCACCAATAAAAGTAGCATGCCTAGCCCAAGCCCTGCCAGGAGTGTAAAATTGAGCAATTGTTGTTTTTCAGTTTCGGCCTCGTGCTGTAATTTTTCCATAGCAAGCTGCTCGGCGCGTGCTTTTTCTTTGAGCAATACTAGAGCTTGGTCTTTCATTTCCAATTCACGTGTAGTAAGGCTATCTGCCAAGGCGAGTGCTTCTAGTTCTTTCTGCTCGAGATTGCCCGATATTTTGAGTTTGTCCAGAATAAGCTTTTTCTCCGTATTGCTTTTTTGAATTAATTGCGAGCTAGTGGTAGAAAGTTCAGACTGTGTTGTAGAAAGTTTAGACTGCGTTGTAGAAAGTTTGGATTGAGTTTTACCTAGTTGTTCCTGAGCATCTTCTACAATGTCTTTGAGGTATTGTGTAAAAACACGCTCTAGGTCTTGATAATTTTTGAAAGCCTTGCGCGTCTTGCGGTTGGTATTTTGGTCGTTGAGTAGGTACTGATAAGTAGGCAGTGCCACCTCGACAAGAAAAGTCTTGATTTTTTCTTCTGACAATTTACCTGCTTTATTGAGTGATTTGTATAATTCAAAAGCCTTTTCGTGGTATTTTGCGGCAAGGTCGGGGCGTTCAAAGTGCTGTGCCATCAATACACCCAAAGTACTGAGTGCTTCTGCCTCTCCAAATTGATGAGTTGTTTTTTTAGCTATTTTTTCAGCTTCTTCTGCATATTTTTTTGCTTCATTGGGCTGGCTGTGAAGCAATAAATTTGCTAGCTGAATCCTAAGGTCTGCTTGCTGTGTGGTATTACTTGCATTGAGTTGTTTTTTGATGTTGGCTGGGTCTTGTGCAGCTACATTGAGTACCACCAAACACGCCAAAAGAAAAGAAAAGTACTTAGCAAGAGAAAAAGAAGTAATGATTCGAAGTATGCGTTTCATGACCGTTGTTTGTTTACATTTGTTAAGTGATGCCCAAAGTAAAATCTACTTGGGTTGTTACAAGCCATAACGCCAATTATTAAGCCCAAAGCAAGGAATTATTTTTACAAGCTATATGATTTCTTACATTTGCATCATTTAAACTACTTGAAAAGCATTTTACCCCCTAAAATCACCATTTATCGGCATTTTAAAGCATTTCAACCTTTTTGTTTTACATCTAAAACGCCTATTTGAAATGCCACAAAGCGAAAATCCTCCCCGATTGGGAAAAAATTTCTAAAAATGAAAATTTCAAAGCAACACAGCAAAAAATAGCCGTAATGACAATTATCATATTTTAATTTGTTAATATGTTCTAACTTTGAAATATTAAAAAGCAAAAAATTATTTAACTAAACGCTTACAACAATGAAAATAGAACAAATCTACACAGGCTGTTTGGCACACGCCGCTTATTACCTAGAAAGCAATGGCGAAGCAGCTATTTTTGACCCTCTGCGCGAAGTTCAACCCTACATTAACCGTGCAGAGCGCGATGGTGCAAAAATCAAATATGTCTTTGAAACCCACTTCCACGCTGATTTTGTATCAGGACACATAGACCTTGCCCAAAAAACAGGTGCAAAAATCGTCTATGGCCCCACTGCTAAACCTGCCTTTGAAGCAATTGTAGCCGAAGACAATCAGATTTTTAACGTGGGCGATTACATGGTCAAGGTCATTCATACTCCAGGACATACCATGGAGAGTACTACCTACCTACTCATCAACGAAAAAGGAGAAGACCACGGCATCATTACTGGAGATACACTTTTTATTGGTGATGTAGGAAGACCCGATTTGGCTCAACACGTAATAGCCGACCTTACCGAAGAAAAACTTGCAGCACATTTATTTGATTCGCTCCGCAATCGAATTATGCCGCTCAATGATGATTTGATAGTCTATCCTAACCACGGGGCAGGCAGTGCTTGTGGCAAAAAAATGAGTAAAGAAACCACTGATACGCTCGGCAATCAAAAACGCACTAACTATGCCCTTCGGCCTGATATGACCAAAAAAGAGTTCATCAAAGAGCTTTTAACAGGACTGACAGCTCCTCCAAGCTATTTTCCTAAAAATGTATTGATGAATATTCAAGGCTACGACAGCATAGATACCGTAATGGATAGAGGGCTTAAATCACTCGCACCTGAAGAGTTTGAGCTAGTTGCCAATGAAACACAGGCACTTTTGCTAGATACTCGTGATGCTGAAACTTTTGCACAAGGATTTATCCCCAACAGTATCAACATTGGCTTAGACAGCAATTTTGCTATGTGGGTAGGTGAGCTAATCCCTGACATCAAGCAAGAAATACTCGTTATAACCGAAGATGGAAACGAAGAAGAAAGCATTATCCGCCTTGCCCGTGTAGGCTATGACTTTGCTGTGGGCTACCTAAAAGGAGGCTTTGAGGCTTGGAAAAACAACGGCGGTCAAGTAGATAATGTGGGCAGAATCAATGCAGATGAGTTTGCTACTCGCTTTGCCGAGGAAAAACCTCTTGTAATAGATGTGAGAAAAAAGAGTGAGTTCGACTCAGAACACCTCATAGATGCCGTCAATATCCCACTCAATCAGTTGAACCAACATCTACAAGAAATCCCCAAAAACAAGCCTTTTGTCTTGCATTGTGGCGGGGGTTATCGTAGCATGATAGCAGCCTCTATGCTCAAACAGCGTGGCTGGGAAGATTTTGTAGATGTGCGTGGGGGCTTTGCCGAAATAGCCAAAACTGATGTGCCTAAGACGGAGTATGTCTGCCCCTCTACTTTGCTCTAAGCAACTTGTATCCATAGTTTTAAAATCCAAAAGGCTAGACAATTAGCTTTCTAGCCTTTTTGTTATTTAAAAAGTTACTCTGCTCATTATCTTCACAATTCTTTTCTGGCTAACTACTGCTTCAGAGTTTTGAGCTTGAATCCCAAATATAGTATAGCAGGCTACTAAGCCCATCTTTTCAAAACTAATCTAACTCAGCATTCCAAGCATGGATACCTCCCACAAGATTGTAGAGTTTTGTAAAGCCCATACCTGCCATCATCTCGCAAGCACGCCCACTACGGTTGCCACTTCTACAATAAATAAGATAGGTTCTGTCTTTGTCGAGCTCAGTAATTTTTTGGGCAAAATCAGCACTCATAAAATTAATCATTTGGTGTCCTGGAATTTCTCCTTCTACCAGTTCTGCTTCGGTGCGTACATCTAAAATGACGGCATCATCGGCTTTCATTTTTTCTTTAAATTCGGCTACATTAATTTCTTGGAAGTTCATAATTTTATTGATTTTGGATTTTTGATTTATTTTCTGTTAGCATTACTATTTCAATACGCTAAGGTGAGTTGCAAACCCTCGCAAAGATAAGAAATTCCTTTATTTTTAGATAGCGTACTAAATAGGTCTTTTGATGATTTTTTTAGAAATCATGCAGTAGCCGTTGCTTCTTTCTTCACTTACAAATTATTTCAGCCCAACCATCTGACAAATTTAGGCTTTAAAAAGTGCAGAATTTTTGTTACATTTGTGTCATCAAGTAAAGCCTCCTTATCAAAAATACAGTATGTTTTTTCAATTATTTATTGCAGCTTGGGTACTATTGGGCGACTATTATTTTTTATTGGCACTTAGTACGCTTTTTTCTAAAAAATATCCCTCACTTGTTTATGTGGTCAAGTTTTGTGTATGGTCGGTATCGTTGTCTATGCTGCTAGTTATTTGGCTCAATTTCTTTGTTATAGCACCTGCCGAGCCTTACCTACTACGAAGTTTTTTGATACGTTATTTATTTTGGTTTTATTCGTGGAAGTCGGTCTTCATTGTTTTTTTAGGATTAGAAGATTTTAAAAGGCTGTCGTTATGGCTTTTAAGAAAACCTACTCCAGCATCAATTACTCCAGCTACTCCCGCTTTGAGTCGTGCGGCATTTTTATCTCAAGCCGCCTTGACTGTGGGGGCAGTTTCGTTTAGTACGTTAAGTTTTGGAATTTTGAGAGGGCTTGCCCACTACGAAGTACGCAAAGTCAAACTTTACCTACCGTTTCTTCCTGATGCTTTTCATGGCTTGCGTATTGGGCAGTTTTCTGATGTGCATGTGGGCAGTTATGGGCAGCGTGCAGATGTGTTGGCAGGTATTGAGCTAATTTTAAATGAAAAAACAGACCTTATTTTTTTTACTGGAGATATGGTCAATTATAGAACCGCAGAGATTGAGCCTTTTTTTGATATTTTCAAAAAGCTAAACGCCCCCTTGGGTATGTTTTCAGTATTGGGCAACCACGACTACGGAGGCTACGGCAGGTGGAAATCTGAAGCGGCTTATCAAAAGAATTTCAAAGACATGTTGGCCTTGCACAAAGCACTCAACTTTGACTTACTACAAGATGAACACCGTATTCTTGAGCTAGATAAGGCTCAAATTGCCATTTTGGGAGTAAATAACTGGGGCATTAGAAAATCGCACCCCAAACTCGGCGATATAGAAAAAGCCTCTAGAGGGACTGAGCAATTCCCTACAAAGCTGCTTCTCTCGCATGACCCAAGCCATTGGGACGAGAAAGTAAGACCACTTTGCCCAAGTGTAAATGCAATGTTTGCAGGACATACCCACGGTATGCAGGCAGGAGTAGAATTTGGTGATTTTCAATGGAGTCCAATCCAATACATCTATCCACAATGGGCAGGGCTGTACCAAAAAGGTAAGCAGCAGTTGTATGTCAATAGAGGTTTTGGTGTTTCTGATATATTTCCTGGTAGAGTAGGAATACCTGCCGAAATTACAGTATTTGAACTGCTTAGAAATGGATAATTAATAATTGATAATGATTAATTAAATAAAATGCTGATAATCAAGTGTTTAGTAATTTAAAAATAACGGCAGTCCAACAGTTAAGTGTGTATGGCTTTTTCATCCGTTTTCACCCCATCCCCCCCCCTTCCCCTCAGGCAGGGTTGTTAGGTTCTATAAGATTGTTTATTTTTGCATTTTAGGTTCGGTAT
>CAYZQI010000024.1:0-43318 GCA_964480455.1 uncultured Cytophagaceae bacterium
GGGAATAAGCCCTCATTTAAACTTTGATAATTACCTTGAACCCTTCTAAGTTAATCACTTGGACTTTGGGAAAGTCTATGGATTTGAGTATCTCAAAATGTTTGTCATTACTCACCAAGTAATTTGCCCCAACGGCAATGGCTAAATCTACAAACTTGTTATCATCTTTGTTGTTGGTCATCAATTGCCATTGATAAAATGGCTCTGCAAAAATAGTATTGGGTGCAATAGACAAGATATTTAATACTAAATCAGCTGTATTTTGGGAATATTTCGCTACTAAATGTTCTTCATATTCATACATGATTTCATTGCTGATAATCCATTCAAATTTTTCGGCTTTGAAGGCTAGGTATAGCCAATAATGCTTACTTTTGGGTGGTATAGAAGCTAACAAACAATTGGTATCAACGATTACTTCCATTAGCTATTTTCTTCAAGCATTTTATCAAAATCGGCTTGTGAGTATCCTTTCTCGACAATTACCTTTTCTATTTCGGATTGTAAAAGTTGGTCATAGTGCTGTACCAATACTCTTTTGAGCGATAAAATTTGTTCTTCGCTCATCTCTCTGTTAAAAAGTCGTAGCAGACTTATTTGTAAGTCGTTGAGTGGTTTGGGAGAGTCTTGTACCATTGTATTTTTTTTAATTTGGTTCAATATACTTTTTTTGTTCATTGAAAAATATAAAACTCATATTCCATACTTTTTTTGAATTTGTTGCGCAAAGTTCAATCACCTTTAAAGATACAATCTTTTTCAGATAGAAAAATGACAAAAAGGTAGAAATTTTCTTAAAAGCCCCCCAAAAAAAAGAGAAATTTTTTATTATACCCAAACGAAATTGGTTTGAGAAATATTTACCTTTAAAATCATTGATAATCAAGCAAATCAAATCAATCTTTGTATAGGTTTATTTTGGCTACTCCTTAGTTCGTGTCCATACCATAACCGAAAATTAGGTGCTTCATGTCTCAAAAACCAATCAAATGGTTTAAGAGTATGCTTTTGAACTACTGTCCTTAGATTACCTAAATTGCATCAAGGGAAAATATTTTTTCTAAAATAGTATGCATGCATAACATTTTTTTCGTACATTTGTAAAATCAAATTCAATACAACAAAAGTTATATAAACATTTAAAAATATGGAAGCAATAGCCCAAAAAGAACTCGTAAAAGGTGGAGAATTTCTCATTAAAGATATTCCTGCCGAACAAGTATTTATCCCCGAAGAATTTGGCGAAGAACAGCGCATGATGGCGCAAACTTGCCTTGATTTCATTGAAAAAGAAATCACACCCAATGTTCGTGAAATAGAAGCTGCTAAAGACCCCGCACGCATGGCAGGCTTGCTAGAAAAAGCAGGTGAGCTGGGTCTGTTAGCCGTTGGCGTACCTACAGAATACGAAGGCTTCGGAATGGATTTTAACTCATCTATGCTCGTGGCTGAGTCGGTAGGCGGCGCGCACTCTTTTGCCGTAGCCATCTCTGCCCATACTGGCATTGGCACACTGCCTATACAATACTATGGCAACGAAGCCCAAAAACAAAAATATTTACCCAAACTTGCTTCGGGCGAGTGGAAAGCCTGTTACTGCCTCACCGAACCTGATTCAGGCTCTGATGCCAATTCAGGCAAAACCAAAGCAATTCTTTCTGAAGATGGTAAGCACTACGTCTTAAACGGACAAAAAATGTGGATTACCAATGGTGGCTTTGCAGATTTACTCATTGTATTTGCCAAAATTGACAATGACAAAAAACTGACAGCTTTCATTGTAGAACGCACTTATGAAGGTATCACTATGAACGAACCTGAAAAAAAATTAGGCATCACAGGTTCAGACACACGCCAAGTATTCTTCACAGATTGCAAAGTACCCGTAGAAAATATGCTCTCTGAGCGTGAAAATGGCTTTAAAATCGCTGTAAACATTCTTAATATTGGGCGTATCAAACTAGGTGCTTCCAATGTAGGTGGTGCAAAAGAAGCATTGGCACACTCTTTAAAATATGCCAACGAGCGCAAGCAGTTCAATACTGCCATTGCCAACTTTGGAGCTATCCAACATAAATTGGCACAAATGGCTACCAAAATTTATGCTTCTGAATCAGCCGCTTACCGTGCAGGACAAAATATTGACGACTGCATAGAGGCTTTTGCTGCCGAAGGTATGGACGAGGCACAGGCAAAACTCAAAAGCTTTGAGCAATTTGCCATTGAATGTGCTATGCTGAAAGTACACGGTTCTGAAATGCTGGATTATGTAGTAGATGAAACTGTACAAGTATTTGGTGGAATGGGCTACTCTGCTGATGCACCTGCCGAAATGTGCTACCGTGATTCACGTATCAATCGCATCTTTGAAGGTACTAACGAAATCAATCGTATGCTTTCTATTGGTACAGTAGTGAAGCGTGCCATGAAAGGTGAACTCAATGCTATGGCAGCCATTCAAGAAGTTCAAAAAGAACTACAAAACGGTAGCTTGCAGTCTGCACAAGCCAGCGATACACTTTTGGAGTATGAAAAAGCCCTCATTAGCAACCTCAAGAAAGCTACCTTGCTCATCACGGGGGCAGCCGTTCAGACATTGCAGATGAAATTTGCTGAAGAGCAAGAAGTTTCTATCAACTTGGCTGATATGATGGTTGAAGTTTATGCCGCTGAGTCTGCTTTGCTGCGTACCGAGAAACTTATGGGCGTAAGAGGTGAAGAGGCTTGCAAATACCAACTGATGATGACAAGGGTTTATTTGCAAGATGCTGCCGACAAACTTTGGTTGGCTGGTAAAAATGCCTTGGCTGCTTTTGCAAAAGACAAGATGTATGTTGTACTTCTACAGGCTTTACAAACCCTGACTGCTGTACAGCCTTTCAACGCCAAAGAGGCGCGCCGCGAGTTGGCTGCCCATTTGAGCAAAGAAGGCAGCTATAAGTTCTAAACGAATTAAAAAAATACTATAAAAAAACGCTTCATTTTTTGAAAAATGAAGCGTTTTTTTATGGTAGAAGAGCTGTCCTTTCATTGTTATACAATTGTTTTAAGAAATTAAAAATTTCAAGATTTCTTAACTATAATATAAAAGTTCTTTAACCTCCTAAATCTTTGTTTCAAGAATTTCTTACTCAGTTTTGTAATTATTTTTTAATTACTAAAAACAAATTTTATGAAACGTTTTTTACTTTTATCTATGTGCTTATGGCTAGGTGCATTAAGCCTGAAAGCACAGCAAAATGGCAGTATTTCGGGCAGAATTGCCGATGAGCAGGGTACTGCTATCGTAGGAGCTAATGCTATTTTGAAAGGCACAAATTATGGTGTAGTAAGCAATACCAATGGTGAATTTACGCTTGCCAACATTCCTGCGGGTTCATATTTGCTTAACATTAGCTTTATTGGTTATGAATCAGTGAGTCAAGACATCACATTGGAAGCAGGGCAAAATTTGAACCTTAATTTTTCGCTCAAAGAACAAGCCTTGACACTTGAGGGCTTGATCATTACTGCACAACGCCGTGAGCAGATTATTCAAGAAGTACCCGTAGCCGTTACCTCTTGGGAAGGAGATTTTCTTAAAACAAGGGGCATATTCGAGCTTGATGCCTTTGCCGATTATGTGCCAGGCTTGCAAGTACAAGTACAAAGCGTAAACAACCCAAGTTTTGTAATCCGTGGCATCACCTCAGATGATGGTGACTCACGTTCTGAACCTCGTGTTTCGGTCTTTCAAGATGGGGTTTCTATCAGCAAATCGCGTGGCTCGGTAGTAGAGATTTTTGATATGGAGCGTATGGAGGTAATGAAAGGACCTCAGGGAACGCTTTTTGGACGTGGGGCGCAAATTGGGGCAGTGCACTTTATCCAAAACAAAGCTAAAAATGAGTTGGCGGGCGAGCTTACCTTGGGTGTTGGCAATGAAGGGCAGTACCTTGCCAATGGCTTTGTTAATTTCCCCATCAATGACAAGCTATTTGGGCGCGTAGCTGCCATCTACAATGTGCGTGATGGCGTGGTAGAAAACCGTGCTGGAGGCACACTCAATGGCAAAGAAACGGCTGCTTTCCGTACTTCGCTTCGATGGTTGGCTGGTAAAAATACTACTGTTGATTTTATTTATAATTTCCAAAAAGATAATTCTCCCGGTACTGCCTTCAAAAGTGGTACGTATGCACCTCTGGGTGGCGACGTAAGCCCTTTTACTTTTGCAGACATGGAGCGTGGCGAAGACTTATTCGTGGACCGTATCGTTTGGGGAACTACTCTTCTGGTCAATCAGCGTTTTAGTGATAGCTGGGATTTGAACTCTATTACCGCTTACCGTGAGTTTGATTCTTACGAATCTTTTGATTCTGATGGTACTGCTGCCCCTGCACTCTGGTTTGCCGAGCGTTCAGAAGGTAGGCAATTTAGCCAAGAGTTAAGATTCAATTACAACAAAAGCCGTTTTTCTGGTTTTGTCGGCACTAGCTTCTTCTGGGAAGATGGCTCGCAGGCTGTTCCTTTTGAAACTGATGAACGCAGTCTTTATACATTGTATAGCCCGTTTATTAGAGAAGGAATTCAAACAAATCCCGACTTAGATGAACTTACGAGAGCCTTTTTATTAAGTACAGTGCCTTTTGAACCTTTGGTCATCGATGGAGTACCTAATTTGGTTGCTAATCTGCCCAATTCTCCTGCACTTGGGCCTTTGGCAGGTGCGCCATTAAAACCTTTCCATACAGAAACTTTTACCAATTTCGGTACAAACTATGCTTTTGAGATTTTTGCTGATGGTACTTTTGATGTAACAGAGGCCTTCAAAATCACGGCTGGCTTGCGCGGTACATACGAAAATATCACGGGTGCTTATGAGACCATCGACAGCGAAACGCCAGGTACTTTGAGCTTTTTGTTAGGCACAAGCCCCAATAACTTAGTGGCTTCAAGCAATGGCAGACGTGAAGAAAACCGTACTTTTTTCTCGGCTGTTGGTCGCTTGGCGTTGAACTATGAAGTGAATGACAATGTCAATATCTTTGCTTCTTTTGCAAGAGGTCGCCGTCCCAACATTGTACAGGTAAACGCTGCAAGTACCGACATCATCAGTGCTGAAACTGTACTCAGCTACGAAGTAGGTGCAAAAAGCCTCTGGCTCAACAACCGCTTACAATTTGATGTAAGTGCTTACTACTACGATTACAATAACTTCCAGACAAGTGTGTTTGTGCTAGAGGAAGGACGTTTTATCACACTCGATGTCGGTAAGTCTAACGCGTTGGGTTTTGAGACTGCTTTCCGATACCTAGCCAACAAGTATTTTTCAGTATTTGCCAATTATGGCTTTGTAGATGCTAAATTCTCAGAGCAGGATTCGGAAGGTAATGTGCAAGCATTGGCAGGCAATCGCTTTCGCCTTACACCTGAGCACTCGGCTTCGGCTGGTTTTGAAGTAACCCTTCCGCTAGGAGCTAAGGCTAATTTCTTCTTCAAGCCTACTTATACCTTCAAATCGCAGGTATTCTTTGAAGAAGCTAACCAAGCAGGCATAGAACAAGAGGCCTATGGAATAGTAAATTTATTTACTGGTTTTGATTTCAACGAACAAGCGTTACAAATCACTTTCTTTATGAACAATGTACTTGATAAAGAGTACCTCATAGATGCAGGTAATACGGGAGGAGGCTTCGGGATTCCGACCTTCATCAGAGGTTTGCCACGTTTGTTAGGGGCAAGACTTACTGCACGTTTTTAAGCATTGGTAAAAATATATCTCACAAAAAGAGGCTGCTTGCAAAGGTTAGCCTCTTTTTTGTTATTTAATTGATTGAAAGTGATTAAGTTTGAACAATATTTGTCAAAAAACAAATGATTGGGCAGGTCAATCAATATTATTCATAAATATCTAACAAAATCAATCAATAAATAACAGAATATGGCAACACGCATCACTCACTCAACAGAGGCAACCAACCTAGCAGATATTTTAGAACGGATATTGGACAAAGGCATCGTGATAGCGGGCGATATTCGGGTCAATATTGCTGAAATAGAATTGATTAGCCTCAAAATAAGGCTGGTGATTTGCTCTGTCGACAAAGCCAAAGAACTTGGCATCAATTGGTGGAAAAATGACCCTTACCTCTCTTCAGAAGCACAAACTCAACACCTAGAAGAAGAAAATCGATTGCTCGGAGAGCGATTAGAGGCACTCGAGGAGAAATTAAAACTTGAAGAGTGAAATCTACAGTTTATTTTTAGCAAATAAAAACAGAAGATACATTGCTTGTTGTTTACTTGATAATAAGCAATATTAACACTTATTTTTTTTAATACAAACTTGCACTTTCTTTGTGATTGAAAGAATATTTCATAAATTTGGAAGTGATTATTTATGCTATCATCATCAATGCCTTATGAAAACATTATTATACCTACTTACCATTATCTCTACCTTGATACTGTGTTCTTCAGCTATTCTAGCACAAAGAATTAAGATTGATGAAGCCTATGCAGACAGAGAAAATAAAAAGATATACATTCCCTACGAAATCAAAGAATCAACCAAATACCATAACCTCTTCAATGTGAGTATCTCTTACACCCAAGACAAAGGGAAAACCTACTCGAAGCCACTTACCCAACTCACAGGAGACATAGGCAAAGACATCACCCCGGGCGAAAAAATGATTGTATGGAGCTATGCCGAAGAAGATTCTACTTTTAATGGACAAAATGTAGTGTTTAAACTCTCAGTCATCAGCAGGCTTGACCCTCGCTACCTAGGCGGACCAGAAAATGCCTTGTACTCTCTGCTGTTACCTGGTTTAGGCAATACCAAGGTGCGTCCCCCTGCCAAATTTTGGTACTTACCCACTGTTGGGGTTGCCACTCTTGTAGGTGGAGGATTTTATATGCGTGCAAAATCTAACCAAACCCTAGAGGAGTACCGTGAAAGTTCTACCATCAATCAAGCACAAGACCTTTTCAATAAATCCAATAACCAAAAAGTACTTTCAGGCTCTCTCTTTGTAGCTGCTGGAGCTTTATGGCTAGGCGACATCATACAAGTAGCCATCAAAGGATTCAAAAATAGAAAAGAAGCCAAAACACTTGAGCCGCTTCCCGAAACTCCCAAAAAAAATAAACCCGAAATAGGATTACACATAGACCAATTCCAGCAGACTCCGCTCTGGGGACTAAGCCTAAAATTCTAAGCAAATTATTATGAAAAAAAAATATTTACTATCAATTATCATCAGCCTACTCCTTCTTGGAAGTGCCTGTGAAGAAGTTTTCTTACAATTGCGTGAAAACCTCCTCCGTACAGGCGAAATTAAAGAAATAGGCATTAGTGATGCCCTTGTTACAGGATTACTCCTAGATGTGGGTGAAGATATAGATTTTCAAGCCCTAGAACACGGACACTGCTGGAGTAGCACAAACCCTGAACCTACCATAGAAGTAGATACCCGAAGTAATTTTGGTGAAACCGAAACCTTTGGAGAATTTTCCACACGCATAGATGGTCTTGTTCCTACTACTCTTTATTATGTCAGACCTTACGTAGTAGATAATCTGGGTGTACAATATGGCGAAACTCGCTCATTCAGACCTGGTCTAGTACGCAACCAACTCGTGGAAGATATACGCCGTGCTTCTAACGGAGGCTATGTAGCTTTTGCCCAAGGTACTTGGGAAATTGAGTTCATAGACGAAATCAATACTCTGGGGCATTGCTGGGCAGAAACTACCCGCCCTACTCTGAGAGATAGCCGAACAGCTTTTAATACCAATCAAACTGAGGGAGATTTTATCTTCAGCAACTTAGACGGGTTAGCACCCAATACGCGCTACTATGTACGCAGCTACTGCATCAACACAGACGGTATAGTGGTTTACGGTGAAGAAATCACTTTTGAAACACTGGATTAAATACTCATACACACAATCAATAATTATATTTCAAATCAAAATACCTACTAGGTCCATACACTATGAAGTCATTTATACACTTTTTTACAGTTCTGATTGCCCTCTTTTGTTGTCTATCCACAGCACAGGCGCAAGTGCCAAAAATCAACTTCTTTGCTCCTACTAGTGGTCCAATAGGCACTACTGTTACGATTACAGGTGCTAATTTTAATATTGGTGATAATGACGTTTATTTCGGAGCTATCAAAGTAAATGCAGGCAGTACAGATGGCACTGAGATTACGGTCAATGTACCCGTAGGAGCAACCTCAGTTACGCCCATTATAGTTAGAAATAATCTTACAGGCTTTCAGGCGAGTTCAATTACAAGTAGCACACCACAATTTACGGTTACTAATACGCCACCACTAGCTTCGCTCAATTATGCAAGTAGCTCTTTTGATGTAAGTGGTCAGTCTGAGTCATTGACTGTTGCCGACTTTGATAACGATGGAAATGTAGATGTGGCAACTGCCAATACCAGTACTGATAATGTAAGCATTAGATTGGGCGATGGACTTGGTGGATTCTTAAACCAACCAGATGTGGCTGTAGGAGATGCACCTTATTCAGTAGCGGCCTTTGATTTCAATAATGATGGTGTTTTGGATATGGCTACTGCCAATCTTGGAAGTAACAATGTTAGTATCCGTTTGGGCAATGGCGATGGTACTTTTTTCGCAGCCGCTGATGTTGCCGCAGAGAGCGAACCACGGTCAATCGCCGTAGGCGATTTTAACGGCGATGGGAATATGGATTTAGCCGTGCAGAATAACTTTCCTGGAAATTCCATAAGTATCCGTTTGGGCAATGGTGATGGTACTTTCTCAGGAACTGACAATATTCCTGTTGCAGGAAGCCCCTTAGCAGTAGTTACAGGTGATTTTGATAACGATTTTAATTTGGATTTAGCTGTTACGGGTGTTGGGGGTGACAATGTAACAATTTTAATAGGTGACGGAGTAGGTGGGTTTAATGAAACTAACATAATTTCTGTTGGAGACCAACCCTTTTCAACAACAATAGGCTACTTTAACGGCGATACAAATTTAGATTTAGCAACAGCAAATGCCAACGATAATACCGTAAGCATCAGTCTGGGAGATGGCTTAGGAGGCTTTACTGTTTCAGCAACTGTTGCCGTGGGCACCAGTCCAAGAAAAGCGGTCATAGGCGATTTTAACGGTGATGGAAATATGGACTTTGCCACAAACAATCGTCTCTCAGACGATGTAAGCATCCGACTTGGTGATGGGGCGGGCAATTTTTCAGGAACAACCAATGTTCCTGCAGGCAGTAACCCCAATTCTATTGAAGTAGCTGACTTCAACAATGACGGAAAAGTAGATTTAATTACACCAAATATCATCGGGAGTTTTGTGACTGTGTTGCTCTACGAAGACACCGCCAACCCCTTCATCACCACTTGGCGCACAGATAATCCAGGCACTTCTACCAACACACAAATTGCTATTCCTACTACAGGCGGCGGCTACAATTATACGGTCTATTGGGAAAACACAGGTAATCCAACCATCAACGGTACAGCAGGACCTTTTACAGGAAATGCTACGATTGATTTTCCAGATATAGGCACTTATAGAGTAGAAATATCGGGTGATTTCCCACATATTTTCTTCAACAATGCAGGTGATAGAGAAAAAATCCTTACCATAGAGCAATGGGGCGATATTGCTTGGACTAGCATGGTCAATGCTTTTCAAGGTTGTATCAATCTTACTTATAATGCTATTGATGCACCTGATTTGAGTCTTGTTACTGATGTATCTAGTATGTTTGCTGATGCTAGTTCCTTTGATGGTGACCTCAGTGGCTGGGATATGATGAATGTAACTACCACACGTTTTATGTTCAGTGGTGCAAGTTCATTTAACAATGGAGGGCAGCCTCTAGGTGCTTGGAATGTGAGCAATGTTACCAATATGCCCGGTATGTTTTTATTCGCTTCTTCATTTAATCAAGACATTGGTGATTGGAATACAAGTTTGGTGAATAATATGGCTTTGATGTTTGTAGGAGCTTCATCATTCAACCAAGACATCAGTACTTGGAATGTGAGTAATGTAACAGATATGTTGGGGATGTTTAGAGATGCAGTTGCTTTTGACCAAAACCTTGGGGCTTGGGACATTAGCAATGTAACGAATATGGCAGAAATGTTTGATAACAGCGTCCTTTCTCAAGCCAACTATGATGCCACTCTCATCGGCTGGGCTACCCTAGACGCTGGCGAAGCGCAAATACCGAGTGGCATTACACTCGGAGCAGACGGATTGACCTATTGTGATGCCGAACCCGAAAGACAAACTTTGATAGACGATTTTGGCTGGACAATTACGGGAGATGTTTTGGGATGTACTACACTGCCTTTTGTCACCACTTGGCGAACAGACAATGCTGGTACAACTGCCGCCAATCAAATCTTGATTCCCTTAGAACCCAATACCAGTTATGATTTTACAGTAGATTGGGGAGATAGCAGTTCGGATACCTATACAGGGTTGGGTAGTACCTTGAATCCAATACATACCTACGCCACCGCTGGCACTTATACAGTGTCTATTTCAGGCGATTTCCCACGCATTTATTTTAACAATGGCGGTGATAGAGAAAAAATCCTCACCATAGAAGCTTGGGGCGACATTGCTTGGACAAGCATGCAAAACGCTTTTTATGGCTGTGCTAACTTAACTTATAATGCTACTGATGCACCCGATTTGACTTCAGCTCCAGTAGCTAGCCTTGCGCAAATGTTCAGGGAGTGTGTTAATTTTGATGGAAATGCTACTATCCAAGATTGGGACGTAAGCACCATTGGTTCTATGCGTTTTGCCTTCTTTGGTGCCTTGGCTTTCAACCAACCTTTGAATAACTGGGATGTAAGCAACGTAACCGATATGTTTGGCTTATTTGGCAGTCATCTCAATACCGTAACTGCCACCTTTAACAATGGCGAACCCGCAGGGCAAAGTACCAATCCCTTGCTTTGGAATACGGGCAATGTAACAGATATGAGCTTTATGTTCTTAAACAATGCAGATTTTAACCAAGACATTAGCTCTTGGAATGTAAGTCAAGTAACAGACATGACCTTTATGTTTGCGGTACATCGCACCATGCCTGATATTTCGCAATTTAATAGTCCTCTCAATACTTGGAATGTAAGTAATGTAATCTCTATGCACGGTATGTTCTTTGAGGCAGAAAACTTTGACCAGCCTTTGAACAACTGGACAACCAATAGTTTGACGGATATAGGCAAAATGTTTTGGGGTGCACGAAACTTTAATCAGCCCATTGATACTTGGAATGTTTCGGGTGTTACAGATTTAGACAGTACTTTTTACAATGCCAATCGCTTTAACCAATCGCTCAATAGCTGGAATGTATCGGGCGTTACTGCCATGGTCGGTACTTTTGCCGAAGCTACTGATTTTGATGGGAATATTACGGGCTGGCAAGTAGGCAATGTAACTGATATGAGTAATATGTTCTCAGAGGCATTTGCTTTTAATCAAGATATTTCTGCTTGGAATGTAGGTAATGTTACCAATATGTCCAATATGTTTGCCAATGCTTTTGCTTTTAATCAAAATTTAAGTACTTGGGACGTGAGCCAAGTAAACGAAATGGGGGCAATGTTCTTAGCAGCAAGTGCCTTTAACAATGGAGAAACAGCAGGACTAAGTAACAACCCTTTGAATAGCTGGAATACACAAAATCTAACCAATATGGGGCAGATGTTTGGCTTCGCTTCCAGTTTCAATCAAGACATCAGCGGATGGCAAGTGGGCAATGTAGTCAATATGGGGCAAATGTTTGAAGAGGCTACCTTGTTTAATCAAGACATTAGCGGCTGGGATGTAAGTCAGGTCTTCAGAATGTGTAAGATGTTCTTTAATGCCAATGCTTTTGACCAAAATCTAGCAACTTGGAACATCAGCAGTGTAACCGAAGACCCTGACCAAGGAGTTACTGATGATGCAATGACCGAAATGCTTGATGGTAGTGGACTCTCTCTTACTAATTATGATGCTACCCTCATTGGCTGGGCTACCCTAGACGCTGGCGAAGCGCAAATACCGAGTGGCATTACACTCGGAGCAGACGGATTGACCTATTGTGATGCCGAACCCGAAAGACAAACCCTCATAGATGCCTTTGGCTGGACAATTACGGGAGATGCTTTGGGGTGTAACCTTCCCCCCAATGATGCTTGTGCTGATGCCTTGCCCATTGTCATAGATGGCAGTCCAGCAGTAGGGCAAACCCTCACGGCTACCATTGATGATGAAGCAGGCTTAGAAGATTGTGATTTTGGTGAGATTACGACACCAGGTGTTTGGTACACCTTTGTAGGCAATGGAGAGGTCTTACAAGCCGCTACTTGTGTAGCAGATTATAACACTAGACTCTCTGTTTATTCAGGTGATTGTACTAACTTAATCTGTGAAGCAGGCAATGACGACAGCGAAACCTGTGGAGCCGAAAGTCTTTCTTCTAGTGTAAATATCTGCACAGTGGCAGGCATCACCTACTATATTTTGGTACATGGCTCTGATGCTGAACCAGTAGGTAACTTTGAGCTTACGCTTAGCACGGCTACAGATGTACCTGAAATTACGGTCTTAGGCAATGGCATACCTATTGTGAGCGGCGATATTACTCCTGATGTAGCTGATGATACTGATTTTGGGCAAGTAGAAGTAGGTCAAAGCCTTACACGTACTTTCACACTCCAAAATACAGGCAATGCCGATTTATTCATTAGTTCAGGATTCTTCACGAATTTTATCAGCTTTGATGTATCTGGACTTGCCGAAATCCCTGCTATTCTTGCTGGAGAAAGCATTACTTTTGATGTTACTTTTACGCCAAGTGATTTTAATGTGTTTACAGATACACTCATCATTTTTAGTGATGCCTGTCTTTATACTTTTGTGGTAAGAGGCGAGGGTATAGGCACATCACCTTTTTTGGCTGCACCTACAAGTCTGTCTGTATTTGTTAATACCAATAACTTTGAAGTCAGTTGGTCTGATTTTGAGAATGGACAAAATGTGCAGAGCTATGTCTTAGAAAGAAGGACAGGTTCAGAAAATCAATTTGCAACAGTAGCTACTATTCCTGCAGACGGTAATTTTACTTACTTCTATAACGACAACGGACTTACAGAAGGCATCACTTACTTTTACAGAGTCAAGGCAGTTGCAGGGGCGATAGAATCACCCGATAGCGAGATAGTAGGAGTAGTTTTTGGCGTACCTACTTCTTTGCTAGATTTGAATTTCAAAGTACAGACTGATATTTACCCTAACCCCAGTACTGATGATTTTGTGGTATCTTTGGAAAGTAACTTTGTAGGCGAAATCAAAATGACCTTGAGTAACTTAGTAGGGCAGGAGGTATGGAGCGATACTTGGCAAAAGACAAGCACTGCGGCAAGCTATATCCTCAAAGGAAAAGACCTCACGATGGGCACTTACTTCTTGATGCTAGAAAGTGGCAATCAAAAGGCAGTATTTAAGCTAATTAGGCATTAAGAAATGGTTAGTTATCAATGGTCAATTGTTAATTATTTCAAGTACTTAATAATCAATTTGTTGTATAAACACTTTTTATTAGGGACGGGGTCGCTCAAAGCGACTCCGTCCCTTTTTTAATTCAAGAAAGCAGTATTCAACTTTATGAAGTAGTAAGACAAAACAGCTAAAAAAAAACCTCTGAGAAAAAATCTCAGAAGCTTTTTAAGATGTTCCACTTTTTCAAAAAGTGGAACATCTATCTAGCAACTCAATAAAAATGCCTGTGAGAGAAAATCTCAGGTGCTTTTTATTGATAAAACAGGAATGAATGATTTAAAAGTCTTCATCTAAGCTGAAAGACTGCTCGTGGGCGTGGTTAGTGCTGGCATTCACACCCGCTTTTTTGTATTCTGCCACACGCTTTTCAAAGAAATTAGTTTTGCCTTGCAGAGAGATGAATTCCATAAAATCAAAAGGATTGGTAGCCTTGTAGTGCTTTTCGCAGCCAAGTTCTCCCAAGAGGCGGTCAGCCACAAACTCTATGTACTGCTGCATGAGTTTGGCATTCATTCCAATAAGATTGACAGGCAGGGCATCAGTTACAAACTCTTTTTCTATTTCAACGGCTTCGGTGATGATTTGTAAGATGCGCTCTTTGGGGAGTTTATTTTGGATATAGTTGTTATAAATCAAACAAGCAAAATCGCAGTGCAAGCCTTCATCTCTTGCGATAAGCTCGTTGGAGAAGGTGAGTCCAGGCATTAAGCCACGTTTTTTGAGCCAGAAGATAGAGCAGAAACTTCCTGAGAAGAAAATACCCTCTACGGCAGCAAAAGCAATGAGTCGCTCGGCAAAATGCTCACTTTCTATCCAACGAAGTGCCCAGTCAGCTTTTTTACCTACACAGGGTACCGTATCAATGGCATTGAAAAGATGGTCGCGTTGTTTGCTGTCTTTGATATAAGTATCTATCAAGAGAGAATACGTTTCAGCGTGGATATTTTCCATCATCACCTGAAAGCCATAAAAGCAGCGCGCCTCAGGCTGTTGTACTTCTTTTAAGAAATTGACCACAAGGTTTTCATTCACAATACCATCACTGGCTGCAAAAAACGCCAAGATGTGTGAGATAAAATGTTTTTCACCTTTATTGAGGTTTTCCCAGTCTTTCATATCTTGTGCCAAGTCTATCTCTTCGGCAGTCCAAAAAGAAGCCTCTGCTTGCTTATACATCTGCCATACGTCATGGTGCTGAATAGGAAATAGTACAAAACGGTTTTTGCTTTCTGTCAAAAGTGGTTCTTCGAGTGTTTGAATCATATTTTTTTAAGTATTTTATGTGTTGAGTTTAAAAGTTAATATCTAAAAAAATGCCAAGTCATAGCGGCAGTATGTTAAATTAATAAACAACCTAATTGTTTTACCAAGCAATGAGAAAAAAGACAAATAATGCCTAAAATGATAATAAGGTGTCTTAATTGATTGATAAAGAGGGAGTTAGCAGATTTTTTATGCACTCATAGCTACAAAGATGCTAATAAAATTTTAAAATAAAAAAATAAAACGATAAATTTTTTAACATATTGATAATCAGGAATATAATTGGTTTTCCGACAGTGCTAGTCCAACAGTTAAGTGTGTATGGCTTTTTCAGCCGTTTTCACCCTATCCCCCAGCCCCTTCCCCCTGAGGGGAAGGGGCGGTAAGTCGATGATAATAAGCGACTTACCGAATTAAGATTAAGCCCTCCCCCCGAGGGGAGGGTTTGGGTGGGATGTAATGAACAAGTTTTTTTCAGCATACACACTTTAGTTAGGGACTACCCCGACAGTGCTAGTTGCTGATTAAGGGGTGTATGCTTTGAAAAGTCTTTCACTTTATAGCCCATGGGTTGCAACCCATGGGCTATAAAGTGAAAGATGGCTGTTTTGTTACAAGGTAATTTTGAAAACTTCATTACAATAAGTTTCAAATCAGTAAAACAAGCGGTACACGCTTTATACCACACAAAATTTTGCCTCAAATGCTCTTGGTTGTCTGACAATTTTTGTAGAAATCTGCAGCAGTGGACTTTCAGTCTGCTGGCATTTATGTTCTAAACAATAGAGCTGTTTCTCATTGATTTCCAAGCACTTGTCATTTTACGAACCACATAGTATCATAGGAAACACGGGTATTTATTAAGAGAATTTATAGTTGCTACGATAAAACGCCATGATTCAAAGATTTTTATTAGAAATCATTAAAGAAAAAATAGTAATTATCTGATAATCAAGAAGTAACAGTTTTAATATTTAGCTCATCTTATCGCACACAATCACAAAAATTGTCAAAGAATCATACTCTCTAATAAGCCTTTGCCTAGCGCAAATCCTTGTCATCTTTGCCAAATTCTGCTGCTGACTCTACTGGTTTTTTGATTTCGGGAGTTACCACTACAGGTTCAGGTTTGTTGAGTTCTATGTCTGAGATGACCTTATTAAGTCCTGTTTTGAGTTGTACTTGAAAGTTTTTATTGAATGAGATGTATTCTTTTTGTGTAACCTCTTGAGCAAAGTTAGGCTTGTCAGTAGGTATCACCAAAGTATATTCGCCTGTGCTGGCATTGCTTAAACCTTCTACAATCACCTGACCCGTTTGTGTATCTCTGATGCTAATTTTGGCTTGCATGGGTTTTTTGGTTTTGGCATCAATGATTTTGCCTGCCAAGAGTAGGGTAGAGGCGGAGGGCTTCATTTCGGGTGAGGCTTCTTTAGTATCTGCATAGTAAATATCACCTTCACGCACAAAAAAAGCATCATCGCCCGAAGAAGTGAGCGTAAAGCCATAATCGTCTAGCCAAGTATTGAAAGGTGCGCCAATATTTACAATTTCACCATGCGAGCCATCAGGATTGATGGTAGTTTTGAAAATATCAAGCCCTCCCCAGCCGCCGTAGCCATCAGAGGCAAAGTACAGGGTCTTACCATCACCTGCCAGAAAAGGCGAACGCTCATCTCCCAAAGTACTTACTGAAAGACGAGTAAGGTATGACCACTGCCCATACGCATTTTTACGGCTGATGTATAAATCCATATTGCCGTAATAATCAATACCTGCTGCTACTATAAAGGTCTTGCCGTCAGCTGACATGGTAGCACCATCTGTTCCAACTTTGCTAGTTGGATATTTTGCTATCAAATTTTGAAAGAATTGATTGATACCTCCACCTAAGCCTCTAGGGTAACTCCATGTAGCACCATTCAAGGATGCTTTATAATATGGACCGCCTTTCGTTTCCCAACCTGAATACCAACTTTGAAAATAGACTGTTTGCCCGTCTGGTGATACATTAGGTTCATCTTCTCCATTACTGGTATTGATATTTTGACCAAGCGCACGTGGAGGTTGCCACTTACCACCTACTATTTTAGAATACCAAATATCACCATCATATTCAAGCTTACCATTCGCATCTATACGTGGACCATTTGTAGTCCAAGGCATTCCGCCTCTTGTGGACATAAAAAATAAGTATTCTCCATCAGGGGTGATATTGAGGTTGGTTTCGCGGTAAGGAGAGTTGAGTATGTGTAGTGGCTCGAGGCGTATTTGGCTAGGGTGCTTTAAGATACGTGGTGGGGTGAATTGTGCTTGTAGCCTTTGCAGGTTCAAACCCAAGAAAAGAAATGATAAAACCAGGTAAAAAAAGAAATATTTGGGAGATGTTTTCATATTCAAACTGTTATTAGTAAGCGTGAGATTTCTTGCTAAAAAACGTATTCAATGTATGTTTATGTTTCATTGATGATTAGTTTTACTCAATTTAATCTATTATGATGATAAAACCTACTCAAAAGTACATATTAATTTTGGTTTGTCTGACAATTTCTGCGAAAATCCGTAGAGCGAACTTCTAGTTCGCTGAGAAAATCTGTCGAGCGAACTTCTAGTTCGCTGACATTTATGTGTGGAGTAAAATCAACGTTTTCTTTGTGAAACATCATCACAAAAATTGTCAAAGAACCGATTGCTAAAAACTTTGACAAGGTTACTTTCAGGCGGTGTATTTTTCAAGAGTGCGTGTTACACCGCTGAGGTAGCCCGCCCCAAACAAATTAACGTGTACTAACAAGGGATACAAGTTGTATAAATCCATTCTTTGTTCAAAACCTTTTTCAAGTGGATACTCCTCTTGGTAGGCAAGGTAAAAATCCTCCTCGAAGCCTCCAAAGAGTTTTGTAAAAGCAATTTCAGCTTCTCTGTAGCCATAATAGACAGCAGGGTCTATCAGTAGCGGCTGCCCATCAGCATCAATCATATAATTGCCACTCCACAAGTCGCCATGCAATAAGGCGGGGTCTTCATTAGGAAGAATGTCAGGTAATTTCTTGTAAAGCAGCTCAAATTTTTGATAGAGTTCTTTGCTTATTTGCTCATTGTAAAGTGCCAAACCTGCTTGTATGCGAAGTCTTTTTTCTATGAAAAATGCCATACCCTCCTGGTGAATTTGGTTGTATTGGGGCAAAGAACCAATATAATTATCAAAATCTAGTCCAAAATAGCCATCATTGTGTTGGTGCAGGCGTGCGAGGCTTGCCCCAAAGTTTTTCCAGAAGTTTTGCTTAGGAAAACTAGAAGTAATAAATTCAAGTATCAAATAGGCTTTGTCGCCTTGTTTGCCAAGTCCCAGTATTTTGGGCGTAGCTATCTCTTGGGTAGTTGCAATCAGTTCCAAGCCTTTCGCTTCTGCCTCAAACATACCTTCAAGCGATTGAATATTCCATTTCACAAAGAAACTACCCTCTTGGGTTTGCAGCTTTACAGCATTATTAATACAACCACCTGATACAAACTCGAAGGATTGTATGCTTAGGTCGTAGCCTAGTGTTTCAAATAATATTTGCTCAAAAAATTGTATTTGTTCAAAACCTGCAATCATACATAATATTTTATGGTTTGATAAAAGAAAGACTCAAGGAAAATGTAAATTAAGAGTTGCAATACGTGGTTTTTTTTAATTTATCATTATTTGCAACCTATAAATTAAAATAACCGAAGTTATTACTTATATTTTCCTTGATTGACTGGTTGTGAGTTGAAAATGGCTGTATAGAAACATATAACTCAAACATAGCTTTGCAAAGTAATGTTTGAAAAATAAATTAAAATATAAAGATATAAAAATATGTCAAATCAAAATAATTTCAATGAAAATTTTTGGAAAAATAGGTATCAAAATAAAGAAATAGGCTGGGACATTGGAGCAATTTCTATTCCTTTGAAAGATTATATAGACCAATTAGAAGACAAAAATCTCCAAATTTTAATACCTGGTGCAGGCAATAGTTATGAAGCTGAATATTTGCACCAGCAAGGCTTTTCAAATGTATATGTACTGGATTTGGCTTCTGAGCCACTTGAGAACCTTCGCTTGCGTTGTCCTAGTTTTCCTACACATCATCTTATTGAAAGCGATTTTTTTGAATTTGACAAGGCAGCCTATTTTGATTTGATTTTAGAACAGACTTTTTTTTGTGCCTTATCGCCTCATTTGCGCCCTCGGTATGTTCAAAAGATGAAATCATTGCTCAAACCTACGG
Organism: uncultured Cytophagaceae bacterium; assembly: GCA_964480455.1. GTDB lineage: Bacteria > Bacteroidota > Bacteroidia > Cytophagales > Microscillaceae > JAABSX01. The sequence continues at coordinate 19,088 of CAYZQI010000024.1, forward strand.
GCAAACTTGTTGGAGTTTTGTTTGCTGATGCCCTGCTCAACCGTGAAATGCCGCCTTTTGGCGAAACTACACAGAATTTAAAGCAGTATTTCCAAGATGACTTTATGTTCAAGTATTTTGCGCCCTGCTACAATAGCATCAAGCCTAGGCAAGGCAATGAGGCTTTTATTCATCTCAGCCCTATCCAATAATTTTACCATGTATTTCAAAAAAATAACTCATCAAAAGTATGATGAGTTATTCGAGATATTCAACAAGTAAATTTCCATGAAGTAAAATCTATTTTATTGGAATACCCTGATATAATCTACTATCATTCTTTGAGGGAAGACAGTAGTAGCATCGGGATAGCCAGGCCAGTTTCCGCCTACAGCCACATTAAAGATAAAGAAATAATCTGCCCTAAATTCGCTCAGGGCAGCAGGGGTAATGTCTATGGCGTGGTACTGCACGTCATCTAAGAGCCATCGGATTTGCTGTGCATCCCAGATGATAGAAAAGACGTGAAACTTATCAGAGAAATCTCCAGAAGCGAGTGTAGTGCTACCGCCAAAATTTGCATATTGCCCGTTGTTGTCCCAGTGTACTGTGCCGTGTAGTTTATTGGGTTCGCTGCCTATTATTTCCATTATGTCTATCTCACCACAAGCAGGCCAACCTACAGTGCTAAAATTTTGCCCAAGCATCCAGAGGGCGGGCCATATCCCTTGCCCTTTGGGCAGGGTAGCGCGAATGTCCACACGCCCATATTGAAAGAACTTTCTGTCTTTGGTGATAATGCGCGAAGAAGTATAAGGCGCACCCTGAAAATCCTCTTTGCGTGCCTCTATCACGAGGTATTCACCATTTGCCATAAAGGTATTTTCAGGTCTATAGTATTGGAGTTCGTTGTTGCCCCAGCCACTATTCCCTATCTCGTGTGTCCAGTCGGCAGAAAGCTCTGTGCCTTGAAACTCATCAGACCAAGTCAAAGTGTAGCCTGAATAGCTTGCAGGACTGATAAATCCTTCTGTGGGCACTGCAATATTATCATTGATGAGTGTGCCATTAGCTCTATCTCTTTGCAAAAGTGCATTTTGTACGTCTGAAAGTATCAAGCTGAATTGCTTATTGGGGCTTGGGGTGTCACTATCAATCAGGCTGATTTCTATTTGCTTTTCGGTTTCATTGGCAGCAAAGCTGATTGTTTGATTGTTTACTGCTACATAGTCTATACCTGCCTTAGCAGTGCCATCAAAAGTGCTATATTTGAGGCTGATGCCTCCTGTGTTTTGTCCTGAGATAGAAAGCGTAAATACCATTTTGTCGGCATTGGTGCTAAGGCGCACCTCTGCATCACTTGCTGTGATGAGTGGTAAATCTGCTGTTGGTTGTCCTTCTTTGGTGCAAGAAAAGCAAAAAGAAATCATTAAAATATACAATAATCTAATCATGTTTTTATGGTTTTAAAAAAGCCCCCTAGCCCCCAAAAGGGGAGTTTTGAAAGTCCCCCTTCGGGGGATTTAGGGGGCTGTAGTTATTAAATAGATACCAGCACAAAATTCCACCAAACGCCATCAGCCACACTTAACCCAATCGTCATAGTTTCTACCCCTTCTTCGTTGGTATAGTTGATAATGTCATATACCACAGGATAGTTATCGGTATTGGTAGGTGCTGTTGCAAATTCTCCGCCATTGTAAGCTTTTGCTAACCCTATGAAAGCACCTAGGCCATCAAGTTGGATTTTAGCTTTGTTGCTACCTTCGGCAGGTATAAAAGTAAAGCTATGCGTAGCAGAGTTCCAGATATTGCCGGGTGTACCATCAAGTGCAGTGGTTGGCTGACATCCGTCTGCTACTCCTGATTGATAATATCCTTCTGAGAAGAAATCTCCTTTGGCATCAAAGACAAAATCACCCGTAGAAGTAAAGGTATATTCATCATTCCAAGTACAAGGGCGGTTTACTGACTCATCATTTCCTCCTGGGAAGAACTCAAAGCTACCAGGTGAAGGTCCTACACCCCACGTATTAGCCCCTGTTTTGAGTTTCCAAGTTTTGCTATTTCCTCCTGTAAGTATCGCTTCGCTTACTGAAACATCAGCCACGAGTACTGTTTTAGAGAGTGTAGAAGAAGCACCTGCTGAGTTGCTTGCGGTGAGCGTTACGCTATAAGTGCCATTCTCAGCATAGGTATGGGTAGGGTTTTCTGCCGTAGAGGTATTGCCATCACCAAAATCCCATTCGTAAGTAGTACTTCCTACTGAGTTATTAGTAAAGGTAGCTGTTTTGCCTTCAAGAGTAAAATCAAAATTGGCAGTAGGGGGGGTATAGCCCTCAGGAATGAGGCGGTAATACCAAGCCAAGCCCGCATCTTTGGAGTCTATGAACTTGACAAACATCTCAAACTCAGAGAGTACGATTAGTTCATAAGAAGTAGCCCCTACATAAAAACCAATAAAAGCATTATCACTTAAAGTAAGTATTTGTCTTCCGTTGCTGTTTTCATTCAAGCCCCAAGTAAGGTTGCCCGGACTAGTAAAAGCAAGGCGTTGGTCTCCTGCACCCGTAACGCCTCCTACTTCACCTGCACTGTTAGATTGTGCGAAAATATCTCCACCTGTATTCCAGATAAATTCAAAATTTTCTAATTTGAAGGTGAATCTGTCATTATACATACCATCAGCAGTTCGCTGTAAAGGCGTTGCTTGGTAGAAATCAGGAAAATTGGTATTGGCAGGCCCTACGCCAAAGTGTGCAAAATTGGTAGAGTCTATTACCCACGTTTTCCCCGTTGTATTTTCAATTCCTCCAGTAAGGTTTCTTAACTCAGGAGTATCCAAAAGAGAGAAATCGGTTTGTGCAATACTTACTACCTGCGAGCTAGAGGCACTGCCACTTCTCGTATAAATGGTAAGTTCTACCAAGTAATCACCTTGTAGCGGATAAGCTACGGTTACTTGCTTACCGTCTGCAACTGAGCCATTGCCCAGTTTCCATTTAAAAATAAATGCTCCAGGAGTAGTGGCATTTAGTTGAATAATGTTTGGATTAGCAGCCGTAGGTGTAGCCGTAAAAGTTACATCTGATGCTGTGGGAGGCGTACCAACACCCGGTGAGGCATCTTCTTGAGGCTCGCACCCAAATAGTAGGGCAACCAGGGCTACCCATAAGATTAATACATAAAATTTATATTGTTTCATATTTTTTTGATTTTGATTTTCAGCACCTGAATCATTTGGTGGATTTAGGTGCTTGAAAAGTAGATTTAATATTTAGTTTGACCATCTAGCCCACCAACCCCCGAAGGGGGAGTTGGCCTCCAACTTGAAAGTCCCCCTTTGGGGGATTGAGGGGGCTACCCTTTGGGGCCGGAGGCTGGGCTACTACTTAATACCCTACATTTTGAGTATATGCGCCACCTGTAAGGTCTATCTCAGTTTGTGGAATGGGGAAAAACCCTCTGCGTGCTGCATTAAAAGTGATGTCAAAATCTTGGTCATCACCTGCATACATACTTCCACGCTGTCCAGAGATGGTAATATTTTGTGCGGCTGTACCTGTGCGGAGCAAATCCCAGTAGCGATGTCCCTCGAGGGCAAGTTCTACACGGCGTTCTCTGAGGATATTTTCAGTGGTTGCAGGTACAGCACCTAGCCCAGCCCTGGCTCTCACATCTGAAAGGTACTGCTGTGCATTGGGACTTCCTAGCTCGGCAGCCATCAAAAGTACATCAGCATAGCGAATGACACGGTAGTTGTTGCCCCAGTTGTGTTCTAGTTGGCCTTGTGAGCGCAAGTACTCTTTCGTGGTAGTGTATTTGTTGGTAAAATAGCCTGTATGCTGAAAACCATTGGTAACACCACTGTTAAATTGTGTTTCTTGGATAATGGTCGCCTCTCTTCTTAGGTCTCCCTCTTCAAAAGCATCAAATAACTCTTGGGTAACAGGCGAAAAGCTCCAGCCACGCTCATAGTCTTCTAAATTGGGGTCGTTTACACGAGGGCCTTGCATTTGAGCAGCTATGTTGCCTTCGCCACCAATGATGAAGCCCCAGTCAAACCAGTTGCGTGCGTCTGAGTGAGCAATCTCAAAAACAGATTCTACGCCAAACTCTCCAGCAGGTCTGAAATTATCTGCATAGTTGGGGAGCAAGCCAAAGCCACCCGTAGAGATGACTTCTTCAAGTTCGGCAAGGGCAGTTGCCTGAGAGATGGTTTGCGAGCCAGCATTGAGGTTATCCCCATATACTCCATTAACATACAAGAAAACCCTGCCAATAAGAGCCTTGGCAGCCCACCTAGTAGCACGTCCACGCTCATTTCCAGCTACAGAAGTAGGCAAATCTGCTACTGCTTCTACAAGGTCTTTGGCGATTTGGTCATAGACTTGCTTAGGAGTAGCTTGGGGCTGGCTGTACTCAGAGGGACCACTTAGGGGAGTAAGAATGAGTGGTACATTCTCATAAGCCCTCAAAAGGTTAAAATAATAGTAGGCTCTCAAAAACTTCGCTTCCGCAATAGTACGTGTTTTGAATGCTTCTTCGGCATCAATGCCACTAACACGTGCTAAGTAAATATTGGTACGGTAAATACCCACATAATTGATGCGCCAGATGCCACGCACAGTTTCGTTGGCAGGTCTGATGGCATGTCTGTCTATCTCGATAATCTCGGGAATATCACTTCGGCTTGCTCCACCTGCAAAGGTATCGTCGGAGTAAATATCAGACAGCATCTGAAAAGGGCAAAACCTTGGCTCACTGCCCCAGCCTGTACCCCAGCCCAGCACATCATACATGGCTACTACGGCTTCTTCAGCATCTTTTTGGGTCTGGTAGAAGTTAGATTCTACTCTGTCCACTAAGGGCTGTTTGTCTAAGAACTCATTGCAAGCAGAGGCAATGAGTAAAACAAAGATAAAAGATAAATTAACTATTTTTTGACACATAATTTTAAAATTTTAGGGTTTTAGAAAGTTAAATTCATACCTAATCGGTAGGTACGTGCTTGTGGATAAATGCCTCTGTCCACACCAATATCCAGCGAGCCTCTAGCCCCGATTTCAGGGTCGAAGCCTGTGTATTTGGTAAAGGTTAGGAGGTTATTGGCAGAAAGATAAAATCTTACTCTCTGTATTTTGATGGTCTCTAAGATATTTTGTGGCAAGGTATAGCCCAGTTGAATATCTTTTACGCGGAGGTAATCGCCATTCTCGATATAAAAATCAGAGATTTGGGCAAAGTTGCCGTTTGGGTCGCTGATGGTCATACGAGGGATTTCATTGGAAGTGCCTTCACCTGTCCAGCGATTCAAGAAGCGTACAGGCATATTCGAGGAAGTCAAATCGTGGCGGCGAGTGCCATTGAAGATTTGATTACCTAGCGCACCCTGCAAGAAAATGTTCAAATCAAAACCCTTATAATCTGCCCCCAGTGTTAAGCCAAAGGTCCAGTCGGGGGTAGGGTTACCAATTTGAGTACGGTCTCCCGCGTCAATCACGCCATCACCGTTCAAGTCCACAAAGCGAATATCGCCAGGGCTTGCATTAGGTTGTAGGAGTTCGCCTTCAGGTCCTACATGGCTTTGTACTTCTGCTTGATTTTGGAAAAGCCCATCAGTGCGTAAGCCCCAGAAATAAGCAATCGGGAAGCCTACTTGTGCCCTTGAAATCAGGCCATAAGTAGAGAACGCTGCACCAGGCACAAAATCACTATTGTTGGTGATTTTGGTAAACTCATTCTTATTGTAAGAAAAGTTCAGTCCTATGTTATAGTTGAGGTCTTTTGCTTCACCTCTGTAGTTGATAGCAAACTCTATCCCACGGTTTTGTACTTCTCCAGCATTTGCCGTAGGAGCAAATACACTGCCCGCTACTCCTGGAATGACTGGTGCAAAGAGTAAATCTTTATTGGTTTTGACATAGTAATCTGCTACAAAAGAAAGCCTTCCTTCTAAAAATTGCACATCTACACCAAGGTCGAGCTGTTCACTGCGTTCCCAGCCTAGGTCTGCATTAGAGCCAGAAAGAGCTGCTGAGCCAGGCACAAAGCTAGTACCGTCCCCAAAAGCATAACCTGCTCCATTGAAAACGGTAGTTGTCCAGGTATAGTCGCCAATGTTAGCATTACCGTTTTGCCCCCAAGAGGCACGTAGTTTTAAGAAATCGATGAATTTTACATCTTTCATAAACTCTTCGCTACTCAATACCCAGCCTAGCGAAACAGAAGGGAAGGTCGCATAGCGATTGTTTGCACCAAAGCGTGAAGAACCATCTCTACGAACCGTTACTGACACTAAGTATTTGCCTTGGTAGTCGTACATCAATCTACCAAAATAAGAAAAGAAAGCACTTTCACTTGCTCCTCCAAATACTTGTTGGCTTTCTTCATTGGTGGCTGCGCTGAGGTAGGCATTATCAAAACTATTGAAGACCAAGTCAGACTTGCCGCCGCCTATGTTTTCAAAGAGATTTTCTTGGGTGGCAGTACCTAGCAAGACTGATAAATTGTGGTTACCAAAGCTCTTCTGGTAAGAAAGGGTATTCTCCCAAAGCCAAGTAAAGAATCTATCTACATTCTTGCTTACACGGGTTTCATTGGTAGATTGCGCTCCGTTCAAAAAGTAGATAGGCTGAAAGCTCTCACCTGTGCCGTAGGCAAGGTCTATCCCAAAGGTGGTTCTGAGTTTTAGCCCCTTGATGATTTCATATTCTCCATAGAGATTGCCTACGATTTTATCTAGCTTATATCTCCCGTTGGTTACTTCTAGCCTTGCCAATGGATTGACAATTTCTTGAGATACAAACTGAGAAATGCCATAGTATTGCCCGCTGCTGTTTCTGACAGCCGTGGCTGGGAAAGTAGCCAAGCGTGCGGGGTCGGTTTCAATGACAGGTGTGAGAGGGTCTAGGTTGAGTGAATTGGAAAGCAAGCCACCAAATTCACTGTTGCCATCAATTGCTTGCCTGTCTATGCGTGCATAAGAAAAATTTTGTCCAAAGGTAAATTTCTCAGATACTTTATGGTTAGAATTGATACGTGCTGTGATGCGGTCAAACTGCGATTTATCCCCTCCAATGATACCTTGCTGTGTGAAATAGCCCACAGAAGCCGCAAAAGTAGATTTTTCATTGCCGCCACTTACATTCAATTGATGGCTGGCAATGGGTGCATTGCTTCCAAAGAGTGCCTCTTGCCAATCTGTGCCTTCTCCGAGAGTAGCAGGATTACTAAAAGGAACGGTGAGGTTAGAAGCAGCGTGTGCTTCATTTTGTAAGAGTGCATATTCTCGAGCATTGAGTACATTCACTTTGCGCCAAGGGTTCTGCACCCCTACATAACCGTCATAGCTCACTAGGGTTTTGCCTGCTTTGCCGCCTTTGGTAGTGATAAGCACTACGCCATTAGCTCCTCGCACACCATAGATGGCAGCCGAAGCAGCATCTTTGAGTACGTCAATGCTTTCTATGTCATTGGGGTTGAGGTAATCAATGCCCCCTATCAATACACCATCTACAATATAGAGTGGGTTGGCATCACCTACCGTACCCGTTCCTCTGATACGAATGGTAGGTGCATCGCCAGGCTGCCCGGTACTATTAGTAACTTGCACACCCGTTACACGCCCTTGAATAGCTTGCTCCACACGTAACACTGGTGTTTGGGTGATTTCTTCAGGGGTTACTGAAGCCACAGAACCTGTGATTTCACTTCTTTTTTGTGTGCCATAGCCTATTACTACAATTTCTTCTAAGGCAGCAATGTCTTCTTGCATCACTAGGTCAATGATGGCTTGGTTGCCAATCTCAACTTCTTGACTTTTATAGCCAATACTGGAGAAGATAAGTACGCTAACGTTTGCAGGTACTTTCAAAGAAAATTTGCCTGCTACATCTGTTACTGTACCTGTGGTAGTGCCTTTGCCCACAATGGTTACACCTATGAGCGGTTCGCCCTTGGCATCTTTGACTTGCCCGCTAATGCTTCGCTCTTGTGCAAATGCACTAAAAGCAAAGAAGCAACAAGCCCATAATACAAGATAAAATGTTTTCATTCTTTTTTGGTTTTTTGTTAAAAAAATCTTTACGTATTCCAGCCCCGAAGTCCCCCAAATCCCCGAGGGATGGCTTTCAGACCTCCCCCTTCGGGGATTTAGGGGTCTTTTCTTCATTTCATTCAAGTCTAAATGCTGTTTGTTGTACCTCTTGCGAGTTGGTGCCTATGAATAGGTGAAAGTCTCCGGATTCAGACTCCCATTGTTTGCGTGCTGTATAGTATTCCAAATCTCTGGCAGAGATAGTAAAGCTTACTTCTTTGCTTTCACCAGGTTTGAGTGATATTTTTTGGAATCCTTTGAGTTCTTTGACAGGGCGCGTAAGGCTGCCCACTAAGTCGCGGATATACAATTGTACTATTTCAGTTCCTTCATATTTTCCTGTATTTTTAAGTGTGACGGTGGCAGTGATTTGTTCTCCCTTTTTAAATGTGTTTTTGCTTAGGCGAATCGGGCTGTACTCAAAAGTAGTATAGCTCAACCCAAAGCCAAAAGGAAAAAGCGGTGTATTGGGTACATCAGTGTAATGTGACCAGAAAACTTCATTGGGTGATTTGGCTTGGGCGCGCCCTGTGTGTTTGTGGTTGTAATACATAGGGATTTGCCCTACATCTCTTGGGAAAGACATAGGTAGTTTACCTGAAGGGCTATATTTTCCAAATAGCACATCAGCGATGGCATTGCCTGCTTCTGAGCCTAAGTGCCAAGCCTCTACGATAGCAGGTACATTTTCGGCCATCCACGGAATTGCGAGTGGGCGACCATTCATGAGTACAACTACTACATTTTTATTGACAGCAAAGACTGCCTCTAGGAGTTCTTGCTGCACACCTTGTAGTGCAATACTGGCTTGGCTGCGTCCCTCGCCCGATTGATAACTGTCTTCGCCAATTGCCAACATTACCAATTCTGAGGTTTTGGCAAGGGCTACGGCTTCTGCAATCTGCGAGCGGTCAGTATAGTTGAGGGTAAGTTCTTGGGTAAAGCTATGTTCACCAATAGAAAGTTTACAACCTTGAGCATGATTTACTTTTGTTCCTTTGCTAACTGCTTGTTGGATTCCTTCTAAGAGTGATACGGCAGAATTGGGTACAGCTTGCGCCCTCCAGTTACCAAGAGGACTGTCTTTGTCGGCGGCAAGCGGGCCAATAACCGCTATGGATTTAAGATTTTGCTTGAGTGGGAGGATTTTGCCTTCATTTTTGAGCAAAACAATGGATTTTTTTGCTGCATCACGGGCTATTGCTAAATGTTCTTTGGTGTAGATGTTTTCCTTTTCGCGCTTTTCATCACAGTAAAGGTAGGGGTTGTCCATCAGCCCCAGTTGGTATTTGATGCGTAAAATTCTGCGGACAGCATCATCTATGAGTGCCATATCAATTTTGCCTTCATTGAGGAGGGTTTCTAAGCTTTCCTCATAGCAATAGCCTTCCATGTCCATGTCGCTGCCTGCCGTGATTGCTTTGAAGCTTGCTTCTTTTTTATCAGCAGCTTGCCCGTGGTTCATGATTTCAGCAATAGAACCCCAATCAGACACTACAAAACCTTTAAAATCCCAAGTATTTTTGAGAATATCTCTTTGAAGATAGGCGTTTCCCGTAGAAGTGATTCCTCCCACTTCGTTAAAAGCATTCATAAAAGTAGCTACTCCAGCATCTGCGCAGGCTTTAAAAGGGGGAAGTATTACATTGTGCAAAGTATAATCACTTACATCTACCGTGTTATAATCTCTGCCTCCTTCGGCAAATCCATAGCCTGCAAAGTGTTTTGCACAAGCAGCGACGGTGAAGGGGTCTTTCATATCTTTGCCTTGAAAACCTTTCACACGTGCCACAGCAATCTGTGCACCTAGGTAACTATCTTCTCCTCCACCTTCCATTACCCTGCCCCAGCGAGGGTCGCGGCTAATGTCCACCATGGGTGCAAAAGTCCAGTGAAGACCTGCAGATGAGGCTTCTTTGGCAGCTATTTTGGCAGAAAGCTCAATGACCTCTAAATCCCAACTAGCCGATTCACCCAAGGGAATCGGAAACATAGTCTTGAAGCCATGGATTACATCATAGCCAAATAGCATGGGTATTTTTAGGCGGCTATTTTTGATTGCCAATTCTTGGGCTTGGCGTGTAGATTTAACAGAGATAACATTTAATAATGAACCCACCTGTCCCGCTTTGATGCGGTTGTGCTTCTCTAGCAAATCGCCTGATTTTTCGCCTGGACCTGTGAGTTCATCAAAACCAGTGTATTGTACCAATTGCCCTATTTTTTCTTCAAGGGTCATGAGTTGTAAGAGAGAGTCTATTTTCTGCTCTATGGTAGATGGAGGGTCTATGAAAGTATTTTCTCTACAAGCCTGTTTTGGCTTGTGTCCTAATAATAAACCACTTGCAACGAAAGGTATAATTTTAAGTAAAAAGGAAGTATTCATAGATATTTACATTTTTTGATTACAACTTGCAAATAAAGCAGAATCAATAGTATATTTCCTAGAAAACCACTACGACAAATGCTGGACAAGCCTTAAATAAATATGATTTTTGAGTTGAAAATTATGATTTTTTAATTTTTGAAGGTTTAGACTTAGACAAATACAAGACAAAGTTAGCTTTTGGGAAGTTTTTGATTGATTTACTGACTTGGGAAAGTTTTTGCTAAGTGGGTCAGTTTTGAGAAATAGATTTTATCAAGTATAAGTTTGAAAAATTTTATTTTTTAAAAATACCTACTCAAGGTGTTTTCAAATCAAAATCATAAATCCAAAGTACTTCTAAAGACGTTGTGGTTTTAAGATAAATATGTATATTTGATTTTGATGAAGATTTTAAACTTGTAGGAATTTATGAAAAAAATCATACTCTCAATGACCCTACTGCTCGGGGCAGTGTTGGGTACATTGGCGCAGCAGCAAGCACCTTTTCAAGTACCTGCTAATTTTGAGCATACCAGTTATCACCCTCGCAAGGTAGTCTTTAAATTGAAAAGCCAAACAGAAATACCCACTCAAGCAAAGTTTGCAAAACCTCTTAATACACCAAAGCCCCAAACACTTGCCGCTATCACAGATGGTCTTCCTGTGGCTCTCTTTCCTGAGGAACATGCACTCTTTCAAGGGCGAAAGGCTATACAAATGAGTACTGTGGAAAAAAAACTCGCGCTCATCTATGGCTTAGAGATTAGCGAAGGAATCAATTTGATAGAAGCCATCAATTTACTCAGAAATGACCCTGCCGTGGCGTATGCAGAGCCTGTTTATGTTAATCACAAAGCCTTGGCACTACCTCCCAACGACCCCCTACTCGCTACCAATCAACAATACCATCTTACAAAAATAAAGGCTTTTGAAGCATGGGAAGTAGCTACAGGCAACCCTAACTTTTTTATCGGAATCACAGATAATGGCTGCAACATCAGCAATCCAGATTTGGCAGACAATGTGCGCTTTCCCATCATGATTGATAGTGCTAATGATTTGAACAATGACCTTTCAGGTGCCTCGGCTGTTGACCCTTATGATGCAGATGATGATGCGCTAGGAGGAGCGCATGGCGATGCCGTAGCACTTTGTAGCTCGGCAGTGCCAGATAATGGTATAGGAACTGTAGGCACAGGCTACAACTGCTCATTTTTAGCTATTAAAGTAGCTGCCGATGATAATTTAGGTTTTTATACTGAGGGCTATGAAGGGATTTTATACGCTGCCAAGCAGGGTGCGCAAGTGATTAATATGTCTTGGGGACGCAAAGGCTTCCCAAGTGCTTTTGAGCAAGACCTTATCAATGTAGCCTATCAATACGTACCCGAGAAAATAGTGCTTGTGGCAGCGGCAGGCAATGACAATAATACTGACTTTTTTTACCCAGCTACTTACGACAATGTACTTTCAGTGGCAGCTACTGAAAGCAACGATTTCAAAGCTAGTTTTTCTACCTTCAATCGTAGTGTAGATTTGGCAGCCCCTGGGCAAAATATCATAATAAGCAGCGGAGGGGGAGCAAACGGAACATCTTTTGCGAGTCCCTTGGTAGCAGGGGCGGCTATTCTTCTTCGCGCCACCTATCCTGATTGGAACGCTGACCAAGTAGTGGCACGCCTCAAAACAACCACGGACGACCTCTGTGCCATTCCAGAGAATTTCCCTTACATAGATCAACTCGGCACGGGTAGGCTCAATATGGCACGTGCTTTTACTGACCCACTCAAGGCAGTAACTTTAGATGCGTTTTCATTTAGCGAAGGGCAAAGAGGTTTTATATTTAGCGATACACAAAGTGATTTCAATTGTACTTTTACCAATCAATTTGATGCTCAAGAAAATTTAGTCATTACATTGCAAACCAACTCTACGTACATTGAAATTCAAAATCCTGTTTGGGAAGTGGGCAATGTAGCAGCCAATACTACTTTTGATAACCTTGCCAATCCTTTTGTACTCTATATCAAACCTTCTACTCCTGCCAACACCATCATAGAACTGAGTTTTACTTACCAAGCTAATGGAGGCTACAGCTACACAGAAAAAAAACGGATTCTTATCAATCCAGGGCATTTCGATATCAACCAAGTATTATTCTCTGTCAATGACAAGGGCAACCTTGCTATCAAAAACAAAGATTTTTCAGTGCTTTCAGGCTTCAGCTACACTTATCCCGAGCACCTCACAGAGGCAGGCTTGATGATAGCCACAAGTGCCAGTCAGATTTCTGATGCGGTCAGAAATGAGTTCAATCAAATCAACCAAGATTTTAGTGTAGAGGAGGTTTTTAAACCCATTGCTCATACGCCCGATAGCTATCTTGAAACACAATCAACTTTTAATGACATTGATGGAAACAGCAACCGAATAGGCGTACAAGTGCGGCAAAAAACTTATACTTGGAACGAAGCCTCGCTCAACCGAGGGCACGTAGTGGAGTACAACATCAGAAATCTCAACAGCACCCGTATTGATAGTTTGTATGCAGCCGTCTTTGCTAATTGGAATATTTATGATGCTGGTTTTGACCGTGCAGGCTGGATAGAAGAGCAGCAACTTGCCTTTGCCAGAGATGCTTTTGGCGGAAGTATCTTTGCAGGAATCCAACTGCTTACTCCCCAAGATGGCGTTAATTTTTATGCTTTTGATCAGTTGGAGGGAATTGATTTTAAAGATGGCCTGACAGATGAAGAAAAATTTACAGCAATGACGGGAGGAATACAGCGTATTGAGGCAGGCACAGAGGGCGGCGGGGCAGATGTGGGGCATTGCCTCGGTGTAAAGATAAAAAATCTAAGCCTGGGTCCAGGCAAAACACTGGTCTTTGTATTTGCAGCAGGCAATGACCTGAGCCAACTTCAAACCAATGCTCAAGCCCTTGCAGACCATTATATTTCGCTGAACACAGGCCCCGTACCAGTGATGTCTGAGTTGGGTGTGTGCGCAGGGGAAAGCGTTACACTACAACCAATTAATGGGGAGGTCTTCAAGTTTTATAATGCAAGCCCTTCGGAAGAAGAAGCAGTACTCTTGCATACAGGAAGCTCTTTTACATTGAGCAACCTTCAAGGAAATCAAACTTTATTTATCACCAATATAGACCAAGTCTTTGAGAGTGAGGCACTTGAGCTATTGATTAGCCCTGACCTACACAATAGCAGCTTTGAGATGAGTGCCAATAGTATTGACCTAGCACGAGGAAACACACTCCAACTTACAGATACTTCTGTCGATGCCGTAGCTTGGAATTGGGAAATCACAAGAGAAGGCGAATCGCCCAATGCTTCGGTTACTTTTGTGGACGGCACGAATGCCCAAAGTGAAAATCCTAGTCTTATTTTTCTGAACAATGGCACTTACAGTATCTCACTAACAAGCCAAAATGCCTTTGCTTGCAGTGCTTTTGCTTCACAAACCCTTACAGTTACAGGTGAGGTAAGCCCTACCAGCCTGACAGATTTTGAGAGGCAAATTATAAAGGTGTATCCCAACCCCGCAGAGGATTGGGTTTGGCTCGAAGCACCTACACTACAAGAAAATTTAAGTGTTTCTGTATCAGATAGTTATGGTAAGCTATATCATCAAACAGCGTGGACTTCTGGTTTGAATAGCCCTTATTTTTTGAGGCTTCCTGTATTGAGTACGGGATTGTATTTCTTGAAAATCACCAATAAAGACGGGGCGTACAAAGTATTTAAGCTACTAAGAAAGTAATGAAAATTAGATAATACGGGCTTCAAATGAAAGAGGCTTGTACTATTAATTAGCTGTTAGCCTTACCATAGAGCGAGCCTAGAGTAGTTTTTCCTTCTTGGAGTGCTTGGTTTTCTGATTCTACCTCCATGAGTGTTTTTTGTGTAGCATTGTATTGGATTTGGAGGCTTTTAAGTTGTTCTTCTAGTTCTCTTATTTTCTTTCTTTCGTCTTCGAGTGCTTCTTCTAGCTGGCTTTTTTGCTCTTCAATGATTTGATTTTTGCGTTGGAGTTCTTCTTGGGTTGCCACAAGTTCTTCTAGGTTTTGGCGCATTTCTTCTTCTTGCGCTTTCATTTGCTCACTAAGCTGGAGCGAGTCTTTGAGTAGCTTTTCATTTTTCTGGCTATTTTTTACAGAGGCAAAGGTAGAGGCAATACTTTCGCCGAGTTTCTCGATAAATTCTATTTTGTAAGGTTCAAAATAGTTAAAAGAAGCAAGTTCTAATACACCATAGATTTCGTCATTGAGTTTGAGTGGAATCATTAATATACATCTTGGGTTGGCATCTCCCAAGCCTGAGGTGATATTAATATAATTTTCAGGCACATCGGTCATATAGACTTTATTACCCTCGCGATAGACTTCTCCTATCAAGCCATCACCTTTGTCTATGCGCACAGTAAGGTATTTTCTTTTTTGAAAGGCATAAGCGGCTACGAGTTCAAGGTGAGAATCTTCATCTCTATCATCTTCTACAATAAAAAGCCCACCTTGGTTAGCCTCTACATATTTGACTAGTTCAGAGATAATAATGTAAGTAAAATCTTCGGAATCTTTTTTATTCTGAAAAATATCTGCAAATTTTGCCAAACCCTCCGACACCCAGCTACGCTGACCGTCTTGCTCATTTACCATTCTCATTTTATCCCGCATCTCAAGCAGTGCCGAGCCGAGCCTATCGTGTTTTGCATCTGTGCCTGTGGGTCTTTGGTATTCTGTGCTGAGTTTTCCTTCTCCAATGTTGATGATAAACTCGGTAGCATTTTTTAGATTTCGGAAGAGTGTATTGATAGATTTTGCCACATCTCCTAGTTCGTCATTGCGGCGGTAGTCTATTTGTCTGTCAAAATTACCCTCACTGATGATATTTTCTATTTCATTGAGTTTTGAAATAGGTCGACTTACATTGTAAAATACATAAGCAAACATACCTAAGATAGAGATAATATTGACCACAAATACAGAGATAAAAAAGAAATCTCTAAAACTCTGCTGCTTATCAAAGGAAGTAAGGTAAGCACTCACCAAGCTATTGTTGCGCTCTAGGATACGGTCGCTGTTCTGTATGAGGTACTGCAAAGCATTGAGGAATTGTATATTCTCAATGTTATTGCTGCCTTGCGCGACTTTTACGTCTGTTTTTTTTACGATTTCAGCATTTTCTTTGTAAGTCTTCCAGAGCTGCTCTAAGGGAGTAAAGTAAGCGGGTACTAATTCTGCGGGTATTTTGGCAATCATCACAGATTTTTCAGTAGGGGAGATGCCGCCATTTTTGAGCACATCAAGGTTGGTATCGAAACTGTTGGTGGCTTCGCCGAGTTTGAGCCTGTACTCATCTTTTCCTTCATAAATCAGTTTGGCATAGTAAGGGATTTGCTGCGAATAAGTACTGTTTTTTTCAGCAATATCAATGGTTTTTTCAATTTCTGATAAGCTAGAGTCAAAAAACTGAACCACTGAAAAGTTAAAAACAATCAAAGCAGCAATCACAGTAAGTTGTAAGGATATACTGTTTTGAATATTCAAACGAAAACGAAATCTAAACCTTGCCATATTTTTTAAGCTACTGATGATTTATTTATCTATAAAATTAAGACTTTTTCTCTTAATCTAAAAACTATTTTGGGCTTATTCTCAAATTTGAATAGAATAGTTACTTTTGTTAGCTCACTAAATAAGCTAAAAATATAAAACTTGCCCACAATACATTGATTTATTATACCAAAACCAAGCCAATCATTTTGTGTTTTTTTACCCTAAATGTTGTTACTTTGCGCCTTGAACCCAAGTAAATCATGAACCTGAATACACTTACCGCACTTTCACCCATTGATGGTCGTTACCGCAACAAAGTTGCTTCATTAGCTTCCTTCTTCTCTGAATATGCCCTGATTCGCTACCGAATCTGGGTTGAAGTAGTTTATTTTGAGCAGTTGGTTGCATTAGAGATTCCTCCTTTACAAGATTTTCCAAAAGAAAAACTTGAGCTATTAGCAAATCTTTACCTTCAATTCAATGATGATGACGCAAATAAAATCAAAGAAATTGAAAAAACTACCAACCATGACCTCAAAGCCGTAGAATACTTTTTGCGTGAAAAATTTGAAGACCTTGGGCTAGAGGCTTACAAAGAGTTTATTCATTTTGGACTAACTTCACAAGACATCAACAACACTGCTATTCCGCTTTTGCTCAAAGAGGCTCTAGAGCAAGTATATTTGCCTGAGATAAAGTCGCTCATTAATCTACTTAAAAATCTCAGCATTGCTTGGCAGCACACCCCTATGCTGGCACGCACACATGGGCAGGCTGCATCTCCCACAAGGTTAGGCAAAGAAATCTGGGTGTTTGTAGAAAGGCTTGAAAATCAGGTGCTTATGCTTGAAGAAGTGCCCTTTAGTGCAAAATTTGGAGGAGCTACGGGTAATTTTAATGCACATCATGTTGCGTATCCTGCCATCAACTGGCATAGCTTTGCCAATGAACTAATTGCCTCACTTGGCTTGGTACGTAGCCAAACCACCACTCAAATAGAACATTACGACCACCTTGCCGCACTCTTTGATGCTATGAAGCGCATCAATACTATTTTGATAGACCTTGCCAGAGATTTTTGGCATTACATCTCCATTGATTATTTTAATCAAAAAGTGGTAGTAGGGGAGGTAGGGTCATCAGCTATGCCGCACAAAGTCAATCCCATAGATTTTGAAAATGCTGAAGGAAATTTAGGTTTTGCCAATGCCATTTTTACTTATTTGAGTGAAAAGTTGCCTATTTCACGCTTACAGCGCGACCTTACCGATTCTACCGTACTCCGAAATGTGGGTGTGCCTGTAGCACATACATTAGTAGCTTTCCAGTCGCTCACAAAAGGACTCAACAAACTCACTTTGAATGCACCTGCCCTTGCAGAAGATTTAGAAGAGAACTGGGCAATTTTGGCTGAGGCAATTCAAACCATACTCAGGCGAGAACAGTACCCAGACCCTTATGAGGCATTGAAAAGACTTACAAGGGGAAACCAAAAAATTAATCAACAAACGCTTCATCATTTTATCAATACCCTTGATGTATCACAACTGGTAAAAGATGAACTCTTAGCACTCAGCCCCGAAAAATATGTAGGCGTGTGGAATGCAGTAAATCTCTAAATTTCTTGATGCAGATTTGATTATACCTAGCTGCTTAGGAAGATAACTTGTTTGTAGCATTATCTCTGGGGGGAGCTATCGTCTAAATCTTCTTTGATGTTGCGGAGCATAGTTTTGATGTAATGACGGTTGCGCCTGTTTTTTCGTGTTTTTGCACGCTTTTCAAAACGTTTGTCCTTTACCCACTCCTCAAAATCAGAGGCTTTTTGTATTTGCTGGGTTTGGTTTACTTGGGTTCGTTTTGGCATCTTGTATTTGAGTTGAATAAATACTTTTATAAAATATTTGTAAGCAAAAAATGTTTTCTTGATTAATTTTTTACCTTTACAATACTGTTTTTTTTTAAATTAAACCTTGCTTAATTATGAATATTTTGAGAACACCCGAGGAAGCCTTTACCAAACTCCCTGATTACCCCTTTGCACCTCATTATGTAGAAATTGACGGGCTAAGAATGCACTACATAGAGGAAGGCACACATGCACAAGAAACTGTATTGATGCTGCACGGCGAACCCTCTTGGTCTTACCTCTACCGCAAGATGATTCCGATTGTAGCGGCTGCGGGCTACCGTGTCATAGCACCTGATTTGATTGGATTTGGAAAATCAGACAAACCCACAGAGGCAAGCATCTATAGCTACCAACAGTTTGTAGAGTGGACAA
The DNA here is from genome assembly GCA_964480455.1 of uncultured Cytophagaceae bacterium. Taxonomy (GTDB): domain Bacteria; phylum Bacteroidota; class Bacteroidia; order Cytophagales; family Microscillaceae; genus JAABSX01. Next base: position 37,389 of record CAYZQI010000024.1, read on the forward strand.
CAACATTCGTGAAAGCCCTTGATTTACAGCATATTACACTAGTTTGCCAAGACTGGGGAGGTTTGATAGGTTTGCGCCTAGCTGCCGAAAATCAGGAAAGATTTAAGCGCATCACAGCAGCCAATACTTTTTTGCCCACAGGCGAAGGCAAGCCTTCTGAGGCTTTTTTGGCTTGGCAATCGTATGCCAAAAGCTCTCCCAAATTTGATATAGGCAATATTGTAAACTCAGGCTGTGTGAGTCAATTAAGTGCGGAGGTAGTGGCAGCTTACAATGCCCCCTTTCCTGATGATAGCTACAAAGTAGCCGCACGCATCTTTCCATCGCTTGTACCTACTAGCCCAGATGATCCTGCTATACCCGCAAACCACGCAGCTTGGAAAGTATTTCAAAATTGGCAAAAGCCTTTCCTGACTGCTTTTAGTGATTCAGACCCTATCACCAAGGGCGGTGATGCTTATTTTCAAAAAGTAATCCCAGGCACCAAAGGGCAAAAGCATTTCACAATACAAGGTGGTGGACATTTCTTGCAAGAAGACAAAGGCGAAGAATGGGCAGAAGCCATCGTTAGATTTATTCAAGAAAATCCTTAAGAAGTCCTTGTTTTCGCTTTGTATGCTGCAAATAACTGTTTAGTTGTATAATTTACCCTAACTTTGTGTTGAGAGAATACATCACTAAACAAAAAACCATGACTGACTTTGCAGTAATTTTTGATATGGACGGGGTAATTGTAGATAGTAACCCCGCCCATAAAATTGCATTAAAATCATTTTGTGAGAAATATGGCTACTACCTCACTGAGGAACAGCTCCGTGAAAAAATATATGGGCGTTCTAACAAAGATTGGATTAGAAACCTATTTGGCGACATCACTAAGGCTCAACTTCAAACCTATGCTACCGAAAAAGAAACGCTTTTCCGTGAGATATATGCTCAAGACATCACAGCACTTGCTGGTTTGCGTACTTTTTTAGAAGCACTAGAACAGCACCAAATCCCCAAAGCCATAGGCACTTCTGCCCCCCCTGAAAATGTAGAATTTACACTATCCAAAACAAACTTAGAGGGTTTTTTTAGCACCATCAGAAATGAAAGCCACATCAAAAAAGGCAAACCCGACCCCGAGATTTATCTCCTTGTTGCCAAAGCATTGGGCTTTGCCCCTGAGCGTTGCTTAGTATTTGAAGATTCACTCTCAGGTGTAGAAGCAGCACGCAGGGCAGGCTGCAAGGTGATTGGTGTGAGTACTACCCATAGCCCCGAAGAACTTACGGATACTGAACTGGTAATTGCAGATTTTACGCAAATTAGTATAGAGCAGATTAAGGCAATGTTTTAATGCTTGCTTCTCATTCACTTTCTTGGGAGGTAGTTAATATTTCTTAGGGTATCAACTATGGCACATAATTAGTAATATGTAGTAGAGGTATGCAAAAAAAGAAGGCTTTTTAGTCTTCTAAATCAGTAAATTTGTTTGCCGCATTAAAAAATCCAATATGACCTATCAAATTAAACAAAGTCAAAAAAATTTGGAAAATTAAAAATCTACTACGAAATTGAACTTTCAAAAATTTACTTTTATTCCCAACTTAAGAATGGTTAAACCTAGCAATATGCTTGTGCATCGACCGCGCCGCAATCGTAAATCTCCCGTAATTCGCCAAATGATTGCTGAAAATCACGTAGGCGTACAAGATTTGATTTTTCCTGTTTTTTTGACCGAAGGCGAAAATCAAAAAATTCCTATCCAATCTATGCCTGGCATCTATCGCTATAGCTTAGACTTACTTCTTGAAGAAATAGCAGAGTGCGTAGAGCTTGGTGTGCAAGCCTTTGCACCTTTCCCGAATATCCCCGAAGTACTCAAAGACAAATATGCAAGCGAAAGCTACCGCGAAGGTAGTATGTACTTGAATGCTATTCGAAGCATCAAGGCGCAATTTGCTGATATTTGCCTGATTACTGATGTAGCTATGGACCCCTACAGCTCGGCAGGGCATGATGGTATCGTAGAAGATGGCAAAATACTCAATGATGAAACCCTTGAAATTTTGGGTAAAATGGCACTCGCTCAGGCAGAAGCAGGTGCGGATATGGTAGCACCCTCAGACATGATGGACGGGCGCGTGGGACACCTTCGTCGAGAACTTGATGATGCAGGCTATTCAGAGGTATCTATTATGGCTTATACAGCCAAGTATGCCAGTGCTTTTTATGGTCCTTTCAGAGATGCGCTTGATTCTGCACCCAAATTTGGCGATAAGAAAACCTACCAAATGAACCCTGCCAATGGCAGAGAGGCCATCTTTGAGGCGCAACTAGATTTTGAAGAAGGGACTGATTTCCTGATGGTGAAGCCTGCCCTCCCTTACCTTGATGTGATAAAAACTTTAAAAGAAAATTTTCCATTGCCTATAGCTGCTTACAATGTGAGTGGAGAATATGCTATGATAAAAGCTGCTGCCCAAAATGGCTGGTTAGATGGTGAAAGTGCCATGCACGAGGCTTTGCTAAGTATCAAACGTGCAGGGGCTGATGTGATTTTGACCTATTTTGCGAAAGAATTTGCAAAACTTCAAAGAAAAATCATAAAAGCATAAAATAAATTCTATTGAGGAAATTTATCCACTCAACAACTTTAAAAATTTAGGCAAGCTTGTTTTTTAGCTTGCCTTTTTTTTGATAATTTAAGGTCTTAATTCGTAACCCATTAAATTAACCAATAAATATGCAAGGACTAGAATATACCGTAGACATTGTGATGTGTATTGATGCCACAGGAAGTATGGCACCCATCATAGAGCGTGTCAAAGACAATGCACAGCGATTTTATGAAGACCTAATGGCAGTGATGGCAAAGAAAGATAAATCTATTGATACGCTACGTGTCAAAGCCATTGTGTATAGAGATTATTACTATGATGGCGACCAATCTATGTTTGAGTCTGATTTTTTTGCACTTCCTCAAGACAAAGAGGCCTTCAATGCCTTCATTAGTCAAATCAAGGCTGAAGGTGGAGGCTATGAGCCTGAGTGTGGCTTAGAAGCCATCGTACTTGCAATCCGTTCAAAATGGAATACCTCAGGAGATAAAAAACGACAAATCATTGTAGTCTGGACTGATGCTAGTACGCACCCCTTAGAGAAAGATGAGGGCAGAAAGCCTAATAATTATCCTAACAATATGCCTAGTAATTTTGATGAACTTACTGACCTTTGGGACGGACAGTTTATGGGTCATGCTGCCAAGAGATTGATTATTTACTCTCCAGATGCTTATGCTTGGACAGACATTGCCAATCACTGGGACAATACCATTCAATATCCCTCCAAAGCAGGTGAGGGGCTGAATGAAGTAGATTATCAAACCATTCTTGATGCCATTGCGAGTAGTGTTTAGCAACTAATAGCCGATTTATTAACACAAAAAAAGGACTTATGCTAGGCATAAATCCTTTTTTGTGAGATTACTCTATGGTAAAACCATTGTACAAATAACCCTTACTCTCCGTCTGGAGGTAGAATTACAGCATCAATGATATGTACTACACCGTTGCTTGCGGCTACATCTGCTGTAGTAACAGAGGCTTTACCATCTAATTTTACGCCATCAGTAGTACTGATAGTTACCTCAGCACCTTGCAAAGTAGCAGCTTTTTGTCCGTCAGTAAGGTCAGTGGACATTACTTTACCTGAAACTACATGGTATTTTAAGATACCTGCCAATTTTTCTTTGTTTTCAGGCTTTAACAAATCGTCTAGTGTAGTGCCTAATGCTGCAAATGCTTCGTTGGTAGGAGCAAATACAGTAAAAGGACCTTCTCCGCTAAGTGCTTCTACTAACTCAGCAGCTTGTAGTGCTTTTACGAGTGTAGCCAAGTTTTCTGTTCCTTGCGCTAGTTCCACAATGCTTTTGGCATCTGCGGTTTCGGTTTCAGTTTCACCTTCAGTAGAAGTGGTGCTATCTGTTTCAGTCGTAGTAGTATCAGTGGCAGTGCTGTCAGTATCACCACCTTCGGTAGTATCACCACCGCAACTTGCCATAAAAAAGGCAAAAGATAAAATTGTGAGGAGAAGAAATAAATTTTTCATTTGTTTAGTAATTTTTAGATTATTTTAATAAGATAAGTAGGTAACTTGATGCGTCTTTTATTGTTTTGAAATGGCTTATTATAAGAAGTTTTTAACATTTGAATTAGAGAGATGTGTCTAATCGGATTTAGTTGGAAAAACCACCCACGCTATGCACTCATTTTGGTAGGTAATAGAGATGAATTTTATCATAGAAAAACTGCTTCTGCCCATTTTTGGGAAGATGCCCCTCATATTCTAGCAGGTAAAGACCTTGAGGGGGGAGGCACTTGGTTAGGTATCAATAAGCAAGGGCAGTTTACGGCATTGACCAACTACCGTGATTTAGCAAACTTAAAGCAAGATGCTCCTACACGGGGCTTACTCACTTTAGATTATTTGCAGGCTGACATCGCTCCTACTGACTATGCCTGCTTACTGCTCCCTCATGCAGACAAATACAATGGATTTAATATTTTGTTGGGAGATTTAGAACACTTGATTTATTTCTCGAATTATGCTCCAAAAGTCAATGTACTTGCCCCTGGTTTGTATGGATTGAGCAATCACCTCTTGGATACTAATTGGTACAAGGTAAATAAACTCAAAACCAAACTATACGAAGTATTAAAAACCAAAGAACCCAACCCTGAGGAACTATTAAATTTGATGTATGACTTAGATATACCTCCTGACCCTCAGGTACAACAGACAGGGCTGCGTATGGAACAAGAAAAAATGCTCTCTCCTATGTTTATACAAAGCCCTGAGTATGGTACGCACTCTACCTCAGTGCTAATGATAGACTATGAAAATAATGTTCGTTTTTTTGAACGAGTATATGGAAATGCTCATAGAGAGGCAGAAGAACAGTCTTTTTCATTTAAAATTCAAAAGGAAAATTGAAAGAGATAGCTCGAGATTAATTTTATGATAATACAAAGAGAAGTGTAATATTTTCGTTGCTCCTAAGACAGATACCCATATTAACCATTAAATTAAAACCGTACATGAAAAAAATACTTTTAGTGATGTCTTTTTTGCTGGGAAATGCTTACGCACAATTACTAGCGCAAACCGCAGACTTAAAATGTGTCTATACAAAAGGTGATACTTATTTTACTACCATACAATCTTCTCAGATAGCAGAAGTAATGGGCATGGAACTACCCCAAGAAATGATAGTTGAAGCTGATATGGAGATTCTTGAAGTATCTAAAACGGGTGAAGCAATTATAAAGATGACCTACTCAAGAGTAAAATTTGAACAAGACAATCCTATGGCAGGCAAGGGTATTTACGACAGTGATTTGGAAGAGCAATCTCAAGATGAACTCTCACAAATGTTTCAACAAATGTTTTCTGTCTTAGTAGGCAAGTCTCTGACCTTTAAGGTAGATAACCGGGGTGAATTTTTGGGTGTGCTAGAAGGAGATCCAGCACTTAAATCCTCTTTTGAAAACCAGACCAATGCCTTCCACAGCTATCCTGACAAACCTCTCAAAATTGGAGAATCTTGGAAAACGCAGCAAAAGCAAGGTTCTGGTGAAGGAATAATATTCATCAATAATACTTTTACACTCAAAGGCAAAGAAGGTAACCAATGGATAGTAGAGGTAGTGAGCTCGTTAGAAAATGAAGCAGGCGAAGAAATTGGAGACAGCAAAGGAGAACTTAAAATCCAAGCTGAAAATGCCTTCATTGCTCAGAGTACAGTGGCACAAAATATAGAAAAAATGAAAGCCAATGGAGTAGATGTGAGTGTGCGCGCAGACAATACCACCACCACCACTAAAAAATAATGGTTGTCTGACAATTTTTGTGGAAATCTGTAGCAGCGGACTTCCAGTCCGCTG
>CAYZQI010000025.1:0-12251 GCA_964480455.1 uncultured Cytophagaceae bacterium
AGGCTTATTCCCTTAAATTGTTTTTTGTGGGTTTCGAAATCAGCGAAACGTAAGTTTTTGTAAGTAAGCACAAAAATACTTAGATGTGTTCTTACATTGCTGATAACACAAGTATAGCAACACTAAAAGATGAGAAAATTTTTTTTTACATTACTGTTTTTTCCTTTTGCACTTTTTGCCCAAATCAATGAAAGTGATACACTAAAATTTCAAGCAAACCTCTCTCTGACGGGCTTTTGGCAAGAAGGCAACGTAGAAACCTTTATTTTCAGGGCAAAATCTGGTGTGAGTTTCAGACCTGTGAAAGGGTTGGTTTTCAAAACCCAAAATTCTTATCTCTACCAAGAGTTTGGTAAGCAAAAGGCTGATGAGGATATTTTGAGCCTCAATTTTTTGTATATCAACCCTGAGCGCAAGGTATATCCCTTTGTACTAGGTTTTGTGAGCAGCAATTTTAGGAGAGAGATAGATTTGCGCTATCTTTTGGGTGCAGGGGTTACTTTTCAAGTATTGCGTAGTGAAAAGCACACCCTCAAATTTTCACTTTCTTGCGAATACGAAGGAACAGACTTTGCCAAAACTACCTTCAACAAACCCGAATACAATGGAAGCCGTTTCATAGCTACTTGGCGTACTACGCTTTGGATATTTGGCAAGCATCAGCTATTCGATAAAAAACTAATCATCAACTATGAAAGCTATTTTCAACCCTCTCTTGAGCAAGGCAATAACTTTCGTTGGCAAGCAGATGTTGGCTTAGAGTTGCCTGTATGGAAGTTTTTTAGCTTTAAGGCAAACTATCTCTACACCTACGAGAGCATCGTGATAGAAAACCAGCGAGAAGATGATAAAGTATTGTCTTTCGGGATTAACCTAAGGTTTTGAATGATTTATTTCAGGTGTTTTCAAGTTTTTTATTTCAGAGCCAGTCTTCGTATTTTATTTCTATCAGATAAAGTAGTTCATCTTTGAGTTTTTGGGCGGTAGCCAGCTTGATGTAGGGCAAAGTAGCCCCTCCTCCTGCTGTGATGAGTCGTAGATTTGCCAGTTGATGCCTTGTTTGATAAAGACTTTGCCTGATTTCGATTTGTTGAATTTTTTGCCAATTGATGAGCGTAAATTTGCGCCCCCATACCCCTGTATGTATCCAGAGCCCCTCTTGGGCAATATACCATTTGAAGTTGCCTTGGTAGTGATAGTAGTGCCAAAAGGCATAGACAAAAAGTACAATCCCAAAATAAGCTGCCAGATGATGTATTAAAAAATAAGCCGCCACAGCACTTATCAACGAAAGTGGCAAGCCTACCAAGAGAACCTTTCGCTGCCAGTACGCTTTTGAAATAGCACGGGCATCTTCCGAAGGGCTAAGGTGAGGAAGGTATGCTTCTGTGAGCCGCAATACTGTAGAAAGACTGGTAAAAGGCAAGGAGAGCCGCCCATGGGTCTGGGTTTTGCTTTCACCAATGGCATAAATATTTAAAATCCAAAAGTTGAACTTTCTCCTCAACCAGTTAGATTGGTAACTCATCATTTGAACTTTTGAAAGGGGAACTATTCTTTGCTGCCGTGTAGTGAACCCCCAGCTTACCTTCCAGTTTTTAGTACCTTCTTCCAACCTGAAATCATAGTATTTCAAGAGGGTGCGTACTGCCGAAACCAGCACGGAGGTTACTGCTACTACCAAGAGCAAAAGCATAAAAAAATAAGTACTCTGCCGCAGGGCTTCGTCTGCATAGTTTTGCACAAGGGTTTCTTTTTCTAGCTCAAATACATTACTCAGTTCATCAAAGACCCTAAACCCAATGGCAAGCAGAATAAAAAACGCCTCAAAATGATTGGCCGAAAGGCTCAATTTGAGTAAGTCATTAGCTTCTAATTGATGCACCTTGTTTTTTTCTTTGGGCTGTATTTCTTCGGTGCTTGTGGTTTGGGTTGATGGCGTATTTGTTTTTTCTTGCAAAAGAATTGCTTTCAGTTCTTCGGCTTTTTGGATAGGCAGTGCATCTATGCGTGCTTCCAAGTGGTTGCTGCCCGTACTATCAAAAGCAACCCTTGTAACGCCTAGTAGCCGCTGCCATACATCTTGTTCTAAATGGACAGCTTGTATATTTTTGAGCGGAATAGCAAGTTGCTTTTGCCGCCACCAGCCCGATTGAATGTGGAGATGCTTATCTTTCAGATGAAATTTATAAAACCAATATTTTAGCAAGGTAATCAAGATAGAAATTAACCCAAAAACCAACCCAAGCCAAATCCAGCCAAATTCATCTTCGTTTTCTTCTTTGCCTCTCAGCCAATAAATTAGCAATATAGGCCAAAAACTTTTTACCAAGTTGAGCAGTGTTTTCAGAAATAAAATCAGAATAGCAAAAGGGGATTGCCGCTGAGGAGTTTCCCAGTCAAATTCATTCAATTGTTTCAATAGGCTTACCCGTTCCATTTACTTTTTGATTAATCAACTCTTTGAGTTCTTGAGCCGCTTGCGTACTCAACCCCCTTACCTTAAAATCAGCCTGTGCCGATCCTGCCGTGTAGATAGCCACAGAGGCCAACCCATATCTTCGCTCTAGCAGGCTTGCCTCTACGCTCAGGTGCTGCACTCGGTTGAAGGCAACAATTCTAATTTTACGAATCCACCAGCCTGTCTTGTAGTGAAGGTCATGCTCACGTAGTGCGTAGCCACTTACTCTGAAGCTCAGCCCATCAGCTACCCAATAAAAAATACCCCAGAGTAAAAAAAAGTTACCTGCCATCACAATAATCCAAAGGTTTTGCAATACTTCTATCCAATAAAAAGCGATTGAAAACACGGCAACGAATATCAAATAACTCACTATAAAAGAGATCCTCTTTACTAAAAGATATTTTTTCTCCAAAGGTTCAAAAGAAAGGTCTTCATGGCTGGGGACTTGCTTATCTTGATGAAGTAATATGGGTTTATTAGTAAAAGTCATACAATCATTTTTAATTTGGGTGTAGTCTTTTAGTTTGTAATGCTTGGTAAAAGTACCTAAAAAAAATTACTCTATCAAAAGAACTTAGAAAACTCCCACAAGCAATAACTATTTTTCTATAAAAACTTTTATCTTAGCAAAAAATAACTCATTAAGACTCTTATTGCCTATGTTTCTGGTAGTTGATATAGGAAATTCTAATATTGTGCTTGGGTTGTCTGAGGAGGCGACTTGGCAGCACATCTGGCGTCTGAATACTTCTCAGCAAAAAGAAGCCTTAGATTACGCCACAGATATTAGTACTCTCTTCCTAGAAAATGATGTAAAAATACGGCAAATCAAAAAAGTAGTGCTTAGCAGTGTAGTTCCAGCCCTTACACCTGTTATAGCATCAGTGCTTCGGCAACTTTTTGAGCAAGAAATTCATATCATAGGCCCTTCGCTTTACCACAAACTCAACCTCGCCATAGACCGCCCCCACGAGATTGGCTCTGATTTGGTAGCAAATGCTATAGCAGGTTTTGCCAAGTTCAAGCAAAGCTGCATCGTGGTAGATTTTGGCACTGCTCTCACTTTTACTACGGTGTCTGAGCAAGGACAGATTTTGGGTGTAGCCATTGCACCAGGGCTGAAAACTGCCATGTACTCTCTCTTCAGCAACACGGCCCAACTTCCCGAAGTACCCCTAGAGCTTCCGCCTTCTGCCATTGGCAAAAATACTACCCAAGCATTGCAAGCAGGTGTGCTATTGGGCTACGTGGGTTTGGCAGAGTCGCTCATCAAGCGCATCAAACAAGAGCTTAGGCAAGATTGTAAAGTAGTAGCTACGGGCGGTTTGTCTGCCATTCTCGAGCCTGTGCAGCATCTTTTTGATGAAATAGACCCTCACCTAACCCTAGAAGGCATCAAACTACTAGGCGAGCAGGTCTAAAAGAAGGATTTTTAGGGCTTCATCACTTTTTATCTAGGGTGGTAGGCTTTGTAGCACCGCCAGGCCCTAAGGTATTTTTTCTTGTGTGGTTTCAGTAAAAAATAAGTGGGGATAGATACCAAACCTGCATAGGTAGGTTTTTTTACTACAAAATGTAAATGTGGTGTGGTGGACCAGCCTGTATTGCCACTTAGCCCTATCACTTGCCCTGCATTGACATACTCGCCTAGTTCTACCAGCACGCCCTTGTATTTGAGATGATAATAATAAGCATAAGTCCCATCTTGGTGCTCGATGATTATTCTGTTTGCAAGTGCCGCAAATTCAGCCGTTTTGCCTCCTTTGTTAGAATCTTGGCTTATCCATACTACTCTTCCACCTCGGGCAGCGCATATTTCAGTGTTTTCTTTCATTTTAAAATCAAGAGCGTATTGTTGCTTGTGTGAGAATTTGCCGTGGTAGCCTTGTAGCAAAAAATAACGTTTTTTGTGTTTATAAGGTAGTTGATAAGAATATTGGTACTGCACCTTGTCCTCAAATGGATTGCCCATAGCATAGCTGAAGGTATATTTGAGGGGTTTGCTGGTATCTCTTACTTTTAGAGTGAATAGCTGCAAAGAATCGGTTTGTGGGGGGATGACTTTGTGGTAGGCAGGCAATTTTGGAAGGGTATCTACCAGATTTTGCGAATTGATGATTTTTAATTTTACTTGAAAAACGTTGTACCAAGCATTGTGTCCCCAAAAAGTAATTTCATTGCCTTGCCTTGTTGTGCTTATGCGGGGGGTTTGTGCTTGCCCCACGCCTAAGAAAATTGACAGATAGCCCCAAATAAGTAAAATCTTTAATCCAAAGCGTTTTTGCATCGGTGATGAATCTATTTTAAGAGATTTTTTCAGCATACATTTACAAAAATACATATCTTTAAAAACATTGAACTCTCTTCACAAATACTTATTTTTGCTACTTTCAAACGAATAGCCCCAAAATTTTTCTATTTATTTTTACTAAATAAAAAGCAATGAAACCCATTTTGAGCATTTACCAAGGTAGTTTGCGCACTGAAATCACACATACCCAATCGGGGGCAGTCATTCAAACTGATGCCCCTACCGATAACCACGGACTTGGGCAAGCCTTTTCTCCTACTGACCTTGTGGCGGCAGCACTAGGTAGCTGTATGCTGACAGTGATGGGCATTTATGCCCAAAATGAAGGAATCAGCCTAGAAGGAACGCTGGTAAAAACCCACAAAATTATGGCAAGTAACCCACGCCGCATCAGCGAGCTTGAACTAGTTTTTGAATTTCCTGCTTCGCTACATCTCACCAGTTCTCAAAAAGAAAAGCTAGAACGCATAGCACGTAGCTGCCCCGTAGCTCACAGTATTCACCCTGATTTGAAGCAAAACATTACCTTTAGTTTTGCTGATACATTACACTAAGCAGGTTTTTAGCTGGTGGTACGCCCCGCTACTAGCATTTCTTTGAGAATAAGCTGTGTAGCCAATACTCTGTTGAAGGCTTGTGCTTTGAAAAGCGAGTAAGGTCTGTGCAGCAAACCTTGCTCTAAACCCAGACCCTCTTGGGCAGGCTGGCAGTGCAGTAGTTGGGCACGCTGTGTAAGGTTCATTTTTTCGGAAGTAAGCTGCCAGTTGATGTCGTTGTGGTCTATTTGTAGTGGATTTTTAGTAGAAGCCCAGTTGAGTGCAATCACAAAATCGGCTTCTTCGAGTGCTTTGGTAGGGTGATAGTTGCTTTTGATGCCTGCTGCAAAGCCATCTGTAAGCCTATGGTTGGGTGGGTGGGCAAGTGCCAAATGTATTTCGGGAATCTGCTTGAAAAATTTGACCAATGAGTTGGCAGGTGCAGTAGTATGAATTTGTGTACTTGGAATCCAAGTCAGAGCTACTTTTATTTTTTCTTTCTTTTTGGCTTCCTCTATAGTAAGCCAATGCGCAAGTGCTTCTATGGGTTTGTGCTGTGGCGATTCTAAATTGAGCAGCGGTATGTTGGCAAAATCTTGTAGATACAGCAGCACTTCTTCGCCAAAGTCGGGATATTTATTTTTCCATTGGGTAGGTGCATAGATTGCTAATATTTCGCAGTAGGCTGCTATGGTTTGGGCGGTTTCTTTGAGGTTTTCGGTTTTGTGTATAGTGTTATTGTAGCCTACGATGAGCTTTTTACCCTTTGTACGAATGTCTATTCTCAAGAAATTCATTCCTAGATGATGTGCTGCCTTTTGCAGGGTAAGCTGTGTATGCAAATCCTCTTCAAAGGAAAGCAGCCCTAGGGTTTGGTATTTGCCTACTAGTGCGTGCAAAAAAGGATTTTTTTTCAGCCGATATGCCTCCTCGCGCAGTAGCTGCAAAGGAGGCATATCACTTACCGATAGGTATGAACACAATTCATTCATCAAGTTACCAATAAAAGATAAAAAACTATATATAATTGTTAGCTAGGAAAGCGCATGCGATAGTCTGCTTTTACTTTGCCTTTACTGATGTTGCCTAGTTTGGTTTTGAGCAAGGCTTTTTTGAAAGCAGAGAGATGATCGGTAAACAAGATGCCTTCTATGTGGTCGTATTCGTGCTGAATGACTCTTGCCGTCATGCCATCATATTCTTCTGCATACTCGTTCCAGTTTTCATCAAAATAATGGATTTTGATATTGGCTTTTCGGCTCACATTTTCACGAATGTTAGGAATACTAAGGCAGCCTTCTTCAAAAGCCCATGGCGTTCCTTCTTCTTCCACAATTTTTGCATTGATGAATACTCTTTTTAATCCAATACCGTCATCATTCATTTTAGCAGAGTCAATCACGAATAACCTGTAGGGCAGCCCTATTTGCGGGGCAGCCAAGCCTACACCATTGGCGGCATACATTGTTTCGTACATATCTTCCACAAGTTTTTGGACATCAACTTGAGGTTGCTCTTGGGAGATTTCTTGGGTAGTTTGGCGCAATACTGAGTCGCCATAAGCTACTATGGGATATATCATGGTAAACAATTATAAATTAAAACTATCAACATTAAGAAAATGTAAATTACAACTTCGGTTATTTTAACTTTTAAGTTGCTGATGATGATAAAGTAAAAAAATCACATTACATAACTCACAAATTACACTTTTCTTAGTGCTTACTTTCCAAAAAAGACTGCAAGATGATGACCGCACTCACACGGTCTATGTTTGCTTTATTTCTTCTGTATTTTTTTGAAGTTCCTCCTGCTATCATTGCATCAAGTGCCATTTTAGAGGTAAAGCGTTCATCATGCAAATGTAATGGAATTTCAGGATATAGTGTTTTTAAATTTTCGGTAAATTTTTCTACCAAGGTTGTGGCATCAGTCGCTTTTCCTTGAAGGTTGGTAGGGTAGCCTACTACAATTGCCTCTACTTGCTCTTGAGCCAAATAATTTTTCAAGAACTGTAACAGTTCTGAGGTGGCTACTGTCTCGAGGGCAGAAGCAATAATTTGCTCAGGGTCGGTGGCGGCCAGTCCTGTGCGTTTTAAGCCATAATCTATTGCGAGTATTCGGGGCATGCGTTGAGATTTTTATTAATGATTAACTATTAATTGTTAGCTGTAGGCTAAGCCAATTAGCTGATTACCAATGATTTAAAATTGAAAGTATTGAAAACTATTTTTTACATTTTCCTTATAAGTAAAAACTAAGCCTACAAGTTATCTGCTTTCAGATTAAGCCTCTGGCTTTAAACTCCAAGTATTTATTGAGTGTATTGACGGTAAGATTTTGAGGTTTTGTAAGTAAAGTATGTATTCCGTATTGATTAAGTTCTTTGACAATCAATTTTTTTTCGTGTACAAACTCCTCTGCCAGCGTTTGAATATAAATTTCTTCGGTACTCTTTGAGGGCCTCTGCAAGAGTAGGTCTAGTGCTGTATTTTCAAAAATGACCAAGAGCACAAGATGGTATTTGGCAATTTGCCTGAGGTAAGGCAGTTGCCGTTGCATAGAAGAACTTGCTTCAAAGTTAGTAAAAAGTATCAATAAACTTCTTTGCTTGATTTGTGTGCGTGTGTAGATAGACAACTGCGAGAAATCAGCCTCTGTGTAGCGTGTCTTTTCGCGGTAGAGCAGTTCTAAAATACTTTGCCGCTGTGCGGAGGTACTTCGGGCGGCGAGTTGCGCCCTTATTTTGTGGTCAAAGGTTACTAGCCCTGCTTTGTCTTGCTTCAGAAGAGCAATATTGAGCATCACCAAACTCGCATTGATGGCATAGTCTAAAAGTGTAAGCCCCTCGAAGGGCATTTTCATAGCACGCCCTTTGTCAATAATACAATAAACAGCTTGTGATTTTTCGTCTTGGTATTGATTTACCATTAGCTCAGAGCGGCGTGCGGTTGCTTTCCAATTGATGCTTCTGATGTCATCACCCATTACGTATTCTTTGACCTGTTCAAATTCTAAATTATGCCCAATTTTACGAATTTTTTTGATGCCAGCCTCTGTCAATCGGTTTGAGATTGCCAGAAATTCGTACTGCTTCATCTGCAAAAAAGAGGGGTAAACGGCTACTGCCTGAGGGGCAGCCAAACGAAATCGCCTAGCTATCAGCCCTAGTTGGCTCCAAGCATAGACATTCAACAAGCCAAACTCATAGACTCCGCGTGAGGTGGGGCGAAGTTGATAGATGATTTTTTGCGCGCCTTGTGGAGCTATTTCTGTTTGAAAGGAAAGTGAGCGTTCTTGAAATTGAAAAGGTACTTCGTCAATAATCTCTACAAATACTTGAAAGGCATAGCGGCTCTCAAGGTGTAGTTGCACCTCGTTCAAATCGCCATTAGAAAGTTTCTCGGCTATTTTTCGGCTTCCTACAAGGGCAGATTTAATGCTGAACAGCACCCATAGCTCCAGTAAAAATAAGCCCAAAAGTACTACCAAAAGCACTTGCCCCAGCACATAAAGCCATACAAAGCCAAAGCTCAGTGCAAAAACAAATACAATGGCAAAGAAGCTCCAGTAAAAGCGTGGGCGCAAATACAAATTATTCTTCCAATTCATCAGCGCGGTACTTCTACGGTTTGTGAAATTTGAGCAATGACTTGGTACAATTGCAGGCCTTCCATTTCTTTTTCGGGGGTGAGCATAAGGCGATGCACCAAAACAGGATAGGCTACTGCCCCTATGTCTTCTGGGCTAACAAAATCTCTGCCTTGCAGGGCAGCATAGGCTTTGGAAGCGTTTAAGATGGCAAGCGAAGCACGCGGCGAAGCACCTAGGTACAGCGCAGGGTGCTGCCGTGTCTGGTGTACTATCTCGGCAATGTAGCGCATAAGGCTTTCTTCTATGTGTATTTGCTGTACTTTGCTGCGGTAGGCAAGTAGCTCTTCACCGCTCATGAGTGGTACTATTTCGGAAAGTTTATCTTGATTTTTGAGCTGCTGCGCGTGGCTAATAATTTGTACTTCCTCTTCTAGGTTAGGGTAATCTACCTCTATTTTGAATAGAAATCGGTCTAGCTGCGCCTCAGGTAGCCTGTAAGTGCCTTCTTGTTCTATGGGGTTTTGGGTGGCAAGTACTACAAAGGGTAAAGACATAGGGTAGGTAGTGCCATCAAGGGTTACTTGCTTTTCTTCCATCACCTCAAAAAGGGCGGATTGGGTTTTGGCGGGAGCACGGTTGATTTCATCAATTAAAATGAGGTTAGAAAAAATTGGTCCCTTTTTGAACTCAAACTCTGTAGTTTTGCTATTAAAAACCGAAGTACCTAGCACATCAGAGGGCATGAGGTCGGGGGTAAATTGTAGGCGAGAGAAGCCTACTGAAACTATTTTTGCGATGAGCTTGGCGGTGAGAGTTTTGGCTACACCGGGCATTCCTTCAATGAGCACATGCCCATCTGCAAGTAGGGCAGTAAGCAAGAGGTCTATCATTTTATCTTGCCCTACAATTACTTTTTTCGCCTCTTGGCGAATTTGTGCTACCAAGCTGTGCAGATGGCTTAAATCTATGCGGTTTTCAAACATGGTTTTGTATCAAAAAATAGGATTCTCGGACTATTCTTAAAATTCTGGACTTATTTAATTCAATTTATTAGTTGCTAAGTACTTGAAATTAATTATTTGATAGAAACCTGACAGGTTTAATATGCTGATTATCAAATTTTTGTAACTAAAAACCTATCAGGTTTTAATATAAACTAATTTTGGGCATGGACTTATTTTAGAATACAGATGGTACTGATGTAGCACAGATTTTATACCAAGATTCACTTGATTTGAGGGCCTACAGGATTTGATTTCCTTGATTTTCAAGGATTTTTAGTAGCCCCATTTCCCAAACCAATTTGGGTTGGGTATAAATAGAATTATCTGTGAAAATTAGTAAAATCTGTGTTCTCATATAAATAATTGGCAACATAGGTTATTCAGGAAAACAAAAACATAACTTCCATTATTTTTTTCTAAACTGCTGGTAATGAACCTATTAAAAATTAGTAATTATGCTTATAATTCCTCCTTTTCAAATTCGTGAGGTAAATTTTTATTGAGCATTAAGTACATCATACCATCTTTGAGCCCTACATTGGGTACTTGAATCTCTCGGGCATCTACGCTTTTCATCGCATCAAGGTAAATTTTGGTAGCAGGCACTATGGTATCAGCACGGTCGGGGTTGAGCTTCAAGATATTTACTTTTTCACGAAAGGAAAATCTTTCTAGATAGACCAGCAGGGTTTTTATGTCTTCTAGCATGAGCCATTCGCTTGTTGATTTGGCAAGGCTATGCAGTTTGTTGATGTTTCCTCCTGTGCCAACTGCTAGAATTTCTTTCTTTTTTGAGAAGAATCCCTGTCTTTTTTCTTTAATCCAGGCCTGCATTTGGGAGGCTATCTCCTTGCCGTGTGGGGTATCTACCCCTCTGATAGAGCCCATTCTGAACGATTGTGTGGCTACTTTCTCTTGCCCTTGGTAAAGGTTGATTTCTGTGCTTCCTCCACCCACGTCTATATGAATGTAGTTTTTATCTGTATCAAGCTCATTGACAATGGCAAGACCCAATATTTCAGCCTCTTTGCTGCCGTCTATTACTTCAAATTCAAGAGAGGTTGCTTGACGGATAAGTTCTACCATTTCTTTGCCGTTGATGGCCTCCCTGAAAGCAGAGGTGGCAAAGGCGAGGTAGTCATCTACTTCGTGCAATTCCATCAATAGTTTGAAAACCTTGACAAGTTTGAGCAGTTTTTCTTGTTTGTGTGCTGTGATTTCTTGATGATAAAACACATCTTTGCCAAGGCGTAGTGCAAAACGTGTGTATTCAACTTTTTTAAAAGAAACTATGCTTTGGAGGTTAGGTTTACGAGAATCTTCGGTGAGTACGCGGTTTATCTGCATTCGCGCCCCATTTGAACCAATATCGATGGCGGCAAATTTCACTTTAGGTATTTTTCAGTTTTTGTAATCTTCAAAGATAAAAAAGTCTTGATAATTTTTTAGGAATCATAATCATAAAAGCATCAAGCAATGTCAGAATTCTGTTTATTTTTAACTTTAATGGTATAAAATATGAAAATTTCAATAGTCGTGGCAGTAGCCAATAATGGTGTAGTGGGCAACAAGGGCCAACTCCCGTGGCGTTTGTCTGCCGATTTACAGCATTTCAAACAGCTTACCCTTGGTAAAACTGTACTCATGGGGCGTAAAACTTTTGAATCAATAGGACGTGCATTGCCTCAGCGGCAAAACTGGGTGATTAGCTCACAAACGGAATATGCACTGCCCGAAGGAGTAAAGTTATTCACAGGCCTGGAGGCTGCCTTGGCACAGGCTCAAGCAGAAAAACTCGATGAACTTTGTGTAATAGGTGGAGGGGAAATCTATCGTCAGTTACTTCCCTTGGCTACGGTTGTTTATCTTACTAAAGTAAATGCCTCTCCCGAAGGAGATACTTTTTTTCCAGAGTTAGTGCCAGAGGATTGGGCAATTGCAGCAAAAACAACCTACCTCAAAGATGAAAAAAACGACCACGACTTTGAGATTATCCAGTTGGTGAGAAACGGAGTACAGCGCAATGACAGCCTAGGTTGAGATTGCCTTATTGGGCAAGGGTGCATTGAGTAACAAATTAGGGTCGGGGCAAATTTCAAGGTAATATTCTCTCTGACTTTTAGAAGCCACGCCAATAAAATCACCTTTTTTGCCAAGCATATCAGTAATGAGCTGAAAGTGCAGGTGTGGTGTCCAGTGTCCGTTCTCGGTTTCATTACCAATTTCTGCAATTTTTGCACCTTGCTCAAAGTACTGCCCCTCTTCTAAGCCTTGCAAAGAATCTTTGCTCAAATGTCCGTAAAGTGTGTAAAAAGTAATTTTTTCTAAGGTGTGGGCTAGAA
>CAYZQI010000025.1:12261-42906 GCA_964480455.1 uncultured Cytophagaceae bacterium
AATAATCGTACCGCCATAGTCGCCAAAGTTGTCATTGTCTTGGAAGCTATGCACGTGGGCAGGCAAAGGCGTAAACACAGGCGTAAGTGCAGGCAGCCAAATATCTATGCCCAAATGCACAGACCTTGCCCCCTCTGGAGTAGCAAATACTTCACTTTTTTGATAAACCAGCCGCTCTTCGGCATAGCCGCCCAGCCCTACAGCTGCACCTAGCTTCTCCAATGTGCCAAATACATAAACATTCATCTGTGCAATGTCCTCTAGGTCAAAGCGTGCCAATTCGGGGTTGTTTTTAGAGAAATCAAACCAATGCACGGAGGCTTCTTGAAGATTGAAAGGTACTACCGAAGCAAAATTTGCCTTGTGCTTTGCGAGTAGTTGTATAAGTCTTTGTTTATCAGTAGTTTGCATAAATTATTTGGAAATTATTTTTCATCATCATCATCATCAAATAAATGCGCTTCTTCTGCTTTTTTGATGATGTCTTTTACAATCGTATCAAGCTCATGGGCAGAAAACTCTAGGTATTTGAGAAGTTCGGCACTTTCTTCGGATGGGTTATCTTCATCGAAGAGCAGGTTAATCAGTCCCATCATACGGGCAAGGGGCGCACGGACAATGTGTGCTTGTACCCAAGCAATTTCTTGTAGTTTTTTATTTTGTATTTCAATGGCTTGTATGTGTTTTGTTTTTTCGCTAACATCTGTGGCAAGTATGAGCCTTGCCTTTCTGCCTCCTATCTCTACCAAGTTACTCTGAATATCAACATAGATGGGCTCACCATTTTTTTTAAGATGGGTTACATTATTAATTTGAAAAAAAGGTTGATGCTGTATTTCTTTCATGGTATTAGTAAAGAAAGCAAACTCGGTTTCAGGACGAATATCGCGTGCAGTAAGGGCTAAAAATTCTTCTTTGGTATAGCCATAATGCTTCAAAGTAGAGATATTGGCATCTAAAAACTGATAAGTTTCTACATCATACAAAAACATAGGCGAAGGGCTAAGCTGAAAAAGGTCTTTGTATTTTTTTTCAGATTCTTTGAGTTGCTGGGTGATGCGCTTGCGCTCAAGGGTGTAAGCAATGCTTTTGCTCAATTGATAAGGGTTCAGCTCATCTTTAAGCAGGTAATCTGCCACTCCAAAACTGAGCGTTCTCACACCATACTCTCTATCAGCAAAGCCTGTAAGCACAATGATGGGTGTATCAGGATTTTGCGCTACTACATATTTTACCAGTTCATCACCGCTGCCATCAGGCAGAGAGAGATCAAGAAAAATAATATCCAATTGGCTTTCTTGGGTAAAATATTTTTTTGCTTCTTGGAGTGTAGCAGCGTGATAGACTTGAAGTTCTTTTATTTCTTCGTTTAGGTAATCCTCAATCAGCACAAAGTCGCCTTGGTTGTCCTCTATCACAAGGGCGGTGAGTTTGGGTGGGGCTATGGGCATACAATTAGTTATTTGTTTGGGTGGGTAGCTTTACTATTGAAATCCAAAAATGCTCAATAGCAGCAATGGCATCTAGGAAGTCGCTCAGTTCTACGGGTTTGCTGATGTAGCTATTGGCGTAGTTTTGATACGATTGCATAATGTCTTGCTCAGAAGAAGAGGTGGTAAGCATTACTACGGGAATGTACTTGATTTCAGGATTATTTTTGATGATTTTAAGCACTTCATGTCCGTTCATCTTGGGCAGGTTGATGTCTAAGAGAATCAAATCAGGCGTAGGTGCGTTTTGGTAAGCCCCCTTTTTTTCTAAATACTGTACTGCCTCCCAGCCATCTTTGGCTACATCAACAGAATTGACCAATTTCCCTTCTGTAAGGGCATCTGTGGTCAATAAAATATCCCCTTCATTGTCTTCTACAAGCAGTATATGTATTGATTTCATATTTTCAATAAATTTATTAGCTAAATCTAACTACTGGCTCATTAGGATAACATCTGATATACAAAATTATAAATTTTATTCTTCAAAGTAGTTGCTCAAGTCTTGATTTTAATGTTAAAAAAACTATTAACTCAATTTTCGAATCGTAAAGTAAAAAGTACTTCCCTTCCCTACCTCAGAGGTTACCCAAATGTTGCCTTGGTAGTGTTCCACTATCTTTTTGCAGATTGCCAGCCCTATACCCGTGCCTGAGTAGGTATCACGGCTATGCAAGCGTTGGAAAATGACAAACACTTTTTCATAAAACTGCTCCTCGATGCCTATTCCATTATCTTTGACCTCAAACTGCCAATGCGTTTTCATATCCTTGGCTGTGATATGAATTGTAGGAATACTTCCTTCAACTTGGTATTTGAGGGCATTGCTTATCAAGTTTTGGAATAACTGTTGGGCATGGGTCTTGCTCATTTTGAGTGTAGGCATCTGTTCCCAAGTAATTTGTGCGTTGGTTTCTTCTACAATTGTTTGATTAATTCTAATTATTTCTTGTAGCAGTTTGTTTAAATCTATGCTTACGGTTTTGTGTTCTCGCCTGCCCACACGTGAGTATTCTAGCAGGTCTAGTAAGATTTGTCGCATACGCACCGCTCCGTCCACGGCATAGTGAATGTACTGCTTGGCTTTTTGGTCAAGCTGTTCGCTGTATTTTTTGTCTAACTGAGTCAAAAAGCTCGTTACCATACGGAGGGGTTCTTGGAGGTCGTGTGAAGCAATGTAAGCAAATTGCTCAAGCTCTGCATTGGAAGCGGCAAGTTCTTTTGCCCTTCGCTTGATTTGGTTGTTGAGGTCTGTCAGGTGTGCCTCGTGTTCTTTCTGCTCTGTGATGTCGCGCTCTATAGCTACCCAATGTGTGAACCAACCTTTGCCATCAGGTACGGGTACTACACTAAAATTAACCCAGAACTCTTCCCCACTCTTCTTGTAGTTAATTAAGTCCATCTCAAATGTTTCCCAGTTTTCTTGGGCTTTTCGGAGTTTACTTAGGGTGGCGTGGTCTGATTTGGGTCCCTGTAAGATGCGTGGCGTTTTGCCAATGACCTCTTCGGGCAGGTAGCCCGTCATTTTGGTAAAAGCATCATTTACATAGACAATGCGTGGTCCTGATAAATCAAGGGGTTCGGCTTCTGTAATCAGCACAGCGTCAGAAGTATGAGTTACTACTGACTCGAGCAGTTTGAGGCGTTCTTCTTCTTCTTTTTGCTTGGTGATGTCTTGTAGTGCGCCTATCATGCGGTAGGGTATTTTCTCTTTAGGTTTTCTGAGAATGATGGCTTTTTCTTTCACATAAGCATAGCTCCCATCGGTCTTCATAAATCTATATTCCCCTTCCCATTTTTGAGTTTTGGGGTCTTTGCGTGCAACTTGGATTTGATTCCAGACTTTTTCAAAGTCTGCGGGGTGTACTTTGGTAGCCCATAAATCTTCAGATATTTTTTCTTGCCACATATCATAGCCAAAAAGGGTTTTGTAGCCTTCTCCCCAGTAGATTTCACCTTTTTCTATGTCCCAATCCCAGATGGCATCATTAGTGGCCTGCATCACTATGTCGTAGCGTTCTTTGGCAAGGCGTATTTCTTTTTCAGCCCGTTTGGTATCGGTGATATTAAGTGAAATACCACCTACGGCATATACTTCCCCTTCTTGGTTGGAAAGGGGAAATTTAATATCATAGAAAGTTTCCTCATTTACTTCTACTTCATACTGTACTGTTTTTTTATTTTTAATCAACTCGAGGTCATCTTCTCTGAACTTATCAGCCAGTGATTTTTCAAAAATCTGATAGTCGTTCATGCCTACTTTCAAGTCAGGCTGATTAAGTGCTTTTTTGTAGCCATCATTCATAAAAAGATAATTCCCTTTGGTATCTTTCATAAAGACCACCATGGGCGCAAAGTCCAAAATGGTTTGAAGCTGATTTTTAGATTCTTGCAAGGCTTGAGCTGCCAATTTACTTTGAGTAATATCTTTAAAATACACCGAAAGCCCTTCCTTAGAAGGATAGGCACTTACATCAAACCACTTTTCTAATATTTCAGAGTATTCTTCAAAGCGTACAGATTTTTGTGCATTTATTGCCTTGTGGTATTGTTGGTAAAAGGCATTATAATCTGAATCTTTATAAACCTCCCATATATTTTTCCCTATCATTTCCTCTCGGGGCATTTGTAGCACTTCTTCGGCTCGCCTATTCCAGTAGGTTACGTTCCAGTCTGCATCTAGGGTAAAAAAAGCATCATTGATACTTTCTAAAATATTGGTGATTTTTTGACTGTATATTTCTAGTTGTTTATTGGCTTCTATTATCTGTGTAGCATCTTTTGCAATGGCATAGATGAGTTGGCTTTCTTTGTCCCATCTTCCCGACCAAAGCAGCGGCACAAGGTAGCCCTCCTTGTGAATGTACCTGTTCTCAAAAGTGCTAATGCTTTTTCCCTTGCTTATTTCTATGACAACTTTGCGTGTTTTCTCCAAGTCGCTTTGGTGTATAAGCTGATAGAAGCTAGTACCTTCCAGAGATTGAGGTGCATAGCCTAAAATCTTTTGAGCTGCTGCACTTACTTTCACAAATTTGCCATCTTGGGTTGCCGTACAGATAATATCTACCGATTGGTCAAGAATATTTTGTAAATATTCTTCATTTTGCTTCAGCTTAATATCGGCTTCTTTTTGTGTGCTAATGTCTGTATGTGTACTTATGATGCGTTCGGGCTTGCCTTCTAAATTGTAATCTATTACTTTCCCCCTAGCAAGTATCCATTTGTAAGTACCATCTTTGCCTCTGAGCCTATGTTCTATTTTGTAGATTTCGGTTTCCCTTTTAAAATGTTTTTCTAGTGCTTGGTAGCAGTCTTCTATGTCTTCGGGGTGTACCCTTGTGCGCCAAGTATCTAAGTGATTGGCAAGTTCATCAGGTTGAAAGCCAAGCATTTCTTTCCATTTGTTAGAAAAGAACACCTCGTCATTGGTCAAGTTCCAGTCCCAGATGCCATCTCCCGAGCCTTCTAAGGCAAATTTCCAGCGTTGTTCACTTTCAAGCAATCTGAGGCTTTGCTGTTTTTGCTGCTCTATGTCGTGGAAGATGCCAAAGAGTCTGACACATTTGCCATTTTCAAAAACTGCCTGTCCTTTGCTTCTGACCCATACTTCTCTGCCTTTGGCAGTGATGATTTGCAGGTCTATGTCCCAGGGAGTTCCCTTTTCCATTCCAAGTGCTACGGCTTGCGAGATTTTTGCCCTATTTTCTCCTTCTTTGTAAAAATTGATTGCTTCTTTCAAGTTGGGGACATAATCGGGGCTTACTTCGTGGATTTCTTTGGTAATTTCTGACCAATAAAGTTGTTCAGTGTCAAGATTTAATTCCCAGCCCCCCACACGCGCTACTTTGCCAGTTTCCTGAAAAAGCTCTAGGGTTCTGCGCAGGGCTATTTCTACATCTTTTTTTTCGGTAATATCTTGAAAAGTACCTGATATTTTGATGGTTTTTCGGTGCAAGCGTATGGGTTTTCCACTCACCTGAAGCCATTTTTGGGGCGAGTGTAGGGTATGTAAAATAAGGTTGAAAGGTGTACCAACCTGTGCTGCAGATTCAAATGCCTCTTGCAGAAGTTGTGCATCTTTTTCTTCAAAAAAAGAAGTGATGTTTTGAATGGTGAGCAAGGTTTTGGCTTCCACGCCAAATATTTTTTCTACTTCATCAGTCAGTACAAGTTCTTCTATGAAGGGATTGTACTCCCAGCCGCCTACTTTTGCCTCCTGCTGTGTGTCGGTGAGTAGTTTTTTGTAGCGTTTGCTTTCAGTAATATCTCTGATAGAAGTTACTTTGTAGCGTGTGCCATCTTCTTGAACAAGTAGCTCGGCTGTAGCGTGTATGTCTATGAGTGTACCATCTTTGCGCTCCACTTGCCAGTCCATAGGTATTTCAGGAATACCTCTGATGAAGTCATCATGCATTTTTTGGGCATAGCTACGCATCTCAGGAGGCAATACCATAGAAAAATTCTGCCTTATGATTTCTTGCATCTGATAGCCGTAGATGCGTGCATACTCTTGATTGACATTCACAAAGCGTCCTGCTTGGTCGGTAATACAAATCCCTACATTGGTAGCATCAAAGACTGAGGTGAGCAGTTTTTCGGCTTTGCTCAGGCTGAGGCGTGCTTGTTTTAGCTCTGTAATCTCAAAAATGGCTATGGAAATTGAGTTTACCTGCCCGATGCTATTTTTGATGGGTGTGTAGTTATAGTTGAGCCAATGTATTCTGCCTTTGTGGCTTTTTACTTTCCGTTCATTTTGGACTGTTTCGCCTGCAAGCACTTTTTGAATATCTTGGGTAAAATAAGCCAGATAGTCAGCTTGCAATACATCAATAAAAGAACTGCCCTTTTGAAGTTGTTTACCAAATATTTGTAAGAATGCGTCTTGCGCTTTTTGGTTGAAGAGTTTAATTTTATAAGCAGTATCAATCAATACAAAGCCCTGCAAAGTATTGCTCAGGAGTGCCTCTTGTTGTGCTTCTTTTTCACTCAGTTGCCTATCTTTTACCTCTAGCTCGTTGTGGGTTGCTTTCAACTCAATGTAAGCAATTTGTATTTCTTCGTTAGTACTCTGTAGTTCTTCATTGCTGGTTTCGAGTTCTTCATTAGAAGATTGTAGCTCCTCATTGGTGCTTTGCATTTCTTCATTGAGCGATTGTAGCTCTTCGTTGGTGGTCTCGAGTTCTTGTATATAGGTTTGGAGATACTCTTTGGTAGCGGCAAGTTCTTGCTCCAGTTCAAGCATTTTTATTTCTTGCTGTGCATCACTGTTGGTAGGATTTGAGATTTCTCCAAAAAGCTCCGAGTACTCAAACCTTTCAAACACTACAGCCAAGAGAGGTTGAGTTGCTAAGACATACATCAGCGGCTTTACTGTACATCTTACATAGTGGGTCTGCCCAAAAAAAGTCAGTTTTTTGAGTTTGCTTCGCTGTACTTCTAAGTACTTAAATGCTTGGCTTATCAAAGCACGTATCTCTATCTGCAGCTCAGGTATGATAAGTTTGGTGATGTTGGCATTCATACTTCCTTCGGGGAAGGTCAGAAACATGCGTACATCTCCATTGATTTCTATAATCTCATAGCTATCATCAATGATGATGTAGGGGTGCTCAAAGGTCTGGAAGAAAGTTTCCTTGACCATCTCGGGCAGTGTTTTTTCTTTTTTAGGGTTTTTATATGTAAGTGAAGTATTGAGTATTTTTTGAGGTTTGAAAGCAGAGAAGCGGATACTGCTTAGACTGCTGCCTCTTTTTCGCTGAAAGAGTTTATTTTTGCTATCGAGGGTCAGAAACAAATCAGAAAACTGCCCTATGGTTTCAGATTTACCCAAAAACAAAATACCCTCTTGGTTGAGTGCATAATGAAAAATAGGCATCACTTGCTGCTGAAGGCTCACTCCAAAATAAATCAGTAAGTTGCGGCAAGTAATCAGGTCTAACTTTAAGAAAGGCGGGTTGCTGGTAAGGTCATGCCTCGAGAAAAGCACCATAGAACGGATATTTTTGATAAGTTCGTATTTATCTCCATTTTTTAGGAAGTAAGTATTGAGAATTTCCTTGGGCATATCGGCTACTGAGCCACGTTCGTAGATTCCTCTGCGAGCCTTGGCGATGGCTTTCTCGTCTATATCGGTAGCAAATAGCTGAATATTGTATTTTGGAAGTTTATCTTTGAGCAATCGGTGCAAAAGAATGGCAATGCTGTAAGCCTCCTCGCCTGTGGCACAGCCTGAAGTCCAGATTCTGATGGATTTATCTTCACTTTTATTTTCTATGATGCTTGCCAACCGCCGTTCCAATGCCTCGAACGCCTCTTTATCTCTAAAAAAACTTGTTACCCCAATGAGGCACATCTCGAAGAGTTCATCTAGTTCTTGCGGATTTTGGGCTACGTAATCAAAATACTCATCTATGGTCTGAATGCCCAAGGAGGCAATTCTTTTGTTGAACCTACGCCCTATGGTGGCGGGCTTATAATTAGAAAAATCTGTACCCGTGCGTTTAGAGAGCAATTGAAATATTTTTTCTAGGCTGGGTTTAGCACTGTCAAGTTCAGACACCTTGAGAGCGTAAGTTTCAGGGTGATGCACAAATTCTTTGATTTCTTCGCCTATTTTACTGGGCGGTAGCACCAAATCTACTAGTCCTGTGTCAATGGCTGCTTGGGGCATACCGTTGTATTTAGCGGTATTCGGTTCTTGGGCTACGGTAAGCCCTCCTGCATTTCTGATGGCCTTGATGCCCTCTGCCCCATCTGTACCCGTGCCAGAGAGGATAACTCCAATAATGGCATACTGTGTTTCTTCTGCCATAGAGGCAAACAAAACATCTACTGAGGGCTTAGGCCCGAGCGCATTGAAGGGTTTGTGGAGTTGTATTAAATGACTTTCAAGCGATATTTCAGTATCGGGCGGCGTAATATATACCACATTGGGGCTTAGTTTTTCACCATTTTGAGCTTCTTTTACTTGTAGCTTAGTACCTTTGCTGAGAAGATGTACAAGCATACTTTTGTGCCGAGGGCTGAGGTGCTGGGCTATGATAATGGACACATTGTGAACATCAGTAGGAAAATGATCCAAGAAGTCTTGTAAGGCTTCTAAGCCTCCTGCCGATGCTCCTATACCTATAACGGTGAGTGTATTGGCATCTTCATGAATCATGTGCTGGTTATTTACCAATAGCGGGTTGTGGGGGGTTGCTTCATTGGCTTTTCTTTCCATATTGTTGATATTTTTTATTTCATAACCTGATTTATTATTTTGGTTGTCTGACAATTTTTGTGGAAATCTGTAGCAGCGGACTGGAAGTCCGCTGGCATTTATGTTCTAAACAGTATTTAGCTCATCTTATCGCACACATTCACAAAAATTGTCAAAGAATCATTATTTTTAGATGCAAAATAGTATTAATATTCTCTGCTAATATAGGAATTATTATTATTATTATGAAGAATAGTTTTCAAATATCAATTATTTATTTGCAGCTAGGTTATCTAAAAACAACTCCAACATTTGAAAAATAACCCTAAACCCCTTGTAAGTATTATTTGCCTTTGCTACAACCACGAGCAGTTTGTAATAAAAGCCCTAGAATCGGTCATTTTTCAGACTTACCCAGCAGTAGAACTGCTCATTGTAGATGATGCAAGCCAAGACCGAAGTGTGCAACGCATAGAAAATTTTATCGCTGATTTGCCTCAATATTGTGAAGCCTTTGCAGATGCACCGCTACAAGCAGCACGCCACGCAATGCGTGTGATATTTCTAAAAAATGAGCAAAACCAAGGCAACTGTAAGGCTTTTAACCAAGCCCTAAAACAGGCTCAGGGCAAGTATGTAATAGATCTTGCCGCCGATGATGTGTTGCTAGATGAACGCCTAGCAAAGCAAGTAGCTATCTTTGAATCGCTGCCTGCTCAGTATGGCGTGGTGTTTAGCAATGCCTTGCACATAGACCCTCATGGCAAGCTATTACATTATCATCACAAAGTAAACGAGGAGAGAAGAAGTAAAGTCCCCGTGCCATCGGGTGATGTTTACCAAGCTATCCTAGAGAAGTATTTTATTTCTACGCCTACTATGCTCATCAAAAAAGAAGTATTAGAAGAATTGGGAGGCTATGATGAAGCACTCAGCTATGAAGATTTTGATTTTTGGGTACGCTCTGCACGCAAATATTGGTACTACTACCAAGACGAAGTGACGACCCTCAAACGAATTTTACCTCATTCACATTCCAAAGGATTTCAACAGAAATACAACAATAAGCATCTACACAGCACACTCGAGGTCTGTAAGAAAGCCAAGCAACTCAATCAAACTGCTGCCGAGCATGAGGCATTAATTCAATGTGTGAGTTATCATTTGCGGCAATGTTATTTTATGAAAGATTATGCACTACTCAAAGAGTATTATGCTTTTTGGCAACAGCTAGGCGGCACACAAAAGCACATCAAATGGCTGCATTACCTAGCACAGAAGCGTTTGGATTTTAGTTTTTTGTATGATTTGTATCTGTGGGGGAGGCGTAGGTTATGGGTTTTCAAATAAAAAAAACCTCTTTTGCAGGCACAAAGAGATTTTTTTATTGATTGATTAGGTTTCGAGAGACTTCTCTTCGAGATTACTTTTTAGTGGTTTGCGCTTGGATGGCATCTTTTACTTTACCAGCCTGCTCGTCCATCATTTTGATGTATTTGCGTGCATTTTCTACAAAGTTGTCGTGCATTTCTTTTACTTGTGTAGAAGGGTCATAATTTTTTACACCAAAAGAAGTGGTGAACATACCTGCGAAGCGGTCGTAAGCAGTTTTCCAGACAGAAAACATTTCATTTGCATTTTCTTTGTAGAAATCAAGCATTTTTTCGCCTGAGAGGTTGGCAGCCATGTCTTTGAAGGCACTCATCCATTTATCACTGAATTTTTCTTGGGTTTCAATCCAATCCTTGATAAAGGTAGGAGTTTGGTCAGTGATGACTTGATTTTTGAGTGCCTTTGCCATGTCATTAGTGATTGCTTCTTGCTTCTCGAACCAAGTTTGGTATGCTGTTTTTGCGTGCTCCATAGCATCAGATTTGCCTACGAGGTCGCGCATTTTTTGAGAAGTTTCCATAAGATTCTCAACAGATTTGCTTTGTGCATTGGTGAGTGCTTCGAGTATTTGCTTAGATTCAGCCATAATTTTTAAAGTTTTTTTGATATAGTAATATTGATTTCATCATAAAATTAGGCATTAATCAGTAACAAATCTAATATTTTGCAAAGAAATCGGTCATATTTCTAAAAGTTTTTCTTTTGAAATAAAGCATTGTGGTTTAAATTGTATTTTTCTTATATTCTTACTTGTTTTTAATCATATTGAGGATATATAATTTATTGTTTTTCTACTATTAGTACTTTCTCAAAAGTTATTGAGTAGCTATAAATATAAAAAAAATAATATTTTTGATTTATAAGTGTTATATTTATTTTTAGCTATAACCAAGATGAAACAGCTTCTCTCTGTTGAGAAATAACCTGTAAAAACCACAAGATGAGTCTTTTTTTGATGAAATTTGTATCTTTGAGGTCAAAAAATGAATACTGTTTCCTTTTTGATGTATTAAAGAGATGTTACCACAAAAAACACCCAATGATGCCCTCCCACGCCTGAGTGTAGAAGATTTTAAGCAAAGCCCCAAGCGTCCTATTGCTGTGGTGCTCGACAATGTGCGCAGTATGCACAATGTAGGAGCTACTTTCAGAACAGCCGATGCTTTTTTGACAGAAAAAATAGTGCTTTGCGGCATCACGGGGCAGCCACCTCACCGCGAAATACACAAAACTGCTTTAGGTGCAACTGAAACTGTAGCTTGGCAATATGCACAAGAAATCACTACTGCCCTTCGGCAGCTCAAAGAAGAAGGTTATACCATTGCATTAATAGAACAAATTGACCAAAGTGTACTTTTGCAAGATTTTCAATATGATGCCACACAGAAATATGCTTTTGTATTTGGCAATGAAGTATTTGGAGTGAGTGAGGAAGCACTGCCCTATGCCGATGTATGCCTCGAGATTCCACAGTTTGGCGCAAAACACTCACTCAATATTTCGGTCAGTATTGGGGTAGTGCTTTGGGATTATTTCTTGAAAATGAAGCCTTCGCTAAGCGAGTAGCTGTTCATTAATTCAAATGGCTACTTGCTACATCACTGTTTTTGCTTGCTTGCTAGCCAAATCGCTAGACAAAAGACGAGGTTACAAAGTAGATTCAAAAAATAAAGCAGCTTATCAAATAATCTAGCAAACTCAGTAGCATTTTCAACAAGCCGTACAACTAAAAACCTAGACAGCCCTCCTGTAAAGTACAGCAACAATGCACAACTTATCAAGAAGAGGGGGTCTTTGTCTAGGCGTTCTACTTTGAGCTGGGCTAGTAGCTGGGCAAAGTAAGTAACACAAAAACCTACCACCGCTACACTCTCCAAAGCCCTTCCAAACGAATTAGATGTATTGAGCGGCTCAAAGAACGTAATATTGGCTACTGAAAAAGCCAAAAAAACAACTATTGCGTAGTAGTAAATCCTTTTAGGAATATAGGTTTTTGTGGCTTCGGCAAACATCAAGGCAAAAAACACAAACTCTATAGGCACATAGAGGTGCATCATTGAAGAAGGTCTTATGAGGTCAGGGGTGAATATAAGTTCTAGAACTACTAAACATACCTTGCCATAGACCCAGAGTATTAGTATTTTGACTTCTCCTTTTAGCTTCCTGAAGAGAAACAAACTAAAAATTGCAGTTAGATAAGTACTTTGTGATGAGGTTTCCATTAGTATTTCTTTTAGATTCATGGCATAAATTGTTGAATGGTCTTTTTGTTAGTATATAGCTTCGACCGTTGTTTGAGTGTGTGTGTTTTTAGAATAAAGCAAAGCCTGTTAAAGAAAATGTAAATAATAATCTCGTTTACTTTAATTTATAAGTTGCTGATAATGAGTATTTTAAAAAATTTCATTTCACAGCCCACAATTTACATTTTCCTGAGTAGCAGTTTGGCTGATATGGCAAGTCCTACCCAAGTCTAGCCTTGTGCAAAAATATTGTCTTACATTATGTTGCAAATTTGGGTATTTCACAAGCTAAGTCATCACCCATTTATTCTGCTCATTCTACTAGATATTCTTCTTCTTTCTCTTCCATTTGCTTACTAGCCATCCAGATTGCAAGACAAAAAGATAAATTTACCAAAATATTAAAAAAAGAAAAGAATCTTGATACTATGGTAAAAAACTGCGAAGTACTTTTGACATTAAACATTAATGAGCTAAATAAGCTTCCAGCAAAATAGAGCATTAATGCACACGTAACCCAAAAAAAAGGTTCTCTTTGGATACGCTTCACCTTAAGTTGATCTAACAACTTAGAGAAATAGGTAAAACAAAATCCTATCACAAAAACACTTTGCAAAGTACGCCCTAGGCTGTTAAAATTATTGATTGATTCAAAGAAAATAACATTTATTACCGAAAAAATCAGAAAAATAAGAATTGAATAATAATATATTTTCTTAGAAATGTAGGTTTTAGTAGCTTCAGAAAACATCAAAGCCAAAAAGATAAACTCTACGGGGGCATAAATATGCGTAACGAAGAGGTTTCTAATTCCATTTGCTGACAATATAGAGGTAACTATTTCCGAAAATACTTTGAAAAAAACAAGAAATACCAAGATTTTAATTTCTCCTTTAAGTTTTCTGAAGAAAAGTAAACCTAAAAAGGCAGCTAGATATGTGGTATAAATAGAAAGTTCAATTAATATTGTTCGTAATATCATAAAGTATATTGGTTATTGTTAGTTGTTATCATCACAGCAATCAGGACATAATTTAGAAAAATCATAAATCCCTGTATCATCTTCATCTTCTTGGTTTTCTTCCTGATTTTCTTTGTCAGACTGATAGTAGATATCTTTACCATCTGCATCTGTGCCTAGCATCACGAGGGCTGAGAGTCCGTTTTCGTCTTGTGCTATGCTTGGTAGCGAGGCTAGGGCTACTTTGGTGGCAAGGTATTGCCTAATAAAGGCTACTTCGGGTTTTGCAAGCAGGGCTTGTAAGTCTGCCACTGGAAAGCGAAAAGCACGTACCCTTACCAATGTTCCGTCTTGCGCTTTGGCACATGGAAACTCCCACGCTTTGCCTTCAGGGTCTAGGTCTGTGCCTAGATAAACCCCTATCAGCACTTGTGCCTGCGCCAAGTTGATTTGATTATCTGACCTTGGTGGAGTGCTGAGGTTATCTTGAAAGCTACTCAAAGGAGGTGCTTGGTAGAGTGGACTAGCACTATCTTCTTTATTATCAGTATGAGGAAATGCCACCAAAATTTGATTGTCTTTCGGAATCAAATCTGAGCCTCCCGCTGTTTCAGAACCACCATATACTGCAATAGCTGCCAAACCTATGCTTTCTTCGTTCTGAAGGTCAGTTTGGTAAAGGTAAAAGCGTAAATAATCCACAGTTTTGCTTGCATTTTGCAAAAGGTTTTCTAGCTCGGCTTTGTCAAAAAGCCAAGAGCGGAGCTGTACTCTATTTGTGATTTTCCCTTGTGTTTGCCAAGTTTGCCTAAAATTGTCAAACGCTTCTTTGGTGAGTGTAGGCATTTTGTTAATGTTTGCGTACTACTGATTGTCAAAAATAGCACATTGAATGTGTATATCAAAATAGGTAGATGGAGAGGTTAGGATGTAAGTTATTGATAATCAATGCTTTAAATTTAATTTCAATTAAGATTTGGTATTTTATCCCCTCAAAAACACGTAGTAATACTTAAAAATAGAAATGGTAAAAAGTACGCTTAAAGATGACAAAAAAACATAAGACTTTTGTATTGTAACCTTTAAATGCAAACAAGACCTGAAGCAATACGAAAGTGCTATTGTTCAAAGTTTTGAAATTACACACACACTACCCAATGATGAGGGCGTCCCCAACACCTTTCCCACCTTTGCCCTCATCATTGAACCAACTGAAAACCATTTCCTTTATCTTTCGACAATCCACCGTACCCAGTCAGGCTGAAAATGTTTGATTGGGTATTTTTTGCGCTTCTGCACGGTTTATTTTTCATTGCTCTGCGAAAGGAATGGCTACAACCTGCCATTCATCTTCATAGATGATCTTACCTGGCTGCACTACTTCAAGCACCTCCACCAGAATATCATTTTCTTCTAATACTTCTTGAATAGAGCGCATCATTTGTAGATGTCGAGTGGCAGTTTCTTTCAGCCACGACATAGGGCTAATGAGTACGTCTTGGTCTTGAGGGAAATTAGGGCGTTTGGGAAGATTTTTCTCAATCCAATCTAGTTTTCGCCTTAGCTCGTCATGGGTGTTTTGCTCTAAAATGCCCTCATCAAAGAGATGGTGTGCTGCGGTAAGGAAGCCTGTTTCTTGGTTGTCGTCATCAAAAAGAAAGGCAATGAATTTGATGTATTTCATAGTCTTAGATTTGGTTATTCAATTACTTCCATTTCAATAAAAATATCTTCAAAAGGCCAATGGTCGCTTTCATCAACTTTGACTTGGGCTATTTTGTCAATTACTTCAAGCCCTTCTACTACCTCTCCAAATACAGTATAATTGCCGTCTAAATGAGGCAAGCCTCCGAGGGTAGCATAAAGTTGAATTTGCGCTGCCGAATAAGTTACTTTGTTTTGTGCGCCAAGTGCCTGTGTGATGCTTGGGTTTTGAGAGATTCCTTGCACGATATAAAACTCAAAGGGCGAAGACTTTTTATTAGGGTTATTTTCTTCGTGGCGCGGACTAGCAATCGCTCCTTTTTTGTGAATGTATTTGGTGGGCATCAATTCTGCCGGAACGAGGTAAGCACCGATGGCATTTTTCTTCTGCTTGATGATGGGTTTGTCTAAGTTGCCTCCTTGTATTATCATATCTTTTACTACTCTATGAAAAACAGTACCCTCATAAAAATCTCTTTTTACGAGTTGTAAGAAGTTAGCACGGTGCAGGGGCGTATCTTCATACAATTTGATGGTGAGGTTGCCAAGCTTTGTTTTAAGTAAGACGAGGGTTTCGGGGTGTTCTTTGCCAAATTGAGCCAGTAATTCAGATGCATTTTCTTTGGTGAGTTTAGGAAGCTCAACAGTTTTTTCTTTCTTGGTAGGTGTGGACTGCTCAGTTGTGGCTTTATCTTCCACAGATAAAGAGGTATTGCGCTGTGAACTTTCACTGCTCTGGCAAGCACTCATCAGCAAACATAAAAAAATAAATCTACTACTTAATAAATTGGATACAATATTAAAATCTCTCATTTTGACTATTTTCGCTTTTATTAAAAATCCAAAATTCTACCATAACTTTGGTTAGCCAACACAAATTTAGCAATAAAACCACACAGCACTAAAAATAATAAAAATTAAATTAGGAAAATGTAAATAATAACTTTGGTTATTTCAACTTATAAGTTGCTGATAATGAAAACTTTAATTTCACAACTCATAATTTACACTTTCCTTAATGCCCAAGCCTATGAACCCAATTGACCTACTACTCTCTGAAACCGCCCATCGCCCTTGGGCTATGCCTACCGACCCATGGCTGTATTATCAAGAATGGAATGAAGCCTTGTTTCTGCATTGGGAAGTACCTCAAGAGTGGCTCAGTGTGCTAGTACCTCCTACTCTGCCACTAGATACTTTTGAAGGGAAATACTATGTTTCACTTGTACCCTTCACTATGCAGCGCATCAGACCTAGGCTACTGCCAGCAGTGCCACTTGTTTCAGATTTTCACGAGATAAATCTAAGAACCTATATCATAAAAGAAGGCAAACAAGGTGTTTATTTTATAAATATAGAGGCGCAAAAACTTTTTTCGGCTATGATAGCTAAGGGCTTGTCGGGGCTGCCCTACGAGAAAGCTACCATCAAACGCTCAAAAGGCAGTTACCTAGCATCGAATCCTGTCAAAAAATTTTCTCTTGCTATTGATTTTGAAATTGGAAAAGAAATTACCACAAAGACCGCCCTTGATGCTTGGCTAACAGAGCGGTATTGTCTATATTTGAACAAAGGAAAGCAATTGTACCGCTACGAAATCCACCATAAAGCATGGCAATTACAAGAAATAAACTTACAGCATCTTCAGCTTCATTACAAAATAGGCAAACTAACCTTAGATGCAAACAGCTTGCAGCTTGCCCATTATTCAAAAGGAGTAGAAGTCATTGCTTGGAAAAGGCAAAAAATAACACTGTGAGTAACACACCCTAGTAAGAGATTGCTTCTTAATTATTAAGTTTATTATTTATAACTCATTAGTAATGAGCATTTTACGAGAAGTAAATATCCACTTTGTTTAGGTCTCTTTACTTAGATACAACAAGACTAAAAATTATTATCAATTATACAGACTATGAAAAAGCTATTAGTAAGTATCATTTTGTTTACCTTAACGCAAAATGTCCTTGCACAGGTAGGCGGCAGAAATACCTTTGAATTTGTGAGGATTCCTACTGATGCTTTTGCGGGTAGTTTGGGAGGCGTTAATGTAAGTACGGGCAGCAGAGATGTCAATGCTTTTTGGCGCAATCCTGCCCTTTTAGAGGATACAGTCTATCGCCATGCTGCCGTAAGTTATATTCCTTGGCATGCTGATATTCATAATTTCACGCTTTCCTACGTACAGCCCTTCAAGAAGCTAGGGGCATTGGGCTTTGGGCTAAGTATGGTAAACTATGGTACACTCCAAGAAACCGACCCCAGCGGACAGGTGCTGGGGGAGTTTCAGGCTCAAGATTTTAATTTCAATGTCGCCTACAGTTTCCAGCAAGATAATTTTAGCTTTGGGGCAAATGCCAAATTACTAGGCTCGCAGATTGATGTGCTGAGTGCCTATGCACTTGCTTTTGATTTGGGTGCTATCTTTCAACACCCCGAAAAAAATATAAGCATAGGGCTTGCCATCAAAAACATAGGCATTGGTTTAAGCCGCTATACGCCCGACACACGCCTAAGGCTTCCCTTTGATGTGCAATTAGGCACCAGTTTCAAGCCTGAATTTATGCCCTTACGTTTTTCAGTTAATCTGCATCATTTGTATCAATTTGATATTGTCTATCTTGACCCCAGCCGACAAACCAGCTTAGATGCCAACGGAAACCCTGTGGCGGAAGAAAAAAAGTTTTTTGACAAGCTGGCAAGGCACATAGTGCTAGGGGCTGAACTGTTGCTCAGTAAGAATTTTCAGATTAACCTAGGCTACAATCATCTCATCAACAAAGAAATGCAAATTGCCAACCAAGGAGGTTTGCGGGGTGTCTCTTTTGGCTTTCAACTTACCACCAAAAAATTTGCACTTGCCTTAGGTAGAGGCACTTACCACATAGGCGAAGGCCGTACTTTTATGACTTTAAGGGCTGATGTAGGGCAATTTATCAAGAAAAAAAGCCCACAATAATATCAAATCTAAAAACGATACAGCCCATAAAAGATAAATGGAGATAACAACCTTTTGGTATTATTATCTCCAATATCTATTAACCAGCTATGGAAAGAAAAATTGAATAGTGGCAACTCACTTAACCAGCCCAAGAGCTACCTCAATTTTCTTACGCATCAAATTTATAGAAGTATTTTGCATCTTACAAACCCTTCTTGCAGCAATTCGACTAAGCTGCATTTTAGATAGACTAACCATTAATAAATATCGCTCAATGAATGAAATATTTTTGCATTATGAACGTTTTTAGTGCTTTTTATTGGTTTTTCTGCTGCTGGTTTTGCGTGTTTTATTAAATTTAGTGGGAGTATTTTTTGCTTTTTTCTCGTGAAAAGCTCCCTTAAACTCAGGATTTTCTTTGCGCTTTTGAGTGTCTATCTCTTTTGCTATGGCTTGCGCCTCCTCAAAAGGAGTTTTGGTAATGCTTAGGTTATCAGGTAAGGGCAGTTCAGGAATTGGCTGCTTAATGAGCTGCTCTATTTTTTCTAAATGATAGGTTTCAGCCTCATTATAAAAAGTGATTGCCTCGCCGCTGTTGTTGGCACGCCCTGTGCGCCCTATTCGGTGAACGTACTCTTCATACAAAATAGGCACATCAAAATTAATCACGTGGCTCACCATAGAAGCGTCTATGCCGCGCGCTGCCACATCAGTAGAGACCAATATACTGATTGCCCCTGCCTTAAAGTCTTCCATAGCATTGAGGCGTGTGTTCTGCCCTTTGTTGGCGTGGATTACCCTAATGTTTTCTTCACTAATTTTACGACAGAGGTATTTATAGACATTGTTGGCGTTTTGTTTGGTACGTGTAAAGATAATTACCTTATTAAAAGTAGTTTCATCTGCCAAGAGCATTTCCAAGAGATTTATCTTGGTTTTGAGGTTAGGCACAGCATACTTACACTGCTTGACCGTCTCGGCAGCAGTAGCTTGTGGGCTGATTTCTACCATCATGGGGTATTCTAAAAATTCTTCTGAAAGTTTGACTACTTTTTCTGGCATAGTGGCTGAAAAGAGTAAATTTTGTCGTTTGCGTGGGATTACCTCTAGCAAGTTCCTAATTTGAGGCATAAATCCCATATCCATCATCTTATCTGCTTCATCTAGCACCAATGTATTGAGGGATTTAAAAAAAAGATGCTCTCCAAAGTACAAGTCCATCAAGCGGCCTGGTGTGGCAGTGATGATGTCTATGCCCTGCTCTAGGGCTTCTATTTGCGCTTTCATACCTACTCCTCCATAAACTACTAAGTGCCTCAAATCTGTAAATTGAGACAGCTCGGCAACGGTTTTGTCTATCTGAATGGCAAGCTCACGCGTGGGAGCAAGTATGAGGGCGCGCGGCATAGTATCTTGAGCATATTTTAGCTTCATCAGTATCGGAAGCACAAAAGCGGCAGTTTTGCCTGTGCCTGTCTGCGCAACGCCCATTACATCATGCCCTGCCATAGCCAGCGGAATAGCCTGTGTCTGTATGGGGCTTGGCACTTCGTAGCCCAATGCTGCCACTGCATCTAGGAGTTGCTTATTGAGTTTGAAATCTGTAAAATCTGCCATTATTTTTCATTTTTTTTGCTATCTTACTTGACTTACTTACATTTTTTCCAAAAGAATTTGCCCTAGTTCGGGGTCGGCCCAGAGGGTCTTGATGTGGTCGTTTTCCATCATATCTTGTGCTGCTACAAGGCGAATATCATTGGGTAAAAAATCCATTTTGAGAAAATGCTTGATGTTTTCTATTTGGCTATCCTTAAAACGCTGTTGGCTCAGGTTCAAGAAATTAATCAGGCGTGTGGTAATGACAGCCAAGATGTCCACACGTTTGGTTTGCTGCTCTACAAGGCTTCTGATAGGTTCATAGACTTCGGCTTGGAAGTCTGAAGCATCAAGAATCATCTCAGGAGTGATGAGTTTAGCGAGGTCGTTGTTGATAAAAGAGATAAATGCCGTTACCGTGCTGCTATCAAGGCAAGCATCAGCAAGCATTTTTACCAGCCCAATGCTTTCCTTAAGGTCTGTGATAGAGGCAATATTTTCAAAAAACTGCACAAGGGTACGGGGTGTGGTGCGTTCCCCTGTAATTACCTCGGGGTAGGTAAGCACAAAACTAATCCCGCGAGAGTCCACTTGATTTTTTTCTGCCCATTTTGCCCAGCGTTTTACATCAAAGGTAAGGCTTACGTGCATCATGCGTGTAATCATGGCCATATCCAGCGGCGTAACCGAGTAATCTCCCCCGTCTGGGTTAGCAGTCAAGACGATGTGCCATTTTGGAGGTAATTTCCAGCTTACTAGCTCATAGTTTTGGAGTAGTTGCATAATACCCCTCAAGATGCGGTCATCGGCACGGTTTACATCATCAATGAGTAAAATACCTGGGCCTTCTTGGGTGGGCACCCATTCTGGGGCGATGAACTGCGTCTGGGCAGATGCCTCTTTTTGTTTCGTGATTTGGGGCATTCCTAGTAGGTCGCCCATTTCTTCAAACTGTGCGGGGGCAATGTAGGCAAATTGGTAATTATTTTCTTTGGCATAGGTTTCTACAATTTCGGTTTTGCCTATGCCGTGCTGCCCCCAGATGCAGAGGGGCACTTTTCGGTTGCCTTGTGCCTCTACTTGTGCGTTGGTTTTTAGGAGATGATTTATGAAGAGTACTAGCTCTTCGGGGTGGCATTTGGTGCCATAAAAAATATAACTTTCGTTCACGTATTTTTAAATTTAAGAGATTTTACTGTTGCATTTTTACTTTTCTACCCGGAAATTTTTGCATATTCTCGAGTTTAGTTCCTTTTTTACTTACTAGCCACATAATGGGTACATCGCAGCGGCTTTGTGGTAGAGGTGCATATCCGTCTGTAAAATAAACAAGTGCATCGGGCTTGTAGTTTTGTTGGGCATATTGGAGCGGTGCTTCAAAAGAAGTTCCTCCACCTCCTTTTACTATTGAGGGGGTTTTGCCTTTGTAAAAGTATTGATTTTGTAGAGTTACATCACATTCCACCACATTGATTTCGCTGCCTTGCCTCCAGATATGATAAATTTCTTTAAAAAATTCTTTGAGTTCAAAGTCATCAATACTGCCTGAGGTATCTATGGCGACTAAGATTTTCTGCTTTTTTTTGACTTTTATGCCTGGATTAGTGCCGTAGCGTTTTGAGGGGCGTTGGAGCGTATTTTTGAGGCGTGTGCGTCTGCTGGTATTGGCAAAAAGTCTCAGTAGTCTTCTCCAATTGACCAAGGAAACCAGCGAACGCTCAAAGCCTTCAAGGTAACGCTTGAGCTCGCCAGGGAGCTTGCTGTATTCTTCGGGCTTGAGGCGATTGAGTGTATTCTCAAGTGCTTGATTGACAGCTCCTTCTAAGATTTCTCTTTCTGCACTTGGAAGCTGCGCTATGTCTTTCCAATTGAGGTGCTTTTGTTGGTTTACATCATTTTGATTGAGCAGTTTTTTTAGATTTTGCCAAGCCTCGCCCCCGCTGTCTTCTTGATTTTCTTCTCCTTCTTGGTGTTGATTTTCTTTTTCATTTTGTTTTTGATAAAGTGCCAGCAGGGTATCATAATAGGCTTTGAGGTGGTCATCTTTTTTCATGCCTAGGTTTGGAAATTGCTCCAAATGTACTGACCCTTCTATGAGTTGTTCTTTTTTGATGTATTGATTGACTACTAAATCGGCAGCCACGTTAAAAATAAGTTTGTGTTTAAAATCACTATGCCTAAAAATATGCTTGAATACGATATGCAAAATTTCATGTTTGATAGCCCCTAGCTTGAGTACATCATTTTTGAGGTATTCTTGCCAGAACTGAGGATTGATAAGCAATACTACTAGCCCGTTGCTGCTTGCTACAGCAAGGGTATCTACTTGTAAAGTGATTTTTTTTATTAATCCCGTAAAAAAATGCCCGTAAAAAGGTTCGTTATCTATATTTTGGCTTTGGTCGCCTATCATGAGTTTCATACTAACTCGGGCGACATCTTCCATAATCTGCTGTGTGGTATAGGTAGGGGTGGTATTCATGGTATTTTTGTACGATTTTTAGATTGGTAAACTACCGCAAATGGATAGTTTGTACTCAGGCTAAAATATCTTTCTAGGCTTTTGAATATATTTTATTTTGCCAAAATTACTTGAATTTGTTTGACATGCATCATTAAGAATATAAAACACTAATAATCAAGTATTTAAAATGTCTAATATCTAACTATTCTCTACTTGCAGCAATAGGTTGTCTAATTCATAATTTAAAATTGCATAATTTTTAGCAATTATCAAAATCTGACGCCCAAAGACCTTATGAAGATTGAGTGGCTATGATAGTTGGACTACTCGCAGCACCAGCCTCTCACAAATCATTTTTTTAAACCCATGCAACCTTCCCTGTGAGGGGGTGTCTTTGTAGTACTTTTATGTTAATACAAATCCATACTACGGGACATTTATCTATATGCCAAGAAATGCAACAAGACCAAGGTAAATACAAAATAATAAGGCTGGAAATCCATCACTTACATTTGTAGTTTTTGCTTCATACAAAATACCACAGTCATAGCTGCATCTCAAAATAGAAAATGTAACGTAGTATTTTTTTAACAAATCTCTAGAGAGATAACGGATAACAAAAATGTAATCACTTAATAATCAAGGCTTTAACTAAAATAATTTATCATTAATTTTAAACCATTATTCATTAAACAACTACACGTATGAATTTTTATAGAGCATTTTTATTTACTTTTTTACTACTATGGATGGCAAATTGTAATGGCTTTGCACAACTTACAGAAACCCGCAATGTAGGTAGTTTTTCTAAGATTAGTGCAGGGGGTGCGCTTGAACTCATCATTAGACAGGGCAACCGCGAACAGATTGAGATAGAGGCAAGCAATATCAACAGTGAAGACATCAAGGTAGAGGTAAAAGGTCAAACACTGCACCTAGGGCTAAAAAGTGGCAATTACAATAATGTCAAATTAAAAATGATAGTTACTTACCAGCAATTAAGACAAATAAACACGCAGGGGTCAGTGCAGTTGAAAAACCAAAGCACTTTGAAAGCCAATTACTTCACCCTCAACACATCTGGAAGTAGCAAAATAGCTCTTTCGCTTGATGTTGAACAATTGGTGATGCAATGCTCAGGTGCAAGCACGCTCAAACTCAACGGAAAGGCGGACAAGCAAAAAATCACACTCAGTGGTGCGGGCAATATAGCAGCTTTTGATTTAATCACGCAAGATACAGAAATTACGGTGAGTGGCGCGGGCAATGTCAATACTCACGCTTCCCAAAGGCTTGTGGCTACGGTCAGCGGTGCTGGAAACATCTCCTATAAAGGCAACCCCACTCAAACTCAATTTAGGCAAAGTGGCGCAGGTAGAATTAGCCCAAAAAACTAAGTAGATTTATTTTGGTCAGTATTGTTTGAAAAGAAACTTACTGTGCTAGTAGATTATGCGGTAGTTTAAATGAGGTCTTATCATAAATTCTGAGTAAATTTGTAGCTAAAATCATTCAGAACATTGGAAAACAAAGACCTCATTCGCCAAATCAAACTTTATGGCTCTATTTTGGAGCTTCACGGAGAAAACAGCTTCAAAGTACGTTCTTATCAGAATGCAGTATTCAATTTAGAAAAAATCAGAAGCCCTCTGCAAAACATGAGCCTCCAAGAACTAGAGCAGCTCGAGGGCATCGGTAAGGCAATCGCTGCTAAAATAAACGAAGCCAATCAAAAAGGTATTTTTCATCAACTGGCAGAAATCTTACAAAAAACACCCAAAGGACTACTAGAAATGCTCAACCTAGATGGGCTAGGTGTAAAAAAAGTGCGCACACTCTGGCAAGAATACCACATTGAAAGTACGGAACAACTCTTAGAAGCTTGCGAAAACAACCAAATTGCTCAACTCAAAGGCTTCGGACAAAAAACCCAAGAAAATATCTACCAATCGTTGATTTACCAAAAAAGTATCTCAGGAAAAGTACGCTTCCCTGAAGCGCAGTATTGGGCAACACACATTCAAGATTTCTTACAACAACAACAACCTGATTGGAGAGTGGCTATCACGGGCGCAGTACGCCGTAAAGCAGAAATTGCCGATACCCTGCATCTCTTGGTGAATACCAACAATACCGAAGCACTCTTTCAAACCCTTAACAAGAGTACATTTTTGCAACAGACGCTTCCTCCACCAAGTCTGTTTGCTTGGTATGGGCAGATTGAAGAAAATCAACTTAAAGTAGTGGTGAGAGGCTGCCCACCTGAAAAATTTGTGAGCGAATTATTTATCCAGACGGCTGCGCCAGCGCACCTCGCCTTCCAGCCCGAAGGGCATACTCATTCGCTTTTGCAAATAGCACGAAAAGGACAATTTACACAAGAGCAAGAAATTTATCAGCAAGCAAACATTGCCTACATAGTGCCTGAAATGCGTGAAGGAATACAAGAATTTGAACTTGCCAAAACAGGTGTCATGCCTGAGTTACTCACCCCCCAAGCCATCAAAGGAGTGCTGCACGCCCACTCTACCTACAGCGATGGCAAAAATACCTTAGAAGAAATGGCGCAGGCTTGCATCAAGGCAGGCTATGAATACCTTGGCATCACCGACCATTCCCAAACAGCAGTTTATGCCAGCGGACTTAAAGAGTATGTTGTAAAAAAGCAACACGAGGAAATCCAACGGCTCAACGAAAAATTAGCTCCTTTTAAAATCTTTAAAGGCATAGAATCTGATATTCTGGGTGATGGCGCACTAGACTACCCCGAAAATATACTCAAAACTTTTGATTTTGTCATCGCCTCAGTGCATAACGGGCTAAAAATGGACATCAACAAGGCTACGCAACGCCTATTGCGTGCCATCGAAAATCCATTCACTACTATGCTCGGACACCCTACGGGGCGTATTTTGCTTAGGAGAGAAGGCTATCCAGTTGATTTTGAGCAAATTATTGAAGCCTGTGCTAAACATAATGTAGTCATTGAAATCAATGCCTCTCCTTATCGGCTTGACCTTGACTGGCGTTGGATAGGCAAAGCATTGGCAAAAGGGGTGCTATTGAGTATCAATCCTGACGCACACGAAGTAAAGGGAATTGCCGATATTAAATTTGGGGTAGGTATTGGGCGAAAAGGTGGACTGACTGCCGCCCAAACAGTGAATGCACTACCCCTAAACGAGTTTGAAAATTTCTTAAAAACAAGAAAATCTACGCAATAAACCCATTGACACAAAAAAACAACATGAAAAAATACGATTACTTAATCATTGGAGGAGGCATAGTGGGCTTGGCTACTGCCTTGCACCTAAAACAAGTACAGCCCTCAGCCAAAATTGCGCTCATAGAAAAAGAAAATCAATTGGCTATGCACCAAACAGGGCACAACAGCGGCGTGATTCACTCAGGCATTTACTACCCACCCAACAGCCTCAAAGCACGCAATTGCCTCCGTGGCTATGCGCAATTGGTGGAGTTTTGCCAACTACACAACCTTGCTTATGAGCTTTGTGGAAAAGTAATCGTTGCAAGCGATGATACAGAAATAGAGGCACTCAACAACATCTTCGAGCGTGGCAAAGCCAACGGCTTGGAAGGGCTAAAATGGCTCAAAAGTGAGCAACTCAAAGAGCATGAGCCACATGTAACAGGTCTTGCAGGGATTTTTGTACCTCAGACGGGCATCGTGGATTATAAACAAGTATCGCTCAAATATGCTGAACTCTTCCAACAAGAAGATGGAGAACTGTTTTTAGGAGAGAAAGTATTAGCCATTCAACAAGAAGGCAATGCCAAACTAGTCATCACCTCACGCCGCGCTTACAAAACTGCCATGGTGATTAATTGTGCAGGCTTGTATTCTGATAAAATAGCACAGATGACCCAACCCAATGTAAATGTACGGATTATCCCATTCAGAGGGGAATACTATGAACTCAACCCCGATAAGCAGTACCTCGTCAAAAATCTCATTTATCCCGTACCCAATCCTAATTTTCCATTTTTAGGTGTGCATTTTACACGTATGATTCACGGAGGCATAGAAGCAGGACCCAATGCCGTGTTTGCCTTTCAGCGCGAAGGCTACAAAAATACTGACGTAAACCTTACCGAACTGACGGAGGCTCTCCGCTGGAAAGGCTTTCAGAAAGTAGCTATGCAGTATTGGCAAATCGGACTAGGGGAAATTTACCGTTCTTTCTCTAAGGCTGC
The DNA here is from genome assembly GCA_964480455.1 of uncultured Cytophagaceae bacterium. GTDB lineage: Bacteria > Bacteroidota > Bacteroidia > Cytophagales > Microscillaceae > JAABSX01. The sequence goes on from CAYZQI010000025.1 coordinate 38,469, forward strand.
TTTTACCAAAGCACTACAAAAACTTGTGCCAGCTATACAGATCCAAGACCTGACCCCTGTAGAGGCAGGTGTGCGCGCCCAAGCCTGCGATAAGGAAGGAGGCTTATTAGATGATTTTAAAATTATCAGAGATAAGCAAGTCATTCATGTGCTCAACGCACCCTCGCCTGCCGCTACCTCCTCGCTTGCCATTGGCGAAACCGTGGCAAATATGGCAACCAAAAACTAAACACAAGGGTATAATTAGGGCGTGTTCAATAAATAACTCACCCAATTTTTATCAGGGAAGGGGTCGCTTTTAGTGCAGTCAGTTGTTTTTTAATGATGAATGACACCTTGTTATGTACAACCTTCTCTATCTGTTCTATGATATTATGTGGTTTTTACTTCATAAAATATCAGTTTTTTGGACTGTGAGCGACTCTTTCCCCTTTCGCAAAAACTTTGGGTTGTCTGACAATTTCTGTGAAAACCTGCAGCAGCGGACTGGAAGTCCGCTAGCATTTATGCTCTGAACAGTATTCAAGCTGTCTTATGAAACACTACCACAAAAATTGTCAGAGAATCAAAATAATTAGCGTATTTGCGCTAAAATCGCTTTAATATTGACATTGTTTTATGATTTTTTTAATAAAAAATATAATTATTAAGATAATTATCTACTTTTTTAATAAATTTTTTATGAAAATAGTAGGAACGCATACTATTTTTTACTAATTTTCCACTGCAATTTTTTTTAAACTCTAAACTTAATTATAGAATTATGGCTGATGCTTATATTTACGACGCAGTTCGTACCCCTCGCGGCAAAGGAAAAGCCGACGGCTCACTTCACGAAGCCCAACCTGTTCAGTTACTTGCCTCACTCTTAAAGGCAGTACAGGAAAGAAATAACTTAGATACCGCTCTAGTTGATGATGTAATAGCAGGCTGTGTAAGCCCTATCGGAGAGCAAGGTGCAGACATTGCACGCACCGCAGTACTGGAAGCAGGTTATGCTGAAACTGTGGCAGGTGTGCAGCTCAATCGCTTTTGCTCATCGGGCTTAGAGGCCATCAATACTGCCTCTGCACACGTGATGTCGGGACAGGCTGACTTAGTGATAGCAGGGGGCGTAGAATCTATGTCGCGCGTACCTATGGGCTCTGACGGGGGGGCATTGTTTACCAACCCTGACCTTATTGGCAAGCACAAAGTAGTGCCGCAAGGTATCTCTGCTGACCTTATTGCCACCAAATATGGATTTTCTCGCGAAGAATTAGACAGCTTTGCAGCAGAATCGCACCGCCGCGCTTATGAAGCTACTCAAAAAGGATACTTTAAAAAGTCTTTAATTCCTGTACTTGACCAAATCGGTATGGCACTCCTTACCGAAGATGAAGGAATCCGCCCTCAAACTACGGTAGAAAGCCTTTCCGCCCTGAAGCCTGCCTTCGAGATGATGGGTCAAATGGGTGGTCTTGATGCACTTGCTCTACAAAAGTACCCCGAAATAGAGCGCATCAACCACGTACACCACGCTGGCAACTCTTCACAAATCTCTGACGGTTCTGGCTTGCTTTTGATTGGCAACAAAGAAGTAGGCGAAAAAAATAATATGAAAGCACGCGCTCGCATTCACTCTTACGCCATTATCGGTTCTGAACCTACCATCATGCTCACAGGTCCTGCACCTTCTACCCGCAAACTCTTGAAGAAAAATGGCATGAATATCAACGATATTGATATTTTTGAAGTGAATGAAGCCTTTGCCGTTGTGCCTATGCTTTATATGCAAGAGCTAGGCATAGACCACAGCAAAGTAAACCCTAACGGTGGCGCAATCGCAATGGGACACCCCCTAGGTGCCACAGGTGCTATTCTTATCAGTACTTTGATAGATGAGCTCGAGCGTCAAGACAAGACTCTAGGACTTGCTACGCTTTGTATCGGTGGTGGTATGGGTATCTCTACCATTATTGAGAGAATCTAAAGAAAGTGTAAATTATGAGTTGTGGAATATGATTTTCTGCTGCTTTTGCCTGTGTTTTCACATGCGAGTCGTCCGTCAGGATATAGACAAGGGCGCACTAAAAAGTATTACAAATATTTTTGAGGTTCAAGCGAAAATACTTGAACCAATTTTAATTGACAATTAACGATTGATAAATTTTAAACCGAACTTAATTATGATAGATTATAGTGTTGAAGACAACATCGCCATCTTGGCTTGGAACATGGAGGGCTACCCTCAAAATGTGATGAACGACCACTCTTACGAGGCATTCGTAAGCAATATGGACAAGGCAGTAGCCGACCCTGAAGTAAAGGGCATTATCATTACTTCTAAAAAAGACTCATTCTTTGCAGGTGCTGACCTAAAAATGATGCGCGAAATGCTTGCCAAAGACCATAGCCAAGTGCCGCCTGCCGAGGCCTTCAAAGAGTCTTTCAAATGGAATGAAGTATTCCGCAAATACGAAACCGCAGGCAAACCCCTAGTGGCTGCCATCAACGGACATGCACTGGGTGGAGGATATGAGATTGCGCTGATGTGCCACTACCGCATAGCCATCAACAATCCAAAAACACAAATCGGCTTGCCCGAAGCACAAATCGGACTACTACCCGGAGCAGGCGGCACACAGCGTCTCCCTCGCCTAGTAGGTATGGAAGCGGGTGTTCCCTTCCTCCTAGAAGGCAAAAAAGTAGCTCCTCAAGCTGCCCTCAAAATGGGCTTAATCAACGAATTGGCTGCCGACCAAGACCAAATGATTGTTGCTGCCAAAACTTGGCTCAAAGCCAACCCAAATGCTATTCAGCCCTGGGACGAGGTAAAAAAAGGTAAAATTGTAGCACGCACTTTCTACAAAGTACCAGGAGGCAATATCCAAAGTCCAAAAGGGGCACAGCTCCTTTTGCCTGGCACTGCCCTTATGTGGGATAAAAGCAAAGGCAATTACCCTGCACAACTTGCCATTATGAACTGTGTCTATGAAGGACTACAAGTGCCAATGGACAAGGCAATCAAGATAGAATCACGTTATTTTGTAACATTGCTCAACAATCCAGTAGCAAAAAACATGATTCGTACTTTGTTCTTTGCTTTGCAAGAAGCAAACAAAGGTGGTGCAAGACCTAAAAACATAGAAAAAACTGACGTTCAGAAAGTAGGTATCTTGGGTGCAGGCATGATGGGTGCAGGCATTGCGTATGTAACCGCCCTGGGCGGTATGCAGGTAGTCTTGAAAGATGTAAGCGTAGAAGGTGCTGAAAAAGGCAAAGATTACTCTCGTGATTTGCTCAAAAAAGGCATGTCAAGAGGCAAAGTAACTGCTGAAAAAGCTGAAAAAGTACTAGGCTTAATCAACGCTACTGCTGATGCTAAAGACCTAGAAGGCTGTGACCTTATCATAGAAGCTGTCTTTGAAAACCGTGAACTCAAAGCCAAGGTAACTCAAGAAACCGAAGCATTCTTAACAGACAAGGCTGTTTTTGGCTCTAATACTTCTACTTTGCCCATCACTGGCTTGGCAGAGGCTTCAAAACGCCCCGAAAACTTCATCGGTATTCACTTCTTCTCACCTGTAGATAAAATGCCTTTGGTAGAAATCATTATGGGTGAAAAAACTTCGGATTATGCCCTCGCCCTTACAATTGACTATGTGATGAAAATTCGCAAAACGCCTATCGTAGTGAACGACTCGCGCGGCTTCTATACTTCGCGCTGCTTTGGTACTTATACCTCAGAGGGTATCCAAATGGTAGCTGAAGGTGTGAACCCTCAACTCGTAGAAAGTGCAGGCAAAATGGCAGGTATGCCCGTAGGCTCGCTTGATGTGGCCGATGCTGTAGCGATTGACCTCGCCTACAAGGTAATGAAACAAACCGAAGCCGACCTAGGCATCAAGATAGAAGACCAACCCAGCGGCTCAGTAGTGAAGAAATTTGTAGAAGAACTAGAGCGTTTTGGTAAGAAAAACAAAAAAGGCTTCTACGATTATCCTGAAAATGGCAAGAAATTCCTTTCGCCTATTTTGAACGAACTCTATCCGCTTGCCGAAAACCAACCAAGCATAGAGGAAGCCAAAAAGCGTCTATTGCACCGCCAAGCCATCGAGGCTGTTCGCTGCTTAGAAGAGGGCGTACTCCGCAACCCAACTGATGGCGATATAGGTTCTATCCTAGCATGGGGATTCCCTCCTTATACAGGCGGAATTTTCTCTTATGTAGATATGGTAGGCGTAGCCAAGTTTGTAGCAGAACTAGACGAACTCGCTGCCAAATATGGTGAGCGTTTTCAGCCTACTGACCGCCTCCGTGAAATGGCAAAAAATAGCGAAACTTTCCACGGTGTAAAGCAAGCCGAAGCTGTGGCTTAATTTGCCTTTCTGTATTATATTTCTCACGTTTCGCTAATAATCAATTTTGCAAAAAAGATTTAAACATTATTTTAACG
>CAYZQI010000026.1:0-42574 GCA_964480455.1 uncultured Cytophagaceae bacterium
GAAGTTTTGTAGTAGAAAATGAATTTTTATCTTTTTGCTGCTACTTTCTTCTGTTAAGAGAAATTTAAGAAATCAAGATTTTAAATTTTATTTCTCACAAGTTATTGCATAGTTTTGGCACTTGTTGTAAATTATTGCTTATGAATACTACAAATCAAAAACAATTAGTAAGTCTCAATACTGCTATAGCCATTGTGGTAGCCAATATGATAGGCTCGGGTGTGTTTACCAGTCTTGGCTACCAGGCCGTTGGCATTCAATCTACTTTTCCGCTGCTAATGCTATGGCTTGTGGGGGGTATTGTAGCCCTTTGTGGCGCGCTGAGTTATGGAGAGTTAGCAGGGATGATGCCTCGCTCAGGGGGAGAATACAATTATCTCTCACGCATTTATCATCCTGCTTTTGGCTTTTTATCAGGCTGGATTTCAGGTACAGTTGGTTTTGCTGCCCCTGTGGCTTTGGCGGCAATGGCATTGGGGCGTTATGCAGGGAGTGTGGCAGTACCTAGCGACCCTTCACGGGTAGATATTTGGATTGCCATTGGGGTAGTGGTGGTCATTACGGCCATTCATAGCTATGATGTACGCTATGGCAGTATATTTCAGAAAATATCTACGGCAGTAAAAGTATTGCTAATAACAGGTTTTATCGCTGGAGGATTTATGCTGACTCCGCAGCCCGAAACGGTAAATTTACTTCCCCAAACAGGCGACTGGACTTTGGTATTTAGTTCTTCTTTTGCCATTTCCTTGGCTTTTGTGTCTTTTTCTTATTCAGGCTGGAACGCCTCGGCTTACCTTGCCAATGAAATTAAAAACCCGCGTTTGAATGTACCTTTATCTTTGTTTGGGGGTACTTTGTTGGTAATGGTTGCTTATCTTCTGCTAAATTATGTGTTTTTATATACCCTTAGCCCTACGGCTTATGGTGCAGCACAAGCCAAAGACTTTAACACCCCTTTGGAAGTAGGCTATCTCTCTGCCAATGTATTTTTAAGTGCTACTGGCGGCAAAGTAATGGCAAGTATGATTGCCTTGTTATTGATTTCATCAATCAGTGCAATGGTATTTGCAGGGCCTCGAGTTACCCAAGTGATGGGCGAAGATGTGAAGCTACTTAGCTTTTTTGCCAAAAATAACTCAAAAGATATTCCTTTGCGGGCAATTTTACTGCAATCTACTATCTCAATTACCTTGATTCTGACAGCATCTTTTGATACCATTCTCTATGCCATTGCTTTCACATTGGATATTTTTACTTTTTCTACTGTACTCGGTGTGATTGTGATGCGTATTCGCAAGCCTGCCGAACCACGTCCTTACCGTACTTTTGGCTATCCTATTACACCACTGATTTTTCTAGCAGCTACAGGCTGGACGATGTTCTTCTTGCTCAAAGAGCGCACCACAGAATCGTTAGTTGCGTTGGCAGTAGTTTGTTTTGGGCTTGTCATCTATTATATTGGTAAACCGCAAGTAGAATCAAAAGATATTGCGAAATAGTAGAGATATAGAATGGTGTTTGTTGGATTATTGCCTCTTTTATACGGTCAAAAAAAGATGAAAAGTATATCCAAGTTTTGGCATTTTGGCACTAAACGCCAAGTCAGGTTTATTTTTCTCACTTTTTATGAATGTGTCATGTTGTAAAGATTATTATAGGCAAGTTGAAAAAGGCTTATACCACCTCCGCAAAATGATAGTAGGCTGCACAAGCCCCTTCCGAGGATACCATAGGTGCACCCAAAGGATTCATAGGAGTACACTTTTTACCAAATTGGCTACACTCATTGGGCTTTTTGAGTCCTTTTAGCACTTGCCCTGCTATACAATCTGAACATTCTTTTGCTTGCGGCAAATTGACTTCAAATTTTATCATTGCATCAAATTCGGTAAACTCAGGCCTGACCGAGTAGCCACTCAGGGGAATTTCGCCAATGCCACGCCATTCGCGATGGCTTATTTGAAATACCTGCTCAATTACTTTTTGTGCCTCAGGGTTGCCCTCAGATTTCACTACACGGCTGTACTGGTTTTCTAATTTGTGTTCTCCTCGTTCTAGCTGCCTGACGGTCATAAGGATACCTTGCAACAAATCTATGGGTTCAAAGCCCGTTACTACCATCGGAATTTTATATTTTTCTACCAGGGGAGCATACTCAGAAAGCCCCATAATGGTACAAACATGCCCAGCCGCCAAAAATGCTTGTATGATATTGTACTCATCGTTGATTACTGCCTCCATAGCAGGCGGTACAAGCACCTGTGAGGCAAGGATAGAATAATTTTTTAAGCCCTTACGCTGTGCGTGCAGCACAGAGAGTGCATTGGCAGGTGCTGTAGTCTCAAAGCCAACGGCAAAAAATACAACTTGCCTGTCGGGGTTTTCTTCTGCCAATTTTACTGCTTCTAAGGGCGAGTAAAGTATGCGTACTTCTGCCCCTTCGGCTTTTGCTTCTAAAAGGCTTTTCTCCGAACCAGGCACACGCAACATATCTCCAAAAGAACACAAGATAACATTCTTCTCCAGGGCAAGATGTACGGCTTTATCTATCAGGTGCAAAGGTGTAACACACACAGGGCAGCCTGGACCGTGTACCATTCGGATTTTTTCGGGCAATAGGCTCAAGATACCATTTTTGACCAAGCTATGCGTTTGCCCTCCACAGACTTCCATAATTGTCCAGCTTTGGGTGGCCGTTTTATGAATTTCCTCCAAGTATTTTTGGGCTAATTCAGGGTCTCTGTATTCGTGTAAAAATTTCATAATGAATATCTTAAGTGTGGAATATTAATTGCAAGCTACTACAATTAATTGACTGACTAACAGTGTTTTATAAAATAAGTATCGAGCTTTATCTTTTACGTTTCCCTTCACCAAGCCCTAATACCTTATGACCAATCCTCAAAGATTTTCTGGATTTAGCTCTTCTAGTTCACCAATTTCGGCAAGATATGAGAAGGTTTTGAGTGCTTCTTCTTCATCAATTACACTCAGGGCTACCCCTACATGTATCAACACATAATCACCTACTTTGGCGTGGGGAACCATTTCTAGACTTGCCTCTTTGCGGATACCGCCAAAAGCAACTTTTGCCATCTGTACCAAGCCATTGTATTGGCTTTCAATAGATTCTATTTTTCCAGGAATTGCTAAACACATACGTTTAAAACTTTAAGTTGATATCTTTGATTTATAATAATGCTTTTTTCTCAAATTTGAGTATGTTACTGTTACGAAGACCTATATTTCTCCATCTGAAAGCGCGCCCACTGCCCTAAACTGATACACTCATCATTGGGAGCAGTCTGATGATGAAAATACAAGTGTAAATTAGTAGATAAATATCTTTTAACCAAATCTATCAGTAAAGAATTTTGAAAAACACCTCCACTAAAGGCTAAATGCTTTGTTTGAAATCTTTTGGCTTGCATTTCTATCCAATCAAGTAAAGTACAATGAAACTGTGCAGCTAGGTAGCTTTTGTCTTTGCCTGCCTGATAAGCCTCTGCAAGTGCCTGAAAGATATGCTGTGCAGTAGCCTCTTTGGGTGCGTTTTCTGAAAAAGTTATGCAGCTTTCAAGGCGAAGTAATCCTTTCTGTTTGAAATATTTTCTTGCCAATACTTCTAAATACAAGGCTGCTTCTCCCTCATAGCTTTGCTTATCTGCCAAGCCCAAAAGTGAGGCTACTGCATCAAACAATCTTCCCATAGAAGTACTCTTAAGGGAAGAATTTTGAAGTATTACCAAATAATTTTGCCACTCTATTGCTGAAAATTTTGGCTGCAAAATATTTATAACAGAGACATCTCCCCTACTCAGTGCCAGAGCTGCAATACGTGGCTCAAGGCTCATCTTATCTCCCAAAAGTTGCGGAAACTCGCCTATGTGTCCTACTCGCTCAATCATTCCTTGCTGATAGACAAAAAACTCTCCTCCCCAGACTTGACCATCTGTACCGTAGCCTGTGCCGTCCCAGATGACACCTAAAATTTTTTCTTTGGTAGAAAGTAAGTTATTTTCAGCCAATACAGCCCCAAAATGCGCTTCGTGATGCTGTATGCTATGCAGTAGGATTTGATTTTTTGCAGCATATTCTTCAGCCCAGTGTGTGCTAGGATACTGTGGGTGTAAATCTTTCAAGATAACCTTTGGCTGCACCTTTAGCAATTTGCAAAACCGCTCTAAGAGTAGTTCAAAACGTAATTGTGTATCAAAATTTGTTAAATCGCCCAAATACTGGCTTACATATAGATTACCTGCATGTTGTAAGGTAAAAGTGCTTTTGAGCATTGCCCCAACAGCCAAGATACTTGCTTGAGGAGCTAAAATTTGCGTGGACAAATAAGTAGGTGCATAGCCTCTAGCCCTTCTCAGCAAAATAGGAACTTGCTCAAAATCAGTCCATTGCATCACAGAGTCATCTTGCGGAAAGTAAATCTCGCGGTTATGTGTCAAAATATAATCTGCCAATAGCACTAGATTTTCTAGTGCATCTTCTTCTTTAAATACCAAAGGAGCATTAGAAATATTGGCACTCGTAGCCACCAAGGGCTTACCAAAAAGTGTGGCAAGTATTGCCAACAATGGCGCATAAGGGAGCATTACACCAATTTTATCTAGCCCTGAGGCAATGGCTTGGCTGGCAAGTGAGTTGTTCGACTTAAAGCTAAGCAATACAATGGGGGCGGCTGCACTTTTTAAAGTTGTTTGGGCTTGTGGAGTGAGGTAAGCATCTTTTTCAAGACTTTTCAAGTCAGGATACATCACTGCAAAGGGTTTGCTAGGGCGATTTTTTCTTTTTCTTAATGCCAGTATTGCCTCCGACGAAGTGGCATCAGCCAGCAAAAGATACCCTCCTATACCTTTGAGTGCCAATATTTTACCCTCTTGAAGTGCTTTTGCGGTAAATTCTAATGTGTGTGCTTGGCTCTCAAAATTAATTTTTATGCTTTGACTATCAAAAAGTTGCATCTTTACTCCACAAGTAAGGCAAGAGTTCGTCTGAGAGAAATACCTTCGGTCTTGTATGTCATAGTACTCTTGGCTGCAGGTTTGGCACATTTCAAACGGCTGCATTGCGGTATGTATGCGGTCGTAAGGAAGTGCATTTACAATAGAATAACGCGGACCACAATTTGTGCAAGTAATAAAAGCATAAGCATAACGCCTGTCTTTGGGGTCGTTTAGCTCTTCTTGACATGCTTGGCACAGCGCAAAATCGGGACTGATGAGCAGATTAGGATTTCCTTCTTGTGTGCTTTCTATGATGCTAAAATCCTCAAAATACTCAAACAGCACTTCTTGGCAGGTATGTGCCGTGATATGGGCAAGACGGGGGGCAAGACTGCGTACTTGTGCATAAAAAGTGCTTGCCAACTCAGCAGAAGCATTGATGTGTATCTTTACACCTTCTACAGTATTATTTACCCAACCTTTTAGCCCTAATTTGCGCGCCAAATGATACACAAAAGGACGAAACCCTACGCCTTGTACTTGCCCTTGCAAGTGTATGCGCCAACCTTTTATTTGAGGAAATTTGGCTTTTTTTGAGTTTTGCTCAGTATTTTGTGGGTTGAGGGTAGGGTCGGTCATAACACTTATTCAACATGCTTATTTTTTCTTCCCAAATGATAACTATCTTCCAAAGATAGTCATTTCTGGGGGAATAATATTTTTGATTGTCTGATAATTTCTATGAAAATCTGTAGGGGATTGTGTAAAAAGTATTTTGAGCAAAACTTTGTGTGGTTATTAAAAAAAGCAATTTTCAAAAGCCTGCGTAATTCTCACTCCATAGCCCATAGGTTGCAACCTATGGACTATGGAGTGAAAAAAAACTTCTAACTCAAAATAATATTTGGCACTGTTTGACTTTTTACACAACCGCGGCATTTATGTTTTGAACAGTATTCAGCCTGTTTTATGAAACATCATCACAAAAATTGTCAGAGAACCATACTTTTTGTTTAAGAAAATGTAAATAATAACTCCCAATATATTTGTAAAATAATGATAATCAACTACTTAACTTAGCTAACAATTGAAAAATTATTAATTCAAAATTACTTACTCCCTTAACCCAAAAACACCTACCTTGTAAAAAAAGGCAGGCGTTTTTTTGAGTTTTAGGCAATTTTATCTTTATTTTGATCTGAAACAAGGTTAAAAATATAACTACTTATCCTCGCCTGCTTGATTTTCTTTAAATTTTTTGAAACGGCTCTCTTTGCCTGCACGCGGATAAGCATTGTTCAATGTGCTGATGTCGGCTGTTTCCTCAAGTGGGTCGAGCACAAAAGAGGCGATTTCTTTTTTTGTGGTAATGACCTTACTGGCTTGGTTAGGATTTAGCCTCCATATTTCAGCGGGAATACGCACTATCTCCGAGCTACCATCTTTATAATTAATTTGTAAGAGTATAGGCATAATTAACCCCCCTATATTTTTAAACTTAAGGTCATACATTAGCATATCAGACTTAAAAAGTGCTTGGTCTTTTTCATCTAGTCGTTTAAAAACTTCTGCATTAATCTCTCCTAGCTCAAAAGGTGTACTTTCTGCCTTGAGCTTATTGCTTCTGTTAGACATCTGATAAACCAATACACTATCTATGGCTATATCGCAAGCTTCTGTACCATAGAACCAGCCTCTCCAAAACCAGTCTAAGTCAGTGGCAGAGGCATCCTCCATAGTACGGAAGAAGTCGGCGGGTTGTGGGTGTTTAAAAGCCCAGCGGCGTGCATATTCTTTGAAAGCATAGTCAAAAAGTTCTTGCCCCATTACGGTTTCACGCAAAATATTGAGTGCCGTGGCAGGCTTTCCATAAGCGTTGTTGCCAAACTGCATTCTTGCAATTTGCTCAGAATTGGTCATGATAGGTACGAGCACCTCGGGGTCGCCTTTCATGTAGGGAATAATATTTTTGGCAGGCCCCCGGCGTGAGGGATAAATTTCAGGATAATCTTTATTTGCCCAAGACTGTTGAGGTAGTTCTTTTTCGGCAAGGAACTGACAAAAACTGTTCAGTCCTTCGTCCATCCAAGTCCATTGGCGTTCATCTGAATTAACTATCATTGGGAAGAAGTTATGTCCTACTTCGTGGATAATGACTGAAATCATGGCTCTTCGTGTGGGGTCTGGTACGGTACCATCGGCATTGGGGCGACCGCCATTGAAACAAATCATGGGGTATTCCATACCAAACACGGGGCCATGCACAGAGATAGCAACAGGGTAAGGATAATCAAAAGTATAGCGTGAATACACTCTTAAAGTATGCGCTACTACTTGGGTAGAATATTGCCCCCAAAGTGGGTTACCTTCTTTGGGATAGTAAGACATGGCCCATACTTTTTTGTTGCCTACTTTCACTTGCATAGCGTCCCAGATAAATTTACGCGAGCTTGCCCAGGCAAAATCACGCACATTGAGGGCTTTGTATTTCCAAGTTTTAGTATTTTTTGCACGGCTACTTTCATTTTTGGTGGCTTCTTCTTGACTTACTATCAAAACGGGTGTATCTGATTTTTCAGCTTTTTTGAAGCGGTTTTGCTGCTCAGAAGTAAGTACTTCTTTGGGGTTTTGTAGCTCACCTGTAGAGGCCACAATGTGGTCGGCAGGTACAGTAATGGCTACTTCATAATCACCGAAGGGCAAAGCAAACTCTCCACGCCCAAGAAATTGCTTATTTTGCCAGCCATTTACATCATCATAGACTGCCATTCGTGGAAACCATTGTGCCACCTCGTAGAGGTAATTTTTATCTTCGGGAAAATACTCATAGCCTGCCCTAGAGCTAAATTTTATTTGTTCTACCATATTGTAGCTCCAATTGATAGAAAACACAAATACTCCTCCGTTGGCTTTGAGTGGCTCAGGAAGTTCTACCCGCATCATGGTCTGATTGATGGTGTAGCTGAGTGCTTTTCCGTTTTGGTCTTTGACTGCGGTTACTTTATGTCCGTAATCTCCTGCCTCACCCCTGAGTGTGCTAATAATCCCTCCAAAGTTATTGAGGTCATAGCTTTCAGTTTTGTAGGTATTAGACTCGGCGGCAAATCGGTTTTGGTCTAGCTGTACCCACAAGTATTTCAAATCATTAGGAGAGAGATTATGGTAAGTAATAGTTTCAGAGCCTTTGATAGCTTGTTTTTCGTCATCAAGGCTTACTTGTATCTTATAATCTGCCTTTTGTTGCCAATACTCATGCCCAGGAGAGCCATCAGCAGCCCGGTAAGTGTTAGGGGTAGGCAGTAATTCTTCAATTTGTTCAAACTTTGTACTTGTATAGGGTGCTCTGGGAGTTTGAGCGTATAGCCCTACATACCAAAGACATAAAAAAAGTAAAAGAGTATTTTGCTTTATCATTTTCATTGCATTGTTATATTTAAAAATTACATAAATTTTAATCTGATTGCTACTTGCAAAGTTACAAGATAGAAGTGTAAGTTCAAACAACTTTACACGCTCCTCACTTCTTTTACCTGCCCCATGCTGTATTCAAGTTTTCTGAAAGATGAGTTAAAATTTCCTAGGAAAAACATACCTCAAAAACCTCTGCTTTTTCATACATAGGCAGAAAGTTTTTTGACTAAGTGAGAAATTGAATGTTCAATCCACTTTTATTATCCTTGTTAGTCAGATAGGTTATATATACTTTGTGTTGGCACTTTCAACACTTTTAGTTTTATTTGTAATAAAATGGGGCATACTTATTTGGTGGTCTGACAATTTTTGTGAAAATCTGCAGCAGCGGACTTCCAGTCCGATGGCATTTATGTTCTAGACAGTATTTAGTTCATCTTATCGCACATAATCACAAAAATTGTCAAAGAATCACTTATTTTAACCCATCATTTGCATTCAAAATAAATAAATCTTGGAATATTCAGAACTCAAAGTAACAGTAGCAGCGCAGTACATAGAAATCTTGGTGGCAGAACTAAGCCAACTAGGGTTTGATTCTTTTGTAGAAGAGGAGGGACATTTGCTTGCCTACATTCCCTCAGAAAATTATCAGGCCGAGGCAATTGCTGCATTACGAGCGCAATATCACAGCCTTTTCAGCTTTCAATTTGCGCATCAAACCATTGCTCCTCAAAACTGGAACGCAGTCTGGGAGGCAGATTATCAGCCCGTAATTGTAGCTGACCAATGCCTCGTGAAGAGTACTTTTCATCAGATTGAAAAAGCATACCCTTACGAAATTACCATCAATCCCAAGATGTCATTTGGAACAGGTCATCATGAAACCACTAGCCTGATGCTAGAGTACCTTCTGGAGCTAGACCTAACGGACAAGCAAGTGATAGACGCAGGCTGTGGTACAGGCATCTTGGCAATTATGGCAGAAAAAAGAGGTGCTGCCTCAGTAAAAGCCTTTGACATAGAAGAATGGGCCGTGCTAAACAGCATGGAAAACATTTCACTCAATCGCTGTAAACTCATTGAAATTAGCCAAAAAAGCATAAAAGAAGTAGATTCTTCAAAAACTTATCAAGTAATCTTAGCAAACATCAATAAAAATACGTTATTAGGGGAAATCTCAAAGTATGCTTCTTTTTTAGACAAAAATGGGCAGTTGCTTTTGAGCGGTTTTTACGCCCAAGATTTGCAAGACCTACAAGCCGAGGCACAATCAAATGGTTTGAAGTTTGTGGATTATAAAACCAAAAACAATTGGGTGGCTGCCCAATTTTATAAGCAATCAAGTATTTGATAATTGACAACTACTTAGCACCTAAAACTTATGATACAAAAAACAATTCTTGTAATTGGCATTTTACTGGCAAGCCTGCACCTAAGCCACGCACAACGGTATAACTTTCCTGATAACCAAAGTGATTTTATAGCTTATACTGAAGGACAACTCACCAAAACCAACAGAACGGAGGTCATTAAAACTGCCGAAGTATTCAAATCGCTCTGGGAAAGTGGTAAACTGAACGCAACACAAAAAGATAAGATTATTAAGATTTGCCAAAAACTTACGCCTACGCGTGCTACCATCGCAGGCGAGTTCAACGATTTTTTTATGTCTATCTTTAATGCACTACAAGAGCGAAAAGTAAGTAGCAATGTACTAGATAACTTCTTGGCAGTCAGCGAAGAAGTAGCTGAAAGCAAAGATGCCAAACAAATCAAATCTTTCTTTTCGCATAGCAGTAAATTCTTACTCAATCAAAAACTCCACGATACACCTCAAAACAGGCTCTACGCCATAGGTGATTTTAGCTTTGATTACATCAAAGATGCCGAAGCTGCCAAAAATGAGTTCATCGTGGCTACCTCGGGAGAAACCCAAGAACAAGCCTTGCCCGAAATACTCGGCCCAGCCATTCGATTTCAAAAAGCAGAAATTGTATTTGCTACTCCTTTTGACTCTACGGGCATACACGATACCCAAGGGATTTTTCTCACTACCAGCAATCAGTTTGTGGGTAAAGAGGGTACATTTGACTGGACCAGCGTACAACTCAGCCCTCAAGAAGTTTTTTGTAAACTCTACAGCTATGCCTTTGATGTGCGCAAACCCCTACTCAATGTCAAAAATGCTCGCTTGCATTATACCATTCTGTTGAGCAAAACCTTAGTGGGAGAGTTTGAGTTTGTAAGTCGTGCACGCAGGAGTGTACAAGATGCTAAATTTCCTCGCTTTACCTCCTATGAAGCAGACGTATTCATCAGCCAATTCGGACAGAATATGACCTACCAAGGAGGTTTTAGCCTAGAGGGTGTCAATATTTACAGTAACTCTACTGAGCCTGGTACTCTTTCAGTAATTACTGGCGAGAGCGACTTAGGTACGGCTTTTAGGGTACGCTCAGAGCGTTTTGCCATTACCGATTCGTTGGTTACTTCCAATCAAGTCAAACTTTCTATTTACTTAGGTGGTGAAGAAGATTCACTCTATCATTCTAACCTTCAGTTCAAACTCTTGCGCAAAGACCGCATCATACAGATGATTCGCGACCAAAACACGAGCGCAGTCAATACCCCTTTTATTAATAGTTATCATAAATTTTATATTGATGCTGATGTGATTAGGTATGACCTTGATAAAGATAGTTTGGATATATTTATGCTTACAGGTTCGCAGAGCCTCCGCCCTGCCCACTTTGAATCTTTTGATTTTTTTGATAAGCAACGCTACGTAGAGATGATAGGAATGTACGACTTTCACCCTCTGAAGCTCTTTACCAAATATGCCGAAAAACAGGAAAGCAATACCTTTCAAGTGCAAGACATGGCAAAAGATTATCGCCGAAATGAAGCCCAACTCAGAAGCGTAGCCACAGATTTGCAGAATAGAGGTTATCTTAACTATAACTCCATCACGGGTACTATTGAACTGGGTAAGCGAATCTTACAAACCGAAACCGCCAGCCAGTTTGTAGATGCCGTAGAACGTACTGATGCCAAAGTAGCACGCCGTACAGATTCACTCACCTATATCGCCAACGACCACGACAACCTCATCATCTCCTCAGCCGTTAATGGTGAACCCAACGCAAGCCTTACCAGAGAAGATAATCAGCTGCTCATCAGAGGAATTGAAAGGTTTTATGTCAGTGAGCAGTTGAATGTAGTGGTCATTCCTGACTCATCACTTAAATACGTGAAAGTATATGGAGGAAGGAATTTTTATATGGAAAGAGGAGAAATCACCGTAGGAAATTTTCGCTTTTTTGGACGAAACTTTTTCTTATCGTATGATGACTTCAGCTTGGAAATCCCTGAAATCGAGAAAATCCTTTTTACCATCAAAGATACTACCGAATCTAAAGAGGGGATAGATTATGAATACGGCGGTGAAATCAGTTTTGGGGCAGGCAATATGAAAATCAATGATGATTTGAACAAATCAGGACGAAAGCACGGCAAAATCAACGATACAGACGAAAACTACGAGTCTTATCCTAAGCTCAACATACCCGATGGTGGGAAAATGTTTTTTGCCACAGACTTCAGGCAGGAATCTTCTTATGACAGCACAAGGGTCTATTTCCAAATTGATGAAATCAATATGGACAGTCTGAACACCAAAATCCCTGTATTTCCTGGCAAGTTCATATCTAATATTTTTCCTGAGTTTCAAGAAAAACTAATACCTATGCGTGCGCCCGACCTCACCATGGGTTTTGAGCATATCCCACCACCAAGCGGCTATACGCTTTATCCAGATAACCCAGAGATAAAAGGAGCTAAAATCAAATTTACACGCCCACTGATTATGAATAGAGATGGGCTTTTCTCAGGAGGAGAAATCAGCTACCTCACTACTGCGCTTACTGCGCCTGAGTACTTTTTTATGCCCGACTCAGTCGTTTCCGACAACATAGAGTTTGTTGTAAAAAGTGGTAAAGTAGGGCGAGGTGAATTTGCAGAAGCAACCGGAAAGACCGCACAGTTTAACTGGCTCGTCAATGAAGACAATATGATTATCACCAACCGTCAAGAGATTGTACGCCTAGAAGATACCAAAGCTACCGACAAAGCTGGGGCTTTTGAGCAACGCTTCAAAGATAAACTCTTCACCATTTATGAAAACACAGCACCTACTACGCTCAATGGCAACCTGTACATCACACGCAAAGGACTTTTTGGAGAGGGTAACCTCACACGCAAGGATTTCTCCATCTTATCAGTAAGTGAAGAGCCCTTCAAGTTTGGTGTAAATGACTTTTCGGGTAGCAATGTAGAGTTCAGAATTAACTCCAAAGACCGCGACCCTTATGAGTATGACAAAGGGTACTTCTACAACGAAAACAAAGCCCTGCTGCTAGGTAACTTTGTAGATTTTGAGTTTGATTTGCTCAAAGGCAAATGTAACATCCGCCCAGATACAGAGTTTGGTGATTTTGCTTCACTAGAGTTGCCCTATGCCAGCTACCGCACTTCTATTCAGGAGGCAGTCTGGGATTTGAAGAAAAGAAATTTTGTGATGAACGGCGATACGACCTCTTATTTTACCTCTACCATCTTTGGGGCTGAAGATTACAATGAAGAAAACTTACGCTTCAATGCCTCTTTTGCCTTCTTTGATATACCTACCCTAAGCATGAAGGTAACAGGCGTGCCCTTTATCAACTCTGCAGATGCTAGTATAGTGCCCAAAGACGGAGAAGTAATCATCTTGAAAGATGCCGAGATGCAAGAACTCAATGAAGCTATTGTACTGATTGATACCTTAAATCGCTACCACCGCTTGTTTGATGGACATATCCGCATCAAGTCAAGGTTTGAATTTGAGGGAGATGCTACCTACCAGTTTGTCAATGTCCAAAATGATACTTTCAATGTGAAATTTGATAAGTTTGAGCTGATAGAAGATGAAACCAAAGGAAAAGTAAAACGCCGCAAAGATGCCAAAATACCTAAGTTTACCTTTGCACAAGGTACAGTAGAAGAAGAAGATAACTTTTATATCACTTCAAGGGTACTTTATAAGGGAGGAATTAAAATGTATGCTAACCGAAAAGACCTCTCACTTGATGGCTATATCAAACTAGACCTCTCCACACGCTCTGATTTTAACGAATGGATACCCTACAAAAGTGATAAGGGTGATGAAGTATCGCTCGAGCTAGATGCCGAAAATCAAGTAGATAATCAGACCATCACCTCTGGGCTACACTATGCAGCAGGAGCAGTGGATTTATACACTACTTTCCTCTCGCCCAAGCAATCAGCTGATGACCGCGATATATTCCTAGCAAGTGGTGTACTTGATTATAACCCAAGCATCAATGAGTTTAAAATCGCCCCCCAGGACCGAAGAGATGGCAAAACCTACACAGGTAATCAGTTGATTTTTGACGACTCCAAAGCCTCTATCTTTGTAGAAGGCAGGTTTAACTTGGTAGATGATGCCCTCTCAGCTATTCTGAAGACCTCGGGCACTGGGCGTATCAAAGCCAAAGAAAAAGATTATAACTTTGATGCACTCATGGCTATCAATTTTCCAATAGAGTTCAAAGCAGTTTCTACTATGCAGACGCGTATCTTGGAGAAAATCCAAGAAAAACCCATCACATTGGTAAAAAATGACCCCTTGGTTACAAAAATTGCCGAAATAGCAGGAGATAAAGATTTCAAGAAATTTGAAGAGGGCCTTGGTCTGCGCCCTATCCCTATTCCCGAAATTTCCAAAGACCTCAAAGTGCCTTTTGTGTTTTCAAAAGTAAATCTGCTGTGGTCTGATGAATACAAAACCTATTACAGCAAAGGTAAGCTACGCTTATTGAGTATTTATGATAAGATATTTGATGAAGATGTTTTTGGATTTATTGAAATCCGAAAAAGTGCAGACGGTGATGTGCTGAGTATGTATATTCAAATAGACCCCGAAGTATGGTATTATTTCGAGACAGAAGGAGGAGTCATCTCAGCACTTTCTGAAGATGAAGTATTCAATACTACAGTAGTTTCAAAAGGAGTTGAACTAGCTGGAATTGATAAAAAAGAGGCCTTTGTCAATAAGTTCAGGGCAATCTATGGGGCAGATGAGCTACCCAAGAAAAAAGAAGAAGAACCCAAAGATGACGACCCTGAGAAAAAACCTAAAGATGATGATGATGGATTCTAAAAAGAGAAACACTTGAAAATATAAATATTTCTTGTAGTTCTTGTATTATATCAAAAACAAATTACTTTAATAATCTATTAACAAAAGAAGAATAGTACAAATAGTTTTGGCTATTCTTCTTTTTTTGATTCTTTGATAATTTTTGTGATTATGTGCGATAAGATGAGCTAAATACTGTTTAGAACATAAATGCCAGCGGACTGGAGGTTCGCTGCTACAGATTTCCACAAAAATTGTCAGACAACTCTTTTTTGTGTTTAATTGCATAAAAATAACACTGCTTAGTAACATCAATAATTAAATTATTTGAAAACTTTCTTACTTTTGTATATAAACTAATTGAAAATTATGCTGGCATCATTTCTTGAAAATTTTAACACTAATTTATACTTTATCATTTCAGCAGGAGTGTTGGCCTATTTACTAGGTTCTATCCCCACAGCTATTTGGCTAGGCAAATATCATTATGGTATAGACATACGCAAACACGGCAGCGGCAACGCAGGTGCTACCAATACATTTAGAGTGCTAGGCAAAAAAGCAGGTGCATTAGTGATGGCAGTAGATGTATTCAAAGGCTGGGTAGCTACTTCGTTGGCAGTGGTGTTAGTAAATTTCGAGATTGTATCTTATGATGAGTTTATCCTTTACAAAATTGTATTTTATAAATTGATTTTTGGTTCATTGGCAGTGTTAGGGCATATCTTCCCAATTTATGCCAATTTTAAAGGAGGCAAAGGTGTAGCTACTTTACTAGGTATGATGCTTGCCGTAGATGCACAAATAACCTTGATGAGTTTGGGGATTTTCATCATTGTGCTACTAATTTTCAAATATGTATCGCTCAGTTCTTTGATAGCTACTTTGTCATTTCCTCTGCTACTGCTTATCCCCCGCTTTCGCCCCGAAGACCCTGTGGTGATTGTTTTTGGTTTTTTGATGTTCGTAATAGTGGTACTTACACACCAAAAAAATATTGTCAAACTTATCCATGGAGAAGAGAACAGAGCCAATATCAAGTTTCGCAAAAAAACAACTTAAACAGCGGCAAACCTACGTGAAGAAGTACGATAAGTTTACTCAGTAGCCTGACAATTTGCTCGAGAATCTGTGACGCAGACCTTTAACCCGCCAATATTCCTATGCTGAACCATATCCAATTTATTCTATGAAATATTATCAGAAAACCCCTCAGATAAATGATTCTTTGACAATTTTTGTGATTGTGTGCGATAAGATGAGCTAAATACTATTTAGAACATAAATGCCAGCGGACTAGAAGTCCGCTGCTACAGATTTCCACAAAAATTGTCAGACAACTAGATAAATTTATTTTGAGACTTGTTTGAAACAATTTATTACCGAATTTTATTTTGTAGTATATTTACAAAAAATTGTGTGATACATGGATAGCAATACGCTCAAAACCATTTCATTTGAAGATACTTCCGTTGCGTTTTCTTCAAAAAATAATTTCCAACTCAAAAAAGCCTACTGGCTTTTTGGAATGATTAATCGCCCTTGGCTTGTAGCCATTGGTACTCGCGCACTCAAATTAGCCTTACAACTGTATCTACCGATACAATGGCTCATCAAGCAAACTATTTTTGCACACTTTTGCGGCGGAGAAACCATCAACGACTGCCAAAAAACAGTACAAGAGCTGCATCAGTTCGGAATAGGTACTATCCTAGACTACTCAGTGGAGGGTGAAAAAAACGAAAAAGGTTTTGAGAAAACTACCCAAGAGACACTCCGCACAATTGAGCAGGCAGCCGCACACCCTTCTCTTTATCCTTGTTGTGTATTTAAGATGACAGGCATCGCCAGCTTTGACCTGATGGCAAAAAAGCAAAGTGGAAGGCAACTCACTGAGCTAGAAACAGAAAATCTCTCCAAAGCCTACCAACGCCTAGAACGTATCTGTAGCTTTGCCTACCAAAATAATGTGTACCTACTAGTAGATGGAGAAGAAACCTGGATACAAGGCACAATTGATGCTTGGGTATATGAAATGATGCAAAAATTTAATCAAGAGAAAGCAGTCATTATCAATACGTACCAACTTTACTGCAAGGCAGCACTGCCAAATCTCAAAAAAGCCTATCAAGCCGCCTCAGAAGAAGGCTACTTCTTGGGTGCAAAATTGGTAAGGGGGGCTTATATGGAAAAAGAAGCTGCCCGTGCCGAAAAACTTGACTACAATAACCCCATACAGCCAAGTAAACAAGCCACCGACCACGACTACAACGAAGCCCTGAAGTTTTGTGTAGAAAAGAGAGATAGAATTTTACTCTATGCAGGTACACACAACGAAGAAAGTTGCCAATACCTCACACAACTAATGAATCAGCATGGCATTGCGCCCGAAGATAAAAACTTTTATTTTGCTCAACTCTACGGAATGAGCGACCACATCTCTTTTAACCTTGCCAAGGCAGGCTACAATGTAGCAAAATATGTCCCCTACGGACCTGTAGCTGCCGTGATGCCTTACCTCTTTCGTCGTGCTGCCGAAAACACCTCGGTAGCAGGGCAGAGTAGCCGAGAATATACACTCATCAAAACCGAACTCAAAAGAAGGCGAATGAAAGATTGAAAGAAAAAACAAAATCACATTTTCTCAACAATCTGTACTCCTCTAAAATGAACTTCAACAAAACAATAGTTTTGCTCATAAAATACTAACCAGGTGTTTCAGGTTTTACAAAACACCTTAAAAAAAACAATCAAAACACACGCTAATTTTTCAAAGAATTATTATCTTTGCAGCCTTATTCATTTTGGGTCGTAATCCAATAAAAAAGTATAAAAATTATGAAAAAAGACATTCACCCTAATTACCGCGAAGTAGTATTTTTAGATACTTCTGCCGACATATCTTTTATCACACGCTCTACTGCCGAAACAAGAGATACCATAGAGATAGACGGAACAACCTATCCACTTATCAAAATAGAGGTTAGCTCTGAGTCGCACCCCTTTTATACGGGCAAAAAAATGTTCTTGGATACCGCTGGGCGTGTAGAAAAATTCAACAAACGCTTCGGGCAGCGCAAAACAAAATAAACTGCCAACAGCAAGTATTTTCAAAAAAATATTACCTATTGAACCAAAAATCAATAGGTTTTTTTATTTTTGGAAAAAATAAAGAACTCAAAAATGCACATCACTCTTACTGATCTTCCTTCGTCTCATCGAGCCTTACAGCCACTTAGCCTCACACGCCCAGTCAGCGAATTTAGAGTAGGTATCCTTACCCTTCGTGAGAAGTGGGAAAAAAGACTACCCAATGCAACCATAGGCTACCTTATTCCTGATTACCTGCAAGGTAAATATCCCCAATATCCCCCACCAGACAACAGTGCTACACAAGCAAAACATTTTACTGTTGCTTCTAACATCTTGCCTGATAAGCAATTCATTGATACTATGATGCAAATGCCTCCAAAGTCTTTTTATGAAAATGATGGTGAAATAGTAGTATTGCGGGCTGGCGTGCAAAACGATAATATCTATACACAAGATGAATTTACAAATCTCGGTGCATTTCCGCACAAATTAACTACGCTGACACGCCTGACCGATATTTTCGGACTGAATGAAGCTGAACTCAAAAAAGATTTTGAGCTACTTACAAAAGGGCGTACTACTGCACCCATTACCGACCCCCACACCATAATCTATGGACAAGAAAATATTTTTTTGGAAGAGGGTGTCACAATAAAAGCGGCTATCCTAAATGGCGAAGGCGGTATCATTTACCTAGGCAAAAATACACAGGTGAGCGAAGGAAGCATCATACAAGGTAATTTTGCACTCTGCGAAGGGGCTATCATTAATGTAGGGGGCAAAATGCGCCCCAATACTACCATAGGCCCCTACTGCAAAGTAGGAGGCGAAATCAGCAATTCGGTATTTTTTGGCTACAGCAATAAAGCCCATGAGGGCTTTTTGGGCAATTCTGTACTAGGCGAATGGTGCAATTTGGGCGCAGATACCAATACGTCTAATCTCAAAAACAACTACGGCAGTGTAAAACTTTGGAGCTATTCCACAGATGATTTTGAAGATACAGCACTTAACTTTGTAGGGCTAATGATGGGCGACCACAGCAAAGCAGGTATTAACACTATGTTCAATACAGGTACAGTAGTAGGCGTAAATGCCAATGTATTTGGGGCGGGCTTTCCCCCTAAGCATATTCCTTCTTTTGCGTGGGGAGGTGTTGCAGGCTTTGAACGCTTTGAAATAGAAAAAGCCCTTGAAGTAGCTCAACGCATGATGCTGCGCCGACAAAAAATCCTCACCGAAGCTGATAAAGGCATTTTAAGAAAAATCTATCAAATGACACAATTGGAGTTGTAAGCAAAGTTGTTAGACCTTAAGAGAAATAGCCTAACTGGTCTTAAATCTTACAAGGCTTGACAATTGATTCAATGTACTGTAAAAATTTAAATAAGAACATTAAGTAAAAAAACACAGAATAACTAAAAGAGGACAATAACTTAAGTGGTATTAATTTTGTAATTTTGTTAATCAAAGACTAAAACAAGTTAAAATATGAAGGAACGAAAAGGGTTTTGGGGGCTTTTCGGGTTTATAAGTATAAGCCAAAAAATCACATTGGGCTTTATTGCAATTTATATATTTTTTATTGCCAATGCCATCAATACTACCATTACTGTACTGAATGGGGCAGAACGCATAGAAGAGTTCTCTGAGGTAGTCAATCCTGCCATTGATAAAATAGATGATTTTAGGCAGATGGTGGTAGAGTCGCAGCTTTATACTTTTATCTGGGTGCAGCAAGGCAGTGATAAAAGAACCGAAGACCGTAAGGCACTTCAAAAAATTCACCTCGATTTTCCTGAGTTCAAAGACAATCTTATCCAATTAATGAAAAATTGGCGTGAAGATGACCTCAACAACAATGAAAAACTCAGTGTGCAGATTGACTCTGCCATCAACCAATTTGAGCGCATCATAGAAGCACAGCGCACCATCATAGAAAAGCTCCCCAACAACGAAGATTTTGTGTTCAATCAATTTGATGCCGAGAAAATACTCGAGAACCAAGTCATTCCTCCCTCTAAACAACTTTTAGAAAAGCTCAACCAACTCTCATTACAAAAGAAAAAAGTACGTGTAACGCAACAAGCCCGCCTACTTGACAACTTTAACAACCTGATTTTTGTGATTTTTACAGCCGCACTAGTCTTGATTTTTATGGGCTTCTTGGTTTCTTGGTGGACGCGCCGACAAATCGTCCGCCCTATCAAATATATAAATAGTGTATTTGTGCGACTAGGAAGTGGAGTGTTACCCGACGACAAGCACTTTCCTTTCAACAATGACGAAATTGGCGAAATGGCGGCCTCTGCTGACAAACTCATCTACAACTTGAAAGAAACCTCACAATTTGCCCAAAAAATAGGACGTGGCGAATATGATGCAAGCTATACCCCACTAAGTGATGAAGATATGCTTGGCACTGCCCTCCTAGAAATGCGCAATAACCTAGCAGAAGCCAGTGAAAAAGAACGCAAAAGAAAATGGTCCACAGAAGGGCAAGTACTATTCAGTGAGATACTCAAAGAAAATACAGAGCATATCCCCGAAATCTCCGATAAGGTCATCTCTGAAATGGTAAAATACCTGAAAGCAAATCAAGGAGCTTTGTTTGTAGTAGAGCAGCCTGAGCAGGGCTTCAACGGCAATGGTACAGACCCCTACCTCTCTATGGCGGCTTGCTACGCTTGGGATAAGAAGAAATTTTTAGAGCAAAAAATCTATTTGGGTGATGGACTGGTAGGGCAGGCTTGGCAAGAAAAAGGTACAATTTACCTTGATGAAGTGCCGCAAGGCTACGTAATGATTACCTCTGGCTTGGGCGAGGCCAACCCCAAAAGCGTGCTTATAGTGCCACTAATACACAATGAAGAGGTATTTGGGGTCATTGAAATTGCTTCCTTCCAAGAATTTCAAGAGTATGAAATAGAATTTGTAGAAAAAATTACTGAAAGTATCGCAGCTACCATTGCTTCGGTCAGAATCAATGAGCGCACACGCTATCTACTCTCCGAATCTACCATGATGACAGAGCAAATGAAAAGTCAAGAAGAAGAAATGCGCCAAAATATGGAAGAACTAGAAGCAGCCCAAGAAAGCATAGAACGCTCACAAAGAGAAGCAAAAGCAAAAGAAACACTGCTAGAATCTAACAGCATCGTACTGCAAACAGGCCGCGACTTTGTGATACAATCTTTCAATGATTTTAGCGAACATAAACTACACTTTACTGCCGCCGAATTTGAGCAAATGTCTATTGAATTTTTATTCTTAGAATATGCCAAAATAGAAACAGGCATGGAAATCTTGAAAGCAGGAAATACTTGGATAGACTTTGTCTATCTCAAAAACAAACACAATCAAAAAATATTTGTAAAAGTCATTGCCTCCCCTATTAGAAATGAGATGGGCGAGATGGACAGGTATTTATTCATAATGGACGATATCACTGATGCAAAATCATAATTATTTATTGATCTTCTTCTTAATGGGTATATTCTTGTATGCCTGTGGCGACTTAGAGCAGAGCCAAAAAAACCGTGAAGCAATAGCCAAAGAAATGGCTGCCCGTAAGGTAAAATTCATTACCAATGAACAGCTACTCAAATGGGCAGACTACAAAGGGCAAGAAATTACCCGAATCACGCAGAAAATGCTCAATAGGGCGGTAATAACAGCACAAGAAAATGACTCAAGCCTAAGCAGCACAAAAATTTTTGAAATTCCCTTAGCATCTCTAGATACTTTGGTGCAGTCGCCTGTACTCAGTATAGAAAAAAGTAGCTTCGATAAAGAAAACAGACAACTCAGCGATAAAGAAAAGGCTTTTATGAAGCGTTATCAAGCAGGAGAATTTCAGCTAGAGTTGCAATCGGCTTTCACAGCAGGTGATAGTATTTTGGTACATACCTCGCCCATCATTTTGAACGGAAAGCCTCAAGGTATGTGGCGTATTTACTTCAAGAAAAAAGAGCTTATTCAAAAAATGGATATGAAAGAAGTGGACAGAATCTTGAAAAGATTATAACACTATCCATGAAAACCTGATAATCAGATAACTTATAAATTGACACGCATTTACCTTAGATTGATTTTGTGCCGATGGAAAAAAAACAAATTATACAAGCTGCTTTGCTAGATATAATCTTGAGTAGGCTGTGCCAAGAAATCGTAGAAAATCATCAAAATTTTCAAGACACAGTCCTGCTGGGTTTACAGCCAAGAGGCATACAACTCTCCGACCGCATACAAGCACGTCTGCAAGAGCAAACCCAACAAAATGTGCCCCTAGGCTACCTAGATGTTACTTTTTACAGAGATGATTTTAGGAGAAGAGAAACACCCCTCCAACCCAACAAAACCAAAATTAATTTTACTATTGAAAATAAAAAAGTAATCTTGGTTGATGATGTACTCTACACGGGACGTACCGTAAGGGCTGCCTTAGACGCAATGCTCGCCTTTGGCAGACCCAAAAAAGTAGAGTTGCTTACCCTCATAGACCGCCGCTACTCTAGGCACTTGCCCATAGCTCCCAATTACTTAGGCTTAGAAGTGAACACCCTCACAAGCCAGCGTGTAGAAGTAGAATGGAAAGAACAAACAGGAAATCCAGATGCCGTTTGGATTTCGGAAGGAGAATAAATTATATTTTTTAACCAAAATGATAAGAATCTCAATATTTTTTTTCATATTGCAATACTAAACAACAAATACTTAGAAAACCTCTAAAATTATGGATGAATTTACCTTATTATTCCTTGTCTTTGCAGGAGTTATCGGATTTTTTACTTTTTTGTACTTCATACCAATCAATTTATGGGCTACAGCTATGTTTTCGGGGGTTTACATCAACTTGTTTACCTTGGTCTTTATGCGTATTAGGCGTGTTCCCCCTCGTTTGATAGTAGAGTCTATCATCACTGCTACCAAAGCTGGGCTAAAAATCACCACAGATGAGCTAGAAACACACTTCTTGGCAGGCGGCAATGTACCTTTGGTCATCAAAGCACTCATCTCTGCCGAAAAAGCAAATATTGGCTTAGGCTTCAAGCAAGCTACTGCCATAGACCTTGCAGGTAGAAATGTATTTGAAGCGGTGCAAACCTCCGTAAATCCACGTGTGATAGATACCCCCCTCATTGCTGCCGTAGCAGATGATGGTATCCAGCTAAGGGCACGCGCACGTGTAACTGTACGCACCAACATTGCGCAGTTAGTAGGTGGTGCGGGCGAAGATACCATCATTGCCCGAGTAGGTGAAGGCATTGTTTCTGCCATTGGCTCTGCACGCAGCCACAAAGAAGTACTCGAAAACCCCGACACCATCTCAAAACTCGTACTCAAACGTGGGCTAGATGCAGGTACTGCTTTTGAAATTCTCTCGATTGATATTGCTGATGTGGACGTGGGCGAGAACATTGGCGCAAAACTTTCTATTGAACAAGCCACCGCTGACCTCAAAGTAGCCGATGCTAAAGCCGAAGAAAGACGCGCCATGGCCGTAGCCCTAGAGCAAGAAATGAGGGCAAAAGCCGAAGAAGCACGTGCCAAAGTAATAGAAGCCGAAGCACAAATTCCACAAGCCATCTCAGAAGCTTTCAGAGCAGGTAATTTTGGTATTATGGATTATTACCGTATGCAAAACATCAAAGCCGATACCGAGATGCGTGAGTCCATTGCCTCACCAGTCAATGAGGCTTCAACCAAGCCCACCAAACCTACAAAACCTGATTAAGTTATTTTATCGTTGATTTGAATACCTAACTCCCTTTTGATGTATCTTTCTACAACAATAGGGAGTAATTTTTATCGGGTGCAAGTCAAATTGACTTCCTTATGCCCTCTCTTGAGGAGAGGGAAGGGTGAGGTGGCTAAAAGGGGAAATTAGACTTGCACCATTTTTATCTTTGCACCTCAATCGCTACTTCAAATGTAAAGTCTTCTATTTCAAATCTTTGTGCATTGCTAAGAGCATCACTAAAATCAATCGTGAGTGCTTGGGTTTCTTCTTGGATGTATGCCTTGTGCGCCTCGAGTGCTGTTTTGATAAGCGCATCAGGAGTAGCTACTTGTACCTTGATTTTGTCTTGTACTTCTAAACCTACCTCTTTACGAAGATTTTGCAAACGGTTCACAAAATCACGGGCTAGCCCTTCTTGGCGAAGTGCCTCATCTATCTCTAGGTCAAGGGCCACAGTAAGTCCGTTTTCGCTTGCTACTGAGAAGCCTTCTACCTGCTCAGACTGAATAATGACATCTTCCAAAAGAATTTCGTAGCCTTCTTTTTCTAGCTTTTGGCTACGCTCAAGGGCAGCAATGTCTTCTTTGGTAAGTGCCTGAATGATGGCTACTACTTTTTTAACTTCTTGCTTGTATTTAGCCCCTAAGGTTTTAAAGTTTGCTTTCACGCTTTTGACTACCAAGCCTGAGTCATCACCTACCAATTCAATGGCTTTGGCGTTGATTTCGGTGAGGATAAGATCTTGCACTGCCGCAATTTGTTGGCGTACTTTTTCTTCTAATACAGGTACTAAAATCTTCTTGATGGGCTGCCTTACACGTATTTTTGCTTCTTTGCGGAGGGCGTGTGCCAGTGAAGATACACGCTGCGCAAGGCCCATTCTTTGCTCAAGGTCTTGGTCTATTTGCTCAGTATTGGCAGTAGGAAAAGCAGCCAAATGTACTGATTCGTAGGGGGCTTTTCCGCTCACTTCGTTCAAATCTCTGTAGAGTCGCTCTGCATAAAAAGGCGCAATCGGCGACATCATCACGGCAAGGTTTTCCAAACAAGTATAAAGCGTTTGGTAGGCAGCTATCTTGTCTTGGGTATAGTCGCTTTTCCAAAACCGTTTACGATTGAGGCGTACATACCAGTTGCTGAGATCGTCATTGGTAAAATCTTGAATCAATCTTGCAGCTCTAGTGGGTTCATATTCTGCATAGGCTTCATCTACGGCAGTCATGAGGCTGTTGAGTTTGGAGATAATCCAGCGGTCGCTTTCGGGGCGTTCGGTCATCGGGATTTCTTCTTGCTCAAATCTGAATCCATCAAGATTGCTATACAGCGCAAAGAAAGAATAGGTATTGCGGAGTGTGCCAAAGAATCGGCGTAAAACCTCCTCGATTTTATCTGATTTTTCAGGGCTGCCTTTTTCTCTTTCTTCGGGTGTAGTCCAGCTAAATTTGAGATTATCCCAAGGGTTGGCATTAGAAACCATGTACCAGCGGGTAGCATCAGCACCATATTTATCCATCACCAAAAAAGGGTCTACGGCATTGCCCAGTCGCTTGGACATCTTGCGCCCTTCGGCATCAAGCACTAAGCCTGTAGAAACTACATTGCGAAAAGCCACCGAATCAAACAACATACCCGCTATGGCATGCAAAGTAAAGAACCAGCCTCTTGTCTGGTCGACTCCCTCTGAGATAAAATCAGCAGGAAATGATTGCTGAAACTGGCTTTCTTTTTCAAAAGGATAGTGCCATTGTGCGTAAGGCATTGCGCCCGAATCAAACCAAACATCTATCAAATCGCTCTCACGGTGCATAGGCTTGCCGCTAGGCGATACCAGCACAATATTATCTACATAAGGGCGGTGCAAATCAAATACATTGGGCGAAAAAAAGGCATCAATCACCTGAGAATCAATTACTTTACCTTCTTTGTCTTTTTTGACTTCGCTCACTACTTCGTGCGCCCCGATGGGGTTGTCAGTCATGAAACCTACTTCTTTTGCTTTTTCTATTTGCTCATAAAGCTCATAGACAGAGCCAACACAGATTTCTTCTGTGCCGTCTTCACTGCGCCAGATAGGGAGCGGAATCCCCCAATAACGCTGACGAGATAAATTCCAATCTACCAGATTTTCAAGCCAATTACCAAAACGTCCTTCGCCTGTAGCAGCAGGTTTCCAGTTAATTTCTTTGTTCAAGGCTACCAGCTTGTCTTTCATAGCCGTAGTCTTGATAAACCAAGAGTCAATCGGATAGTAAAGTATAGGCTTATCAGTACGCCAGCAATGCGGATAAGAGTGCAAGTATTTCTCTACTTTGAAGGCTTTGTTGTCTTCTTTGAGCTTAATGGCTATCAGTACATCAGTAGATTTATAGTTGGGATTGGCAAGCGTGGCATCATCTTCATATTCTGACTTGACATACATTCCTGCAAAATCAGTTACCTCTTTTACAAAACGCCCTTGCCTATCTACTAATGGTATTTCATTGCCATTTTCGTCCATTGCCATGACCGAAGGTACGCCATATTGTTTGGTAACTCTAAAGTCATCAGCTCCAAAAACAGAGGCAGTATGCACTACGCCCGTGCCATCTTCGGTAGTTACGAAGTCGCCCGGGATTACACGGAAAGCATTTTGCTCTAGGTTTTCATTGGTGATGTAAGACATAAGCTGTTCATAGCGAATGCCCACCAAATCTTTCCCCTGAAATTCCTTGGCAATGCAATAAGGAATTAGCTTTGCGCCTGACTCATAATCTTCCATTTTTAGCTCTTGGGCTTTAGCAGAAAAATGTGCAGGCACGAGGTCTTTTGCCAATACCACTGATACAGGCTTGAAAGTGTAAGGATTGAAAGTTTGTACTTTCACATAAGTCAGTTTTTCGCCTATAGCGAGGGCGCAGTTTGAGGGCAGTGTCCAAGGTGTGGTAGTCCAGGCGAGGATACGCACATCTTCGTCTTCACTTTCAAAAAGAAACTCAGAAGTTTCATCGCGCTTTACTTTGAACTGTGCCGTGATAGAAGTATCAGATACATCACGGTAAGTGCCGGGCTGATTGAGTTCGTGCGAACTGAGCCCTGTGCCTGCCTTGGGCGAGTAGGGCTGCACGGTATAGCCTTTGTAAAGCAATCCTTTGTCGTAGAGTTTTTTGAGTAAATTCCAGACAGACTCTATATAATCATTGTGATAAGTTACGTAGGGGTGCTTCATATCCACCCAATAGCCCATTTGTTGGGTGAGGTTTGCCCATACATCAGTGTAGCGCATCACTGTTTCACGGCATTTTTGGTTGTATTCTTCTATACTGATTTTTACGCCTATGTCGTCTTTGGTAATACCCAATTCTTTTTCTACGCTGAGTTCTACGGGGAGTCCGTGCGTATCCCAGCCTGCTTTTCTTTTGACTTGGTAGCCTTTGAGGGTTTTGTAGCGGCAGAATATATCTTTGATGGTACGTGCCATTACGTGGTGAATGCCTGGCATACCATTGGCAGAAGGAGGCCCTTCATAAAAGGTAAAGGCGTGATGTCCTTCACGGAGATTGATGGATTTTTCAAAAATTTTCTGGCTGCTCCAAAAATCAAGAATTTCTTGCTCTTGACTGGGGACATTAGCGTCTTTGTATTCAGCGTACTTTTTCACGTTATTACTGTGGTTTTTTCCTAATTTACAATAATCAGCAGGCAAAGGTAAGTATTTTTTAAAAAACTGAGATGAGTTGGGCTTTGTTTTCTTGTTTTATGATGGTTTCCTTGTTGAATGGTTATATTGTTGAATGGTTGGGCTACGCAGTAAAATCGAGTAACAAGGAAGCAAGTCAGCAAGGAAGCCGGCCAGCAAGGAAGCAACAAAAAAACTTGCCCTTCTAAATTTTTGTTTGTAAATTCACAATCTAAAACAAATAAAACTATGGCAAAAAAAGATAAAAAAAACGACAAAAAAGGGAATTCTTCCATCAAAGTAAGTGATAAACTCAAAGAATTTGACATTGAAATCAATTCTTTTGGAGAAATCATTTCTAACTATGACATTGATAAAATCAATGATTTTCTCAATAAGAATGTAGAAGATAAAAAACTCCTCAACCGAGAGGACAACCTCTATGATGAGCTAAAAAAGAAAAAATCGGATACTTCTGATGATGCACAAAGTGATGAAGAGGCTCAATAGAAACCTCACTACATTAATTGGCTTGAAAAAGACATCAAAAAGATAACTTATTTGGCTTATCTTTGATACCAAAATATCAAGCAATATATGAGTGAAGATTTACATTATCACATATTCGGAGATACTGCACAAGTACTTGAGATAACACTTTCTCCCAACGAAATCTTGATAGGTGATGGAGGAGCTTTGCTATATGTCGACCATGAAATCACTCTTGAGACCCGTGATACTGATGGCTCCGAAGATTTTGCCCAAGCTCATGGCGAGGAGAATGAACAAGAAGATTTTTCAGCAGAAAGCACCCAATTAGCCACAGAAGAAGAAGAAGACAATCTACAAGATGCTTTCGAGGATTTTGAAGAGAGAGACCAAGAGGGAAACCTCCTCCAAAAACTTTGGGTAGCTACCCGCAAAGCTGTAGCGAAAGTAACCAAAAGTGCTGAAAAAGAAGAATTGGAAGAAGAGGCTGTACCCGACGATGAAATACCAGAAGAAGCAATTGAGGAGGACTCGGACGAAGCCCCAAAGGAAGAAATAATCTCTTGGTTCATCACGCATTTCACCAATCAAAGTGAGTTTACCAGAAAAATTGCTTTCACTACTGCCAATTCAGGCATAGTACTCGCCATAGACCTTAACGAAACAACCGACCACGAACTTATCATTCAAACGGGCACCTTCTTGTGTACGCGCAAAGGCACTCGACTCGAGAAATTTTTAGATACAGGTCTGGGCTTAGATTTTACCAAAGAAAAACTTTTCAAACTAGATAAGCTCTCGGGGCAGGATATGGTCTTTCTACAAGCAGAAGGACAGACCCTTGAGCGCAGTCTTGACAATGATGCCATTAGGGTAGGTCTATTTTCTATTATAGCCTTTGAATCTACTTTGGAGTTAGACCTTGAAAGCGTAGTAAGAGTACAATCTATGAACTATGAAGACGACACGCAATTTATTACCTTGGCAGGTACAGGGCGTTATTGGGTACAAACTGCTAATGTGCAGCAGCTTTTCCAAAGAATTGCACCCCTTATTTTTGAGCCTAGCGAAGAGGGTGATGCCCTTAATGCACCCATCACGCCCGAAGGGCAAGAAGAACTGCCCGATTCTGCAGGGATTAATACAGCTAATAATGGAGATGATGATGATTTAAGTGCATACTTGCAGCAAGCCAGCGAAGATGAACCAGAAGGTGAAGACGAAAATTAGCCTTTTTTGAAAATGATTTCTAACTTTGCCAAAAAAAAGAGTAAATTATGATTCAGCGCATACAAAGTATATTTTTATTAGTAGTAGTCATCAGCATGTTGGCTAGTGTTTTCTTTCCGATTTGGCAAAAACAAAACCCCAAGACCGCAGAGCAAACTACCCTTACTTTTTTGGAGTTCAAATATGAAAAAGAAAAAAAGCCAGTCAAAACCGAAGGTACTTACTACCTTGCTATTTTGGCAGGAATTATTATTTTCGCTGCCAGTTATTCCATTTTTAGGTTTGATAACCGACTTACACAAATGAAAATTGGCTTGTTTAACTCGCTCTTGCTCTCTGTGGTTTTGGTTGTCAATGTTTATATTGTTACCTCCAAAGGCGACCCTAGTATTGCCGAGCCAAGCAGTGGAAAGTATGGGTTGGGTTTTTTTCTACCCATAGCTGCCATTTTTGCCAACTTACTCGCCAACCGTTTCATACGCAGTGATGAGAAGCTAGTTCGCTCGGCAGATAGAATGAGGTAGGCTACGGGTGCTTTTTAAGAATAAAACTGCTTCAATTCAATCAATGTAATTACTTCTTGGGGTACTAGGTAGCGAACAGAGTGTCTTTGTTTGATAGCTTCACGGATATAGGTGGCCGAAATATCAAGTAGTGGAGCAGCTATTTGTTTGACTTTAGGGTGTTGCAAAAGTGGGTGGCCTTGGCTTTCAGGGCGAGGATAGATGTACAAGGCATAATATTCTAAAATCTTGTCGTGGTTTTTCCATTTGTGGAAGTGAGCCAGATTGTCGCTGCCCATAATGAGTACAAACTCATTGTTGGGGTGTTTTTCATAAAGCCTAGTAAGTGTATCAATGGTGTAGCTAGGCTTAGGCATATTAAATTCTACATCACTCACACGCAATTTGTAGTGGTCTGCTATGGCACGTTGCACCATGTCGTAGCGGTCAAATTCATGTAAAAGCGTTTTTTGGTTTTTAAAAGGATTTTGAGGCGATACCACAAACCAAACTTCATTCAAGTCAGTATTTTCTGCCATAGTATTAGCGATGATGAGATGCCCAATGTGTATAGGGTTGAATGAACCAAAAAACAGACCTACTTTCATAATTTATTATTTCCTTATCTTCTTGTTAGAATGTTTCCTTGTTGGCTTGTTTCCTTGTCACTCGATTTTACTGCGTAGCCCAACCAGCCAACCCTTCAACCATAAAAACCCTTCAACAAGGAAACCATAAAACCATCTAATGATTTAAAGAAACGAAATTTTCGACCAGTTGCTCTACTTCTTTTAATGTTTGCGGGAGTTCTTGATTGTTGATGACTGTATCAAAGGAGTTTTGATATTGTAATTCTTCTTTAAACTTTGCCATTCTTTTTTGTATGCTTTCTGGTGGGTCGCTTTTTCTTTGTATAAGCCTTTCAGCAAGGGTATCAATAGAGGGGACGGTAATAAATACTGCGAGGGCTTTTTCCTCAAAAAACTTTTTGAGTTGAAGCCCTCCTCTTACATCTACATCAAACAAGACGTGTTTACCTTCGCTCCAGAGGCGTTCTATTTCTGATTTGAGCGTACCGTAGTAGAGTCCCTCATAGACCTCTTCCCACTCGGCAAAAGCATCTTGCTGAATGTGTTGTTTGAACTCTTCTGGGGTAAGGAAGTAATAATCTTTTCCGTGGATTTCACCCGTCCTTTTGATGCGTGTGCAAGCCGAAACAGAGAAACCAAAGCAAGTATATTTTTCTAGCAAATGCCTCACAATGGTAGTTTTGCCCGCTCCTGAGGGGGCGGAGAAGATGATAGCTTTTCCGAAGTATGGTGTGGTAGATTGGCTCACTTTGGTCTTTGAGGTTTATCAGTTATGTTTTACTAAAAAATATCAAGTAATTTGAGCTTATAGTTGCCGTTTTATTCTAAGAAGGTTTCAATTTTTGATTGTATGAGGAGGGTGAGGTCTTGGGGGCTATGGATACGTTGTACTTTTTGCTTTACTGTTTGGCGGAGTGTTTTATCAACTTCATAACATTCAAGACAGTAGCCGCAGTTTTCTATATGTTCATCAACAAATTCAATCTGCTCGGGTGTGGCTTCATTATCCAATACTAACTGTAAAACCTCTAAAAACTCTTTACATTCTTCACAGCTATATTTTGCTGACATGGAGGTGGGTTGTGTATTATTTTGCATGACTTTATTATTTTGTATTAAACTATTGTTGATTGCCTTGCTATCATATAATATGTAAGAAATCTGATAAGTTTTTTAGTTACTTTTTATGCTAAATTGTAATGTTAAAAACTTGTTAGGGAAACACAAACTTTTCAAAAATAGTTGATTTTTTGTTTTTTTTTTAGCTATTAAGAATCATTCTTAACAAAAAAGTCTAATTTTCACCTCCGTAGCCACTTTTTTTGACATAATCGCGAAGTTTTTCTTTCAAGATATTGCGTGCACGATGTAGCCTAGAGCGTACAGTTCCTATGGGGATATCAAGAATTTTTGCCATCTCTTCATAGGTAAAACCTTCAATATCACAAAGAATAATCACTGTCCGAAAATCTACTGCTAGTGAGTTAAGGGCATTTGCTACTTCATCGCCTATCATTCCTTGTAGCACATCTACGCGCAAGTCGGTAGTGAGGCTTACGGGGGTATCTTCGGAGTTGTAGATTTGTTCTATTTCTTGATAATCAACCTTGGAGGGCTGTTTAGATTTTTTTCTATATTCATTGATAAAGCTATTTTTTAAGATTCTAAAAAGCCATGCTTTTGCATTAGTACCTCTTTGAAAAGAAGTAATAAATCTAAAAGCTTTCATGTAAGTATCTTGTACTAGGTCTTTGGCATCATCTTCATCAAGGGTTAAGCGAAAGGCGAAGTTATATGCTGCATCCATGAGCGGCATAAAATCTTGGTTAAAGATTAAATATTTTTCTTTTTCAGAATACTGCGGATTTGTATCACTCATGTTGGTAAGTTTACTAATGGCTTAATACTAATATAACAACTTAGTTTTGTTAGTTAGGTTGTTAGATTAGGTATATAGCTTGCAAAAATAATGATTGATTGTGTGATTTTTTTGACAAGTGATGACATTTTTTATTTTAACGTAGAAAAACTGGTTTTTACAAAAACTAAAGTTTTTGTAATTTTCAAAAAATGTACTGATAAAAAATCAAGCGTTTCTGCTCGAGTTAATCAACCAAACCCCTACAATAATCACTATCATGCTCAAATAGTGGTCAGGTTGAAGCTGCTCACCATCAAGCAAACCCCAAAATATGGCTACAATTGGAATTAGGTAAGTTACAGAACTTGCAAACACGGGTGTAGATACTAGCAGCAAGCGGTTAAAAAAAATAGTGGCCACTCCAGTAGAAAACACTCCTAGCAATACCAAAGCACCCAATGCCCAAAGGCTTTCGGGCGTGCCACGGACTACTGTATTGGGTACTGCTGTACCAAAGAAAGTAAAAAAAGTAAGTGGTGCAGTAAAAAACATCACCAAACTAGCAATTTGTATTGCCTGCAAACCTTGCAAATGACGCTTCACAAAATTTAAATTACAGCCATACATCACCGTAGCCAAAATCACCAACAAACCATAAGGATTTGGAGAAATCGTGGAAAAGTCTTTGCCTATCAAAACTAAACTTACAGCTCCCAAAAAACCCAACAACAGCCCCACTACTGCTAATAATTTGACACGTAACTCGAAAAATAACCAACCAATCAAAAAAGTAAATACGGGCGTGAGTGAGTTGAGCACTCCTGCCAAAGCACTCTCTAGCTGTGTCTGGGCATAGGCAAACAGAAAAGCTGGCACAAACGTACCGAGCATACCCGAAATAAACAGATAAATCCACTTCTCTACGGGCACGGTGCGCATACTTTGATAGATAAACCAAACCAAGGTAAAAAAAGCGGCTATCAAGCGTATTGCGGCTGCCTGCGGAGGAGAAAAAGCCACAAGGCCTTTCTTAATCAAAATAAAAGAACTGCCCCATATCAAAGCCAAAAAAATTAAAATCGCCCATTTTCTCAATGCTGAGATTTCGGGTGTAGGCAAAGGTGTACTCAAAATATTTGCGTTTTTATAAAGAAGAATCGCAAAATTAGCTATCTCTTTCTTTTCACTTGATAGTGTTTGTCTGTTTTAACAATTTAATAGTGTTTAATCTAAACCAAGTACGCAAACACAGTCCATACCCCTTGCCGCACTGAGTACACCAAACCATACATCTTTTATCAAACAAGGAAAATACAAAAAATAATTTCCGACACTTTCAGTTGTAAAGATTTGATAATCAATTAGTTGATTTACCTAACAACTAAAAATTAATGACTAAGCATTACTAAAATGACATATCTTCTACTCAGTGAATAACCCACCCATACAAAACAGCCGATGCGCTCCCTTCAAAGATGCATAACTCGCAAAAAGGCGCAGACAGTCTTAACTACTCATTGAAGCTACAAATACCGCAATAATAAACGGTAATCTTTTAGAATAAAGGCGTGATTGTTTTAATTTTGTGAGAAATCTAAATGAACAAAAAAGTATGAAAACAAAACTACGATTGCCCATTATTCTTTTTTTACTCTGTACAGCTTTTTCGGCGCAAGCCGACCGCATCACGAGCGCACAAAAGCAAATACAAAAAGGTAATTATGAAAAAGCCAGAAAAAGTCTTGACAAAGAACTGACCAAGAACTCCAGCAGCGCAGGGGCATTTCATATTTTTGCTATGTATTTTTTTACAGCACCCAATGCTGCCTATCATGTGGACTCTGCCTATCTTCATATCCAAAAAGCCCTCACATACTACCCTGAGACCGATGAAAAAACACTTGCAAAATGGGGCAAAGCCGGTATTACTGCTGAGTCTGCCCGAAATATTAAAACTGAAATAGAATCCAAGGCTTTTCAAGATGCACAAGTGCTGCATACAATAGAGGCTTACCAATTTTTTATAGATTTTTATGCAGCAGCCCCACAAGTACCCAATGCCAAAATGCTACGCAATGAGATTGCTTGGCAACAAACCCTGACCACGGATAACTTAGCGGCATACCAAGATTTTATTGCTCAATACCCCGAAGCCAGTCAAATCCCACAAGCCATCAAAAAACGTGATGAAATCGTATTTCAAGGCGAAACCAGCAATGGCACATTAGATACTTATGAGCGGTTTGTGAAGCAATACCCACAAAGCCAAAACCGCGACCAAGCCCTACAAAGAATCTTCTACATGGCTACCTTTCCGCACAGCGAAGAAGCTTTTGAGCAATTCATAGCCCTGTATCCTCAGAGTTCTATGCGTGAGTTTGCTCTAGATTGGGTCTTGGCATTTTATGGAAAAGCCCAAAGACTTGGTGAATTTATACAGAAATACCCTCAATATGCCCAAAAAAAACGACTGGCACAAATGCAGCAAGTCAATCCTCAACAGTATGTACCTGTGCTCCAAAATGGACTTTTTGGCTATTATGATGAAATGGGTGAGCTACGCATCAACTTTCAATATGAATCCGTCAATCCTGAATACCTCTGCCAAAGCATTGCTGATGATTACCTTGTGGTCAATCACAATGGGCGTTTGGGCATTATTAATAAATTGGGCGAAGAGATAGTGCCTCCACAGTTTGATAAGGTAGAACTCCTTGCCACGGGTGTATTTAGGGTAACAAGAAATGCCTTTTCGGGCTTGGTGCACCAAAGCGGGCGTGAGTTGCTGCCTTCAAAATATGATGCCATTGAAGTAGTAGGTAAAAATTTTTTGAAAATTCGTCAGAATAGACTCTGGGGCTTGAGCAGTTACTCAGGAGAAGTTATCGTAGAGCCACGCTATACAGAGATAGATACAGAAGATGGAGGTTTTTTGCTTTTCAAAATAGGTGATTTGATGGGTATGGCCTCTGAAGAAGCACTTATCAAGATGAATGCCGAGCGGAACATGCGTATTCAGGTTGAATTCGATAATATTGAAGTACTGCAAAAGAATTTTATCTGTATCACAAAACAAGGCAAGCAGGGCATCATAGATGCGCGAGGCAGGGCAATTGTGCCTTTGCTCATGGCGCAAATCAAGCAAACGCCCCAAGGCTGGCTAGGACTAAAAGAAGGGCAATGGCAAGTTTATCAGAAAAAGGGAGCTTGGCTTGAAAACTTTAAATTTGAAAATGTAGCCTACGGAGGCAGCTACATAGCAGGTAAGCTAGCTGGCAAATGGGGTATCATAGATTATGAAGGTAAAATCGTCAGTGAGTTCAAAGCTGATTCTATTGCTTTTATAGACCAAACCGCTTTCGTATTCGAAAACAAAAAAACTACCGCAGTATTCTTCCAAAACCCTGCAGCAAAACCCGTTGATTTTACATTTTTTAAAGGTATAAGACCCGAAAAAGGTAACTACCCTAATGCCGAAACCTTGATTTACTACGAAAACCGACAAGGCAAAAAAGGACTTTTCAATCAAAATGGCAATAAGATGCTCTCTCCCAGATATAACAGCATCTATGCACTTGATAAAGACATTATCAATGTAGAACAGTTTAATAAATATGGCTTGGTGGACTCTACTCAAACGTTAATTTTGCCCATTCGCTATGATGGTATCGTGAATTTTGAAAAAGATGCAACCTATAAAGTACTGCTCCAAAATAGAAGATATGGCATTTATAGCAAAAAGCATAACATCAAAATAGAGCCTAGCTATGACAGCCGCCCCGAAATATTTAGAAAAACCAATCAAAATATACTTTTTTTGGTCAGTAAAGGAGGAAAATATGGCATCATTGATGAAAAAAATAAAGCAGTCGTCCCTTTTAAGTTTGCAAACATCTTGGCTTGGAACGATAGCACCGTATTGGTGCAAAAAGACAATGAACAGTGGACTTTCTACATCTTACAAAAAGAAAAACAGCCCAACCTTGCCATTTTTGATGAAGCAGAAATCATCAAAAATGCGCCCGAAGAGGTCATCATCAAAGTTCAACTAGAAGGAAAATGGGGTGCTTGGAGCAGTAAAAATGGGCAAATCATAGCACCTCAATATGACCTGATAGAAAACAGAGGAATACCTGACCGACCTATCTTATTCGGTGAAAATCGCCTAGAAAATAATCAAATAGAAGTGGGTATCCATAATCAACAAGGCAAACCTATCTGGAAAAGTACGCTCAAAAGAACCGACTATTATAAAATGCTGTGCGAGTAATCACAAAGCAAGAAAACCTTCAAAAAATGTGTTCTTGTTTTAATTTCTAAACTATGCAAATTCCTTTTAATAAACCCTACCTGAGCGGCAAAGAAACTGACTACATCAAAGAAGCTGTACACTTGGGTAAAATATCAGGTGATGGCATATTCACCAAAAAATGTCATGCCTTTTTTGAACAGAAATATGGCTTCAATAAATGTTTACTCACTACCTCTTGCACAGATGCACTGGAGATGTCTGCCATTTTGCTCAATATTAAAGAAGGTGATGAAATCATTGCGCCAAGCTATACCTTTGTCAGTACAGTCAATGCCTTTGTGCTGCGTGGGGCAAAGATTATTTTTGCAGACAGTCAAAAAAATAATCCAAACATTGATACAGATAGCCTAGAAAGCCTCATAACGCTCAAAACCAAGGCAATCGTAGTGGTGCATTATGCTGGAATAGCATGCGATATGGATAAAGTAATGGCATTGGCAACAAAGCATAATTTGTTTGTGGTAGAAGATGCAGCACAGGCAATTGATAGCCATTATCAAAACAAAGCACTAGGAAGCATAGGACATTTGGCAGCTTTTTCTTTTCACGAAACCAAAAACATCATCTCGGGTGAAGGCGGCATGCTGGTCATCAATGATGAACGCTTTGCAACAAGGGCTGAGATTATCAGAGAAAAAGGCACTAACCGCAGTGCTTTTTTTAGAGGAGAAGTCAATAAATATCAGTGGATAGACATAGGCTCGTCTTTTTTGCCTTCAGATATGATTGCAGCTTTTCTTTTTGCACAGCTAGAAAACCTAGAAAATATACAAACCCAACGCAAAAAAATTTGGGACAAATACTACCAGTCATTACAGCCTTTGCAAGCAGTAGGGCTATTACAACTCCCTACCATTCCCGAATTTGCCACCCATAATGCACATTTGTTTTACCTCGTCTGTAAAGACAAAGCCACTCGCTCGGCACTTATTCAATACTTAAACCAACAAGGCATCTTAGCCATTTTTCATTATGTATGCTTGCATACTTCGCCTTACTACCTTACACAGCACGCGCCTACTCATCTGCCACAAGCCACACATTTTTCCGATTGTTTGCTCAGGCTGCCACTTTTTTACACGCTTACTGACCTTGAGCAGGAATACATCATTGCAAAAATTTTTGAGTTTTTCGAAGCCTAGTCATTTGCCGAAAGCGTGGGCAGCACTTTTTTCTCATAATGCCTACAAAAATGCTTGATATCGCACTCCTCACATTTCGGGCTGCGTGCCGTGCAAGTATATCTCCCGTGTAAAATAAGCCAATGATGCGCATCTGCTATGACCGACTTGGGCAGATAACTGACCAAGGTTTTTTCCACTTCTAGGGGCGTTTTTAGATTTTGATTGACCAGCCCTAGCCGCTTTGAGAC
This sequence comes from uncultured Cytophagaceae bacterium, assembly GCA_964480455.1. Taxonomy (GTDB): domain Bacteria; phylum Bacteroidota; class Bacteroidia; order Cytophagales; family Microscillaceae; genus JAABSX01. The sequence continues at coordinate 37,420 of CAYZQI010000026.1, forward strand.
CCTAAACACATGCGTATCTACCGCCATTGTAGGTTGTTGATAGACCACAGAGGCAATTACATTGGCAGTCTTTCTGCCTACTCCGGGTAGTTTTTGGAGTTCATCTGTGCTTGAAGGTATTTCTGAATTGAACTGCTCAAGCAGCATTTTGCCTGTGCCTATCAAATGCTTGGTTTTGTTGTTAGGATAAGAAACACTCTTAATGAGTGCAAATACTTCGTCAAAAGTACCCTCAGCGAGGTCGGCTGGTGTAGGAAATGCCTCAAACAAGGCAGGTGTTACCATATTGACACGCTTGTCAGTACATTGTGCACTCAAAATGACCGCAATCAGCAGTTCGTAAGGGTTTCGATATTGAAGTTCTGTTTCGGGTTGGGGCATATTTTCTTTAAAATGTGCTACCAATGCCTTGTATCTATCTTTTCTTAGCATAAATTTATTCAGTTAATTGCACACGCTAACACTTGCAAAAGTAGGGTTTTAGATTAAAAATCTCTAACTGTTAGATTGCAAATCAAGATTGGCAGAGATAAAATTTGTAGCATAAAGTTTTAGCTTTGTACATCTTCGTACTCGCAAATATACCACAGCATTAATCCCAATACCTTCTTAAAACTGACACAGTCGAAGAGCTTAAAAGGCTTATTCCATAGGTGATTTACAGAGCGTGAAAAGAAAAATTTATATTGTGAGTCAGTCAGTCTGGCTAGTTTAAGGTAAATATTCTTGGTATTTCATACTGATTTATCTTTTCTGTAAAATTACGGAAACTGCTTGCTTTTCAAGTTATCTAGGGCGGTTGCTTACTAGAAGCCTTTTAAGAATCCTTCAATAAGCCCATAAAAGCCTGTGAATTCAAGAGCTTTACTTGTGGAAAGTCAATTTGAGTTAGTGCCTGAAAGTGTTTATCATTACTCACTAGATAGTCAGCATTCCCATTAAAAGCTGTATCTTCAAATTTATTATCATCTTTATCCTTTGTGATGATTAACCATCTAAAATGATTTTCTACTTTGAGAACATTGGGCAAGTTCTCTAGTAACATTAGCGCATTCTTAGCAATTATCGGATTGGCACGCTGGCTTAATATTTCTTCATATTCCAAGAGAATATCTTGGCTCACAAGCAATGAATAAGTTTTATCTAAAATTTTTTGAAAGATGATATGACTTTCAGATTTTGGGGGAATACTCACTAAAAACACATTGGTATCCAATACTACTTTCATGGCATTGGGTCTTTGTAAGGTGTCCTCATGTGTTCACTTGCCCAAGTATCCATAGTTTCTTGCGACCAATTATTTTCTTCCCAAAGTTCGTCCATTTGCTGTGTAAGCTTTTGGGCAAAATGCTTTGCCAATACTGCTTTCATTTCCGAGAGTTCGGCTTCACTCAAATCGTATGCAAACATTTTGAGCAGCTCTAATTGTGCATTACTTAATTTTTGACTTGTCATATATTTTTTATTTATATTTGAAATTTTAGATTCGGGTTTTTAACATATCAAAAGTGAAATATTAGTTTTTTGGGACATCATTAGTATTCAACTTCAAGTTCCATGAAACTGTCATTGATAATATTCATTTTCAGTGGTATTCCTTCAATGCTTATACCAAGCTTAAATCCAGCTTTGTTTGCGATTTTCATCTTTATTTTTTTTGCTCCATTTTCTTTCCCAGCTTTGATAATATCGCTTGCTAGTTTACTTTGAGCCTCGATGGTAGGTTCTGCTGAAAGCACTTTATAGATTGCCCAACCTAGAGGATTTATTATCCATCCATAATTTTTCAAGAGTGATTTTGCTTCCTCAAACCCTTTTTTTGTTGTTAAATCATGGTCATTTTCCATTTTGATATGTTCTAAATTTTCATTAAATCTCTATATGTGCAAGCAAATATACTTCCTCCCCCTCAAACCCACAAATCCCTTTTCCTCTTAAACAAAAAATGCCTTAACTTTGTAATCACAAAGAAATAGTAAAATAGCAAGAAAAGATTAGATATAAAAAATATGAGTCAACAAGAAACACAAGCCTACAAACCCAGTCATCATTTGCGTATCGTAACGGCTGCCTCCCTTTTTGATGGGCATGATGCCGCTATCAACCTCATGCGCCGCATTATCCAAGCCTCTGGTGCAGAGGTTATTCACTTGGGGCATAACCGAAGTGTGCAAGAAGTGGTGGATTGTGCTATCCAAGAAGATGCGCAGGCAATCGCAATGACTTCCTACCAAGGCGGACACGTAGAGTACCTCAAGTATATGTATGACCTCCTCAAAGAGCGTGGAGCGGATATTAAAATTTTTGGCGGGGGCGGTGGTACGATTCTGCCTACCGAAATTTTAGAATTACACGAACACGGTATTGACAAGATTTATTCTCCTGATGATGGACGGGCACTGGGCTTGCAGGGTATGATTAATGACCTTTTGCGAAAGGCTGATTTTTCTACCTATCTCAAAAATAAAAAAGTAGTCTTGCCTGATGGCGAAGAAGAAATCGCCGAAGATGAATTTGAGCCCAGCCACGATTTAGCCCAGCTCGTGCGTGATTTGTCCCAAAAAGAAGCCCTCAAATTAGGGCGTTTGATTAGTGTGGCAGAGAATTATCCTGATGAATATGACAAAATAAAAACAGACATTGAGCAGAAAGCCAAAGCAAGCAATGTACCCGTGCTGGGCATCACAGGCACAGGTGGCGCAGGAAAATCCTCTCTCGTAGATGAGCTAGTTCGCCGCTATTTGCTTGATTTTGAGCAACATAGCATTGCGGTTATCTCCGTTGACCCTTCTAAACGCAAGACGGGCGGTGCACTGCTCGGCGACCGTATCCGTATGAATTCTATCAGCAATGGGCGTGTGTATATGCGTTCGCTGGCTACTCGCCAATCTAACCTTGCCCTGAGCCAGCACGTGCAGTATGCCATTGATATTTGTAAGGCAGCAGGCTATGATTTGGTAGTGGTAGAAACTTCGGGCATTGGGCAATCTGATACCGAAATAGTCGACCATTCTGATGTGTCGCTTTATGTAATGACCTCCGAATATGGGGCAGCCACACAGCTAGAAAAAATAGATATGCTAGATTTTGCTGATGTCATTGCGATTAATAAATTTGACAAACGAGGCTCGCTTGATGCCCTGCGTGATGTGCGTAAGCAATACAAACGCAATCACATGGCTTTCGAGAAGCCCGATGAAGAACTGCCCATCTTCGGAACGATTGCCTCTCAATTCAATGACCCAGGCATGAATACCCTCTACTTGAGCATTATGAATAAAATCGCCCAAGTAGAAGGAAATTCTTTCAAAGAAAGAGTCGCTTCTGAGCTTTCTCTTGGGGCAGTGGGTGAGTCTGAAAAAATCTACATCATTCCACCTGACCGTGTACGCTATTTGGCTGAAATTTGCGAAACTGCCGAAAATTACCATAAATTCATAGAGGAGCAAAGCAAAATCGCAAGGCAACTCTACCAACTCAAAGGAACAATAGACCTTCTCCGTGCCGAAATTGGCAAAAAAACCATCGAGTTCATAGAAGAATCTGAAGAGGTAGTCCACGCTGTAGAGCAAGTGCAAGGCGAACCCGATTACCTGCAAGACCTCGTAAAACGCTACCAAGCTCTCGAGCAAAAACTAGATGCAGCGTGCAAAACTGCCTTGCAAGGCTGGGCAGATACCCTCAAACGCTACCAAGCCGATAAGTATCAGTTCCAAGTGCGTGACAAAGTGATTGAGCAAGATTTATTCACAGTGTCGCTTTCTGGCATAAAAATCCCCAAAGTAAGCCTGCCCAAATACCAAGATTGGGGCGACATCTTGAGATGGATTCTTTCTGAAAATGCCCCTGGATTTTTTCCTTATGCTTCGGGTGTATTCCCCCTCAAGCGACAAGGCGAAGACCCTACCCGTATGTTTGCAGGTGAGGGTGGACCTGAGAAAACCAATCGCCGTTTTCATTATCTTTCCAAAGGAATGCCTGCCAAACGCCTTTCCACAGCTTTTGATTCGGTTACGCTCTATGGAGAAAACCCCGACCACAGACCTGATATTTATGGCAAAATAGGCAACTCAGGCGTAAGCGTAGCCACCTTAGATGATGCCAAGAAGCTTTACTCAGGTTTTGACCTTTGCAATCCAAGTACTTCGGTTTCTATGACCATCAATGGGCCTGCACCTATGATTTTGGGCTTTTATATGAATGCCGCCATTGACCAACAATGTGAGCTATACATCAAGAAAAATGGATTAGAGGCCGAAGTAGAAGAAAAAATCAAAAAGATTTACCAAGAAAAAGGCATTGAAAGACCTCAATATGCAGGTGGATTACCCGAAGGAAATGACGGCTTAGGCTTAATGCTCCTTGGCGTAACGGGCGACCAAGTACTGCCTAAGGAAGTCTATGAGCAAATCAAAGCGTATGCTCTAGCCCAGACACGAGGCACTGTCCAAGCAGACATCTTGAAAGAAGACCAAGCCCAGAATACTTGTATCTTTAGTACTGAATTTGCACTGCGTATGATGGGCGATATTCAGCAATATTTTATTGATAAAAAAGTCAGGAATTTTTATTCGGTATCTATCTCAGGGTATCACATTGCCGAAGCAGGCGCAAATCCTATCACACAACTTGCCCTGACCATTTCCAATGGATTTACCTTTGTGGAGTATTACCTCAGCCGAGGCATGCACATTGATGATTTTGCACCCAATTTGTCTTTCTTCTTTTCTAACGGAATGGACCCCGAGTACTCAGTGCTAGGACGTGTGGCAAGGCGCATCTGGGCAAAAGCCATGAAATACAAATATGGAGGCAATGACCGCAGCCAGAAGATGAAGTACCATATCCAGACTTCGGGCAGAAGCCTACACGCTCAGGAGATTGCTTTCAATGATATTCGTACTACTTTGCAGGCACTCTATGCCATTTATGATAACTGCAACTCGCTGCACACCAACGCCTATGATGAGGCAATCACCACGCCCACAGAAGAATCGGTAAGGCGTGCCGTAGCGATTCAGATGATTATCAATCATGAGCTAGGCTTGGCAAGAAATGAAAATCCGCTGCAAGGTGCTTTCATCATTGAGGAACTGACGGATTTGGTAGAGCAAGCCGTTTACAATGAGTTTAAGTCTATCTCGGAGCGTGGAGG